>JAGPVT010000138.1 GCA_018066865.1 Marinobacter sp. | reverse complement strand
ACCATCGATTTCATGACCGCACGCTGGGCACACCTGCCGTACGAGCTGCTGGAAACTGTGTCTAATCGTATTATCAATGAGATCAGCGGTGTTTCACGGGTGACTTACGATGTGTCTTCCAAGCCGCCGGCTACGATTGAGTGGGAGTAGCCCTGGTCCCGCAATGACAGGTGGCATCAACCGGGATAAAGACATTGCTTGACAGGATGACGGCAGTTTCAAAGCGCGCACTGTGTGCCAGGAGTATATGTATCCTCGTCGCCATTCTGTTTATACAGGGTTGCGCCCAGTTGCCCCCTCAGAATGCATCGCCGCTGTCGTACGCGTTTGATCGTCCGGAGGAAACGCGCCTGGGCCACCAGGTTCAACCTTACCTGCAGAATCAATCGGGTGATTCCGGATTTTACATTCAGGACGCCGGTCGCCAGGCCTTTTTACAGCGCGCCGCGCTGATTGAGGCTGCCGAGCAAAGTATCGATGCGCAGTACTACATCTGGAACAGCGACGTGTCGGGGACTTATCTGGCGCGACGCCTGCTAGTGGCCGCCGACCGCGGTGTGCGTGTGCGGCTGTTACTCGATGATGTCAATTTGGACGGGCGCGATACGATGTTCGCCGCGCTGGATCAGCATCCCAATATTGAGATTGCCATCTACAATCCCTTCGCGGTCCGCTCGGGTATCGGTAAATGGCTGAGCTTTATCACCGACTTTCAGCGTCTCAATCAGCGCATGCACAACAAGACCTTCGTGGTCGACGGCGCGCTAGGCATCATGGGTGGCCGCAATATCGGCGATGAGTACTTCGATTTACACCCACAGGTGAATTTTCGCGACCGCGATGTCCTGATCGCGGGTCCGATCGTTGCTGACCTGTCCGCCAATTTCGATGCGTTCTGGAACAGCGCGTCAAGCTACCCCATTAGCCAATTGGAGCCTGATGCTGCGGAGGGACAGGGCCTGAACGCACAGCTGGATCAGATCCGTGTGTCCGCATCCGATACTGCCGGGCTCACTCGGGTGCCGCCGCAAAATGCGACGTCAGCGTTCGAGTACATGGCGCAGGTGCTGCCGGTACTGACTTGGGCCGAGGGGGAGCTGGTGTTCGATTCACCGGTGGTGATTAGTCAAGCGGATACGGATCGCCCCCAACGCAGTGCCCAGGCGCTGCACAAACTTGTTGAGCAGGCTGACAAGGAAATTCTGGTGGAATCCGCGTATCTCATTCTCGGAGACGATCAGCTCGATATATTGAGAAAGATCAGCGCACGAGGCGTCCATGTCTCGGCCCTGACCAATTCACTGGCCTCTAACGACCTCACCACCAATCATGCTGGCTACGCACGTCGTCGCGGCGCGATGCTGGCCAACGGGGCGGAGCTGTATGAGTTGCGGCCCGACGCAGCAGCCTGCTCGAGTTGGATTGAGATGCCGGGCTTCTGTAGTAACGGTGCGGTGGGCCTGCACGCCAAATCGGCGGTATTCGATCGCAAAACCTTGTACATCGGCTCATTCAACATCAATCTGCGTTCGATCTACCTCAATTCTGAAACTGTGCTGGTAATCCACAGCCCCCAACTGGCAGAGCAGCTTGCGCAGGACATCGAAGCGGCAATGGTGCCGGAAAACAGCTGGCGGGTGACCCGGGAGGGGGATGGGCAACTGCTCTGGTCGGCGGATGAGGGGCAATCCTGGACGCACGAACCGGCCACGGGATTCTGGCGGCGTTTCAAATCCGGTCTGTTCAGCTTGTTGCCAATGGAGAAGTATCTGTAACTTCGAATAGCTGTTTGCGCAAACATCCGAGGCGGGACTCACTACGAAAACGCATCGTTCAATAATTGCAGGGCGCGTTTCAGCGCCTTGCCTTATTCACGGGAGCCTGACTCGATGTGTTGCGGTCATGCGTTGGTAGTGGCGGCCGATCAATACCGCTAGCCAGATCCACACGGAGGCCAGTCCCATATTGACCAGCGCAAATTGGGTGATACCAAACCCGAACCAGTTGAGGCCGGCATAAATCGCTCCGGCTTGCACCAAATCACCGACGCGCCAGAAAAACGTGTCGATTGCAGTCTTGCCTTCGTATTTTTCGATCTGGGTGAGAGGCAGGTAAATAGCATGTCGGGTGGTATTCATAATGGAGTAGTCAGTTGCGTTTTCGATGATTTTTACCAGCCAGATGAGGCTGAAAATCGGTAGAAAAACGACCATGCCATAGCCCAGCATGGCGATTACCGGCAGGATGAGCAGTGCCCCGCTAATACCGATCCATCGATAGATCCGCGATACCAGGAACACTTGAATGATGAATCCCAGAACGGTTGTCGCAGTGAAATAATCGCTGTAAAAACCTGCAATAACTTCGCTTTTCCCCAGATTGCTTGTGGCTATTTCGGTTGTTGCCCGCGCACTGACAAAATCGGCAAAAATAAACTCACCGGTACTGTTGATCCAGTTCAGCAAGACTGCCACTACGGCAATCAAGATCAGATACCGGCTGCGCACCACCACCGCCAGACCACCCATGAAATGATCAAGCTGACTGCATCCGTCGGTCGTGTCTGCGCGGTAAGTGGAGGCTGATTCACCTGGTATCAACCGGTGCGCAGCGGGTATAAAAATCGTGGTAGCCGCAAGTAAAAGACCGGCCATAAGCAGTAGATTGAAGGGCCCGAGAACAGGCAACAGAAAACTGAAAATCTGCGTACCGAGCACTGCGCCCAGCGCCTGTCCTGCCAAAATGATGGGGAACAGGCGTTGGCCACTGTCCACGTTGAAACAGTCCGCCGCAAAGGCCCAGAATTGAGTAATCATCATAACGCCATAAACACCCACCCAGACGTAATACACAAAGCCCAACTCCATGCCCGCACGGCCCAGGAAATAGAAGATAAGTATGTTGCCAGCAAAGAAAAAAGTGATCCATCGTATGAGTTGGACCTTTTGCGTGCAGCGAAACAACATGCCGTACAGCGGGATGACAAAAAACAGCAGCAGAGCAATGGCTGCCATGGCATAACTTCTTACTTCGGCGCTAAAGGAAGTGAGTATCAACGTTTCCCGCAGGGTCTTGAAGACGTAGTAGCAGATCATCAAGACCATGGCGTACATAGAGAACAAAATAACCGCCCAACCTTCTCCAGGCCGCATTTCCGTGAAAATGGAAAGACAGTGTTCGCACAGATTCAGTTTTTCAGATTGTTTTTTCACTGGTCTCAGGTTTCCCGGTTTTCCTGTAAACAGACCTACAGGGTTGTTAATTGTCTGTAACTTAACTGGATAAGCGGGGTCTATTTTTTCAATGGTCGTATGCGGGTTGGGTTTTTCTCTTATCCTGAAATATCAGAGGGTAAAGGAGCTATTTTGTTACAAGTTAATGTCATGTTGCCATGTGTGGTTTTAAAGCGGCTAATCAGGTGGAGAATCATCGCCTGTGCGCTTATCTGGCTTACACCAGCGTTATTACCGGCTGCTTACCTCGAAAGCCCAGCTGAGGGGGAAGCTACGCAAGCCCTTGGTCGGATCATCGTCGAGATGAAGAACAATCCGCGCGGCCCATTCTCTCGCATTCGTTGGTTCTGTAACGACGGCAGTATCCTGGCGCCCAAATCGTTTGCCTGCGTTGAGCACGGCGGTGGACGCCAGCACGGTCAATGGAGTGAGGCTACGCTGGATCTGCAAGCAGCTGGCTTCCCCATAGCCAACGTGCTTGCCGAACTGGGCGCCGATGACTTTGGTGAGCAGCCTCAGGAGCAGAGGCATTTTCGCATGTTATTGTTGGAGCGGTTTCTGATCGCCCACGACAATGGGTGGATTTTCCGCCAGGCGCGTTTTTACCGGGGTGCCCAGCAGGTGGAGGACGAGGAAGCCGCAGCCCGGCGGATTCTGCAAGGTCTGATACAAAAGCCACAATGGCGGGAACACCGTTTTGCACTGCTGTTTGAAGCGGTGCGCCTGTTACCGCGCGACAGTAATGATCCGTCCGTCATTGGGCTGCGCGGTATGGCGGCGACATTGGCTAAACAGGATCCGGGCTTTGCCCCCCTGCGCGCCAAGATTCATGGCAGCCCTGATCACAAGGATGCGCAACGCGTGCGCGACTATGCCACCAGCAGTGGCCGTGCCGCATTGCGGGACCAATACACCGCTCTGGCCCAGGTAATCGACGTGGTGTTTGCGGCACCTGATCTTGCCGCGATGACAACCAACCTGGTAACGGCAGTGGGTGACCGGCCAGTGGCAATAGAATTACGTCACAGTGCTTCGGCGCTGGCGAGTGCAAAAGGTGCTGGCGCGCGACTGGCGATTGGGGGCCGCTTGTTAGCGATGATACGCAACCGGTTAACGGAATTCGGCTCAGAGGCGTTGATGGTGCAGGCTTTGGAACTGGCCGTGGCAATGCAACGACAGACCTTTATCGATGCCGTATCGCTGAGCCAGCAATGGCAGGGCAGGCCGCGCAAAGAATTGCTGCACTGGATGCGGGATGTCATTGAGGTCGCATACGGTACGGGGTTGTTAACGCCGTTTGAGCGGGAGCAACTGGGCCGGGTATTCGAATCCTTGGACACCGGCGAACTGTCCCTCGATCATTATCGAAAAAACCTGAATGACCTGGCGCGGGCGCCGGAATGGTCACGCCGACGCTTGATGTTCTATTTTTCGCTGCCCATGGAAAAGCTGAGCCAGATCGAGCCACTCGCCGTCAACTATTTACCGGACCGTCTGCGAGCTAGCCCGCTACTGGCCTACTCGGCGCTACTGGACACGCTCAGCAGGGATGCCGCAGGTCTGACCGGCTATCACAGCGAATTGTTCGGTACCCCTGTCGCACTGGGGCTGCATAGCCTTAATCCTGGTTTGGCGCGCGGAACCTTGCGCACACTGGATGACATAAAAAATGCAAATTACCTGGACGATTCAATTGTCATTGTTCCCGAAACCATCGAGGATCTGCCGCCTGTCAGCGGTATCCTCACGGCCCATGAAGGTAACTATCTGTCTCACGTCCAACTTCTGGCGCGCAATCTCGGCATTCCCAATGTTGTAGTAGATGAGTCTTTGTTGCCTGTTGTGCAGGGCCATCGTGGGCAACGGGTAATGTTGGCGGCGAGCCCTGGTGGCATCGTACGACTGCTGCGCGACACACAATCCGCTGAAGAAACTGTATCGAAGGGGGCAGAGCCAATAGCCGCGGTAATCAACGTCGATATCGGCAAATTGGATCTGCAACGGACGCAACCCATTGCGACCAGCCACTTGGGCGGCGGCGACTCCGGGGTTATCGTCGGGCCCAAGGCGGCTCAGCTCGGTGAGTTGACCCGGTACTTTCCGCAACACGTATCGCCGGGGCTAGCCATTCCCTTTGGTGGCTTCCGGCAGATGTTGGAACAAGCGGCGACACCCGGCGGGGCCAGCATGTTTCAGACACTGAGCACGCGTTATGGGCAGATCGCCGCAATGCCCGATGCTGCGCAACGGAATGAAACCGCCAGGGCGTTTCTTGCTCGATTGCGCAACTGGATCATCAATACTCCGTTTCCCCCGGGCTTTGAGGAAACGCTGCGCCGTTCCATGGCGCAGACCTTTGGCGTGGACGGCAGTTACGGTGTGTTCGTGCGTTCGGACACCAACGTTGAGGACCTGCCGGGCTTTACCGGTGCCGGACTGAATCTGACCATCCCCAACGTCGTCGGCTTTGACAACATACTGCAGGCGATCCGCAAGGTCTGGGCATCACCTTTCAGCGAGCGCGCCTACGGCTGGCGCCAGGCTCTCATGGATCGACCGGAGCACCTGTACGCCGCGGTATTGCTGCACAAGAGTATTCCCAATGATATTTCTGGCGTCATGGTCACCGCCGATGTGGAGAGCGGATCCAGAGAGTTTATTACCCTGGTGGTGAATGAAGGTGTGGCTGGCGGTGTGGATGGTCAGGCGGCAGAGACAATCCGTGTCAGGGTAAGAGACGCTCGGGTCGAGCTGCTGAATTCAGCAACCGCACCACAGCGGCGCAACCTTCTGCCTGCGGGCGGATCACAGTTGGTGCCCGCCAGCGGCGCCGCGCGGCTGCTTGACGAAGAGTCTATCAGGCAGGTACTTGCGTTTACCGCGAGGCTGCCTGACTGGTTTGGCGGCACCTCGCAATCCGCAGCGGGTGGTGTGGTTGCCGACGTGGAATTCGGTTTTGTTAAGGGGCGGCTGATGCTTTTGCAAATCCGTCCTTTTGTGCAGGATGAGGCCGCGACAAACAACCGCTATTTGCAAGCCATGGATAACGTGCTGGCCGGACTGGACAGCATCCAGGTCGACCTGCACCAGGCTCCGGAGGTAAGACCATGAGGTGGGTACTACTGTGGTTTCTTGTGCTCGGCCTGGAGGCCAGTGTCCACGCCTATCCGCTGGACGGTTATGAGTATACCGGGATTCGGCGTCTCGAATTTTACCGCCTGGCCGCGTTGGGGGAGGTGAGGGGGCGTCAGTTGCCGCTGGGTGGGTTACTGTCGATGCAAGAAGTACGGCCTCGCGGCATCGGGTTGCCCAAGGATTTCGATTTCGCGTCTGATCCGGACATGGCCGCAGAGATAAAAACCATGTTGGGTGCTGAGGCCAACCGTTATTCAATAGCGCTTCTGGATATGTCCGATGCGGATAATCCGGTTTACGCTGAGCACAATGCCACGGTTAAAGTGAACGTCGGCAGTGTTGGCAAGATGCTGGTCGGCCTGGCCGTTTTTCAGCGTTTGCACGATCTTTATCCTGATGACGTATCGGCTCGGGAACGGATTTTGAGAAATGCCCTGGTCGTTGCCGATGGCTTTATTCAAAGGCCTTCACATAAGGTGGTTTTTTGGCATCCGGACACGCGAACGATGACATTCCGCCTGCTGCAAGAAGGCGACACGGCCTCGCTTTGGGAGTATCTGGACTGGGTGTATTCAGCCAGCTCCAATGCAGCAGCTGCGATGGTGATGAAGCATCTCGTTCTGATGCAGCACAGCGCTCATGCGTATCCGGTTTCACAGGCCGACGCCGACGATTTTTTCGAATCAACCTCGCGTACCGAGCTCGGCAAACTCTTTGAGCAAGCCATGACCGGCGGGCTGGTTAAAAATGGTTTTGACCCCAATCTGATTCGGCAGGGCAGTTTTTTCACCCGCGAAGGTAAACGACGGGTGGCGGGCAAGACCAGCTATGCCACTCCGCGGGAGTTGTTGCGCCTGGTGTATAAACTGGAGACCGGGCAATTGGTAGACGAGTGGTCCAGCCGGGAAATGAAACGCCTGATGTACATGACGCAAAAACGCATTCGTTACGCCTCCCATCCCGCGTTAAACAACGCCGCTGTGTATTTCAAATCCGGGTCTTTGTACAGCTGCGTACCTGAGGAGGGCTTCGTCTGTGGCAAGTACAGGGGCAACAAACGCAATCTGTTGGCCTCATTGGCGCTTGTCGAGGCGCCCGCGAAAGATCCGCAGTATCGCTACATGGTTGTGGTCAGTTCCAATGTGTTGCGCGTCAATTCCGCCGTGGCCCACCAGACCCTCGCCATGCGTATCCATCGCATGATTCAGCGTCGGCACCAGGCACGACTGAAGTAAAAAAGGCGTTAATTATGACAGGTGGAAAATGAACGAGCCCTTCCGTAGGTAGCGCTCCGGGCTTACGATTGCCATCGCCGCCTTAGTCCCGGGCGATGTTCTCCGGATCGAAAATAATATCGTCCAGACCGACAATCAGGCGTGGCAGCCATCCACCGGCCAAAGGGTTGTTAGCCAGCGCTACGGCAATGTATTTTCGCCCGTCCCGCTCGACGAGGGCACTGTCGGCATGATAGTTACCCCAACTGCCCGATTTGCGGAAAATTTTCGACCCCGGGCGCGCCTCATTGAGACCGCGAACGAACTTGTGGTTGATGGACGAGTCCGCCAGTATGGCCTTCATCCTGACTGATGCCTCTGGTGATACCAGACGCCCGGTTTCCAGCAGATAGTAAAACCGTGCGACTTCAAAGGAGGTCGCACCGTGGGATAAATTGTGCAGAGGGTCGCGGCGCGAAGCGGGTTCCTTGGCGTAGGGTTTGCCGACCCACAGGCCACCGTTGCGGTCGGCATCGTACAGCAGGTAGCGTTCCGAGGTCAGTACCTCAGCCAGGTAATCGATTCCTACCCGTTCCAGTACTTGTGTCGCGGCCGTATTGGAGGAGACCTTGATCATCCGACGGATCAGCGTCTCCAGCTCCTCATCCATGACCAGCCGCCCATTCTTGGCCGCCTGGAACGCCCCCAGCATGATGGCGATCTTTGGCAGACTGGCAGCATAAATCATGTTGTCGTTGTTGTAAGAAGCCATGCGCGGCCGTGCCGGATTGGTAATATCTACCAATGCGATCATCAACTTCTCACTTTTGCACTGCTTGAGCAGATCCAGTTGATCGAGCTTCCGATTCAGGGCATTTTGTAGCCATGGATCGTCGGTCTCCTGCAGTCGCGGCCAGTTTACGGCTTCCGAGTGCGAATACAGCGGCTGAGTAGCCTGGGTGTCAGTGCTAATGACCGCCCGAGCGTCACCGGAAATGACAGAGCTCACCAGTACTGACAATAGTACCGCTATGCAGAGAAAAGTGTGTTGGCGAATTACCGATATCATCAAATTTCACGAATAAGAGAGGAGGAAAACGAAAAGTTTTTCGTTTTTAAAGATAGAGAAAATGAGCACACGATAGCATACAGGCTCACCGGGGGTTTTGCAATAGCCACCGGCATAACGTCGGCCCAGGCGGAGGCTTCAGATAGTGGTGATGGTCTGAGCACTTGTCAGCTCTGTGTCATCAACCCTTGTCCTTGTCCACGACTGTCTGCTCACGCATCTCTTCTGGCCACTGCGCGATCACCTTGTCGATAGAGCCATGGCGCGACATCGCGCCGTCAAACTGATTCATGTAGGTTAACCCGAGATTGATCCCGTCGACCACGATATTGCGCACAACCCAGTTACCCGTGGCATTGCGGCGCATGGAGTACGAAAGGGAAAAGCTCTCGCCGTCTGCGGTGGTGGCCTGCATACCCACTGACGCTTTTTCCGCCGTCGCGGGATCAAAATCGCCTGGCATATCGAGAACACGGATTTCCCGGATATCAAAGGTTCTGAAGCTTCTCGCATACAGGGACACCAGGCTTTCCCGGAACACTGTCGCGAATTCTTCAATCTGGGCATCAGACGCCGTCCTGCCGTATTTGCCCATGACGCCCCGGGCGATGGAATCAAAATCCACCACCGGCTCCAGGATGGACAACAACTCGTCGGCGAGCGCCGACACGGAGACTGTCTCCCCGGTCCCTGTTTGCGCTTCGAGAGCCTGCAATACCTTCTGCGTTGATTGCTCAATCAGGTGCGAGGGATTATCGGCGTTTTCCTGCGCCAGGGAAATTCCTGGAAGAGTGCCAAGAAACGCCACCAGGGCGAGAAATACGATTTGCATGTGTTTCATGATGAATCCGTTTGTTCGTCGAGTGATACATCGCCGCTCGCCTGCGGATGCAGGCGATCACGCCGGTGATACGCCAGAACCAGCAGGCTTGGCAGCAGTGCCAGGTTGGCCAGAAGCGCCAGCATCATGGCCAGCGCCGTCATGAGACCGAAGTAAACTGTCGGCATGAAGTTGGAAAAGCCCAGCACCGAGAAGCCAATAATCACCGTGATGGAGGTGTAGTAGATCGCGTTACCGGTGCTCGCATGGCTGTTGCGAACCGCTGTCCGGGCATTGCCGACCCGGGCGTATTCCTCACGAAACCGATGCAGGTAGTGAATTGCGTCGTCGACGCCGATACCGATAATGATGGCTGCGATGGTAATCGTCATGATGTCGAGCGGAATACCCGCAAACCCCATGATGCCCAGGGCCGTCGCCGCTGCCAGCAGGTTGGGCATCAGCCCCAGCACCGCAAGGCGCAGGGAGCGCAGCAGTAGCAGGAGCATCACCAGGGTTGCGATCACCACGAACATGAGCGTCGAGGCCTGGGAGTTGAACAGGTGCTTGAGCATGCCGTTGAACAGTACCGCCATGCCGGTGACTCTGACCTGGTCCGGCGCCAGATCCATTTTGGTGGTCGCGAACGTCTCGATATTGCGGATCAGGCTGTCCAGCTGGTAGTCAACATCAGTCTCATGCAACCGGATGGCGACACGTAAACGCCCGCTTTGCGGCATTGCGTAGGGGGCTATGAGCTCCCGCCGCAGGTTTTCGGGCACGGCATCCAGCACCGCGACCAGTTCCACGGCACCGAGTGGCCTGCCGTCGTTGAAGTCGCGGGCGATGAGTTCAAGATTATAGAGCGACAGAACCTTGCCGATCGCGGGCTGCGCTTCGAGAAATTCGTGTAGCTGCTCCAGGTACTCGATCTTCGCCGGCGTAAACCAGTACCGCTCCGGGTAATCGTCCACTTCATCGGTGAAGAAATCACTGCTTTCGTCCAGTTGCTGCCCCTCGAACGGATCAAAACGCAGGATGATATCCATGGGTACCGTGCCGCCGAGATGACGGTCTATGAACGCAAGGCCCTCATGGATCTCTGTATCGGCACGGAAATAGTCAACAAACCTGTTTTCGAGGCTGAGGCGACTGATACCAGCGGCCGCGAACAGAAACAGGAACAGCATGAGCGCAAGCAGGAGGGGGGCTTTCGTGACGGAAATATCACCAAGCCAGCGCGTCAGCGCAGGTTCGTGATGCAGGGTAGGGCTCGCCTCGCCTTTTGGTAGAAGCAGCAGAATAGCGGCAAAAAAACTGTAGCTCACGAGAAAGGAGATTATTATCCCCACGCTCATGATCCAGCCAAAATCCATCACCGGTACGATGTCACTGGTCACCAGCGAGGCAAAGGCCACTATGGTTGTCAGCGCTGTATAAAAGCAGGGAGCCAGCTTGTCAATCATGGTTCGGAATACAAGATCGACGTGTCGGTCATTCGGGCACTCTGCACGCAGTTCCCGATAGCGTGATATCAGGTGGATACTGAAAGAGATGGTGATGATGACCAGCAGGGAGATGAAGTTAGACGACACCACCGTGGTCGGCTGGCGCAGATAACCAAGCACGCCGATGGTCAGGAAAATGGAAACACCGGTACTGGCCAGTGGAACAACCACCCAGCGAATGCGCCTGAACAATATGAACAGCATGATCGTCACAAGCAGGATGACCAGTAAGCCAAAGCTCATGACATCCTGCTTCACGTAATCAACCATGTCTGCCGCGATCATGGGCACACCGCCGATGCGGGCCACCACGCCGTCGCCAAGATTGTCCCGAATGGCTCTGACCTCCGACAAGAGCTGATCCCTTTGCGCGAGGCTGGCTTCATGAACCTCGCGATAACGGGTCTTGGCCTCTTCGCGCTGTTGTCGTTGCGAGGCAGTCGGATCCGTGATCGCCTGCAAGCGGTCCCGCTCGGCTCTCGCTGCCTCCAGTTCGCTATCGCCCTCAAGTGTGATACGCAACGCGGTCACGGAACCGTCTGCAGAAATCAACAGGTCCCTGAACAACGGGCTGGTCGTCAGCTCTTCTTTCGCCAGCCCATAATCCACGTCCTGCGACTGCAGAGTGCGATAATTGGTGGCGAGTTCACTCAGTGACACGGGTGGGCTCTGCAACAACGGCGCGTCGAGTATGGAGTCCACAGACTTCACACCCGCAACCTGTTCCAGCTGACGGACAAGCGCATCAAGGTCGGCCAGTGCCGCGTCACTCAGGAGCTCCTGGTTGCGCGGCATGTAGGTCATGACAAGAAACCCCTCGCCGCCGAACTGACTACTGACCTCCCGGTAGTAGGCGAGATCCGGGTCACCCTCGGCGACCAGGGTATCTTCCGACGCATCAAAGCGGAACCCGTCGATATGCATGAATGCCAGAAAGCAGAGTGCAAAGACCGCGATCAGAATAAGGATCGGGTAATCGAGGCAATGCCGGTAGCGCCCGGACATAAGGTTGCGCAGGAAGCCACGCCAATTCGATGTGTTCATCCAGCGGCATCCACGTAACGGGAGTCTTCATGGGCACGACAATCAGTCATCGAGGAAGGGGTCCGATTCATCGGCTTCTCCGTCACGAACAAGGGCTTCACGACGCTGCAGGTAAGCATCGCGTATGAAGAGATAACGATCGCCACTGATGAGTTTTTCAGCATCCAGCAACTGCGCGCGCTGCTGGATAAAATCAGTGGCAAACAACGCGTAAACCCATTCGTCATCCGCATAGGTGGGTGGATAGGTGTACAGCCCGGCGATGTCTCCGGCGCCGTCCCTGAAACCGGAAGGGCCGAAAAAGGGCACCACGAGGTACGGCCCCGCCGGCACGCCCCACACCGCCAGTGTCTGGCCAAAATCCTCTACATCCTTCTCCAGGCCGGATCGACTCGCGACATCGAAGATGCCCAGTATCCCGACCGTGGAATTAACAAGAAAGCGGGTAATGTCCCGTAGCCCCTCAACCGGCTTGCCTTGCAGAAACTGGTTGATAATCGTGGTGGGCGTACGGAGATTGGAGAACACATTGCTTACGCCTGTGCGTACCGGCGCCGGCAACACCTTGACATAACCTTTCGCCACCGGCTTCAGGATTGCGCGATCAACCGCATCGTTGAATGCAAACATCTGTCGGTTAAATGGCTCAAGTGGATCCTGCCGTGTTTCGACCTGTGCGCAACCACCCAGAAGGATGCTGCCGATGAAGATGATCAGTGTCGCACGACGTCCATAGACTTTCCGACGACTGCAGGATCCTCTAAGCAATCCTTCCAGTTGGTTCTCCGATTCGTTCATGGTGTGTTCTCTGCGGTCTCGTGGCTCGCTACTTTGAGTCGTGAGGGCGCATAATGTTACAAAGGCAGTTTACGCCGCGATTGAAACATCAACATGAAGAGCCGAATTTTTACGAGCATTTTCCAAAGACGATTTTCAATCCTCACTCGGCGGTCAGCAGCATCTTGATGGCTTGCTCCTTCGCCGCTTCGCTGAAGATATCGTAGGCTTTTTCGATGTCGTCGAGTTTGAAGCGATGAGTGACCAGCTCTTCTGGCTTGACGCCGCCATTTTCGACGACCCGCATCAGCACAGGAATAGTGTCGGTATTGACCAGTCCGGTGCGCAGGGTGATGTTCTTGATCCACAAGTCCTGCAGCTTGAACTCGACGCTCTTGCCGTGCACACCGATGTTGGCGATATGGCCGCCCGCGCGCACAATGCTCTGGCAGATGTCGAAGGTTTCGGGGATGCCTACCGCTTCCATGGCTACGTCTACGCCTTCACCATCGGTCAGCTTTTTGATGGCCTCAATCGGGTCCCGGGCTACGGTGTCGGTGGCGCCTAGCATTTTGGCCATGGCCAAGCGATTCTCGTCCGGGTCGATCATGATGATCCGCGCCGGAGAGTAGAAGCGCGAGGTCATTAGTGCCGCCAGTCCTATGGGGCCTGCGCCGACGATGGCCACCGTGTCACCGAGTTTGACTTCACCGTTGAGGGCGCCAATCTCGTGTCCGGTGGGCAGGATGTCACTGAGCATGACGGCCGCTGCGCGGTCCATCTCTTCGGGTAAAAGATACAGGCTGTTATCTGCATGGGGGATGCGCACATACTCGGCCTGAGTCCCGTCAATCAGATGGCCGAGAATCCAGCCGCCGTCGCGGCAATGGGAATAAACGCCGCGTTTGCAATAGTCGCACCGCCCGCAAGAAGTGACACAGGATATCAATACCTCGTCGCCAACCTTGATGTTGCTTACGCCGTCACCAACTTCTTCCACCACCCCCAGGCCTTCGTGACCCAGAATGCGGCCCGCTGTTACCGCAGGCACATCGCCTTTCAGGATGTGCAGGTCGGTGCCGCAAATGGTTGTGTGGGTGATGCGGACCACTGCGTCCGTGGGTTTTTCGATCGCCGGCTTAGGCTTGTCTTCCCAGCTGCGTTTGCCAGGCCCATGAAATACCAATGCTTTCATAACACTTTCTCCTTTGATGGTGCAGAACTGCCAGTATCAGGTATTGCCATTTCAAGCATGCGCGGACTGCACTCGGCGTCCTTGATTCACGTCAATATCAGGTCCAGTCGATCACCTGAGGCTAAAAGAGACCGATCACTCATTGGTTGCAGAAAAGATAGTGACTAATTACTATCTTTAGATCGGACTACTTTATAAGAGAAAATTCCATGGCTCTGCGGCAGTTCAGTAACAGAAAATCGTTGGCGTTGGTCGGCCTTGTGGGCGGGGTTCTCTTGGTCGTGCTTCTTATTTTCTTGCGCGAGAGGCCGGCACACAGTGAGTGGAATACGCTACCCATGCCCCTGACGGTAATTGAAGTACAGACCATGCCATTTGTTCTGACTGCGCGCGGCTTTGGTATTACCCGCCCGGTACAAACCTGGCAGGCTGTGGCCAACGTCGCCGGGCGCGTTGTTCAACGTCATCCGGAACTCAACAGCGGAACCTTGCTGCCGGCAGGCACATTGTTGCTGGCACTGGACCCGGCGCGCTATCAGTTGGCGATTGCAGAAACCGAAGCTGAGTTGGCCTCTCTGGCGGCCGAGCAAGCCCAGCTTGAAGCAGAAACACAAAATACCCGCCACCTGTTACAGCTGGAACGTGAACGGCTGAAGTTGTCTGAAGGCGAGCTCAGCCGTATAGAGCGTCTCCTCAAAACCGGCTCGGTGTCCCAGTCACACCTTGATGAGCAGCGGCTCGCAACGCTTGCGCAGCGTCAGCTTGTACAGTCGCTGGATAACCAGCTATCACTGTTACCGTCGAAGCAGCAGTATCTTGATGCTCAGATACAGCGCGCTAATACGCGTCTGGAGCAGGGGCGTCAGGATCTTGCGGATACTCGCTTTATTGCTCCTTATGATCTGCGCATCCGCGCTGTCGAAGTGGAAGAGCACCAGTACGCGGGCATTGGGCAACCGCTGTTTCTTGCGGACGGCATTGAACAGGCTGAAGTTGAAGCGCAGGTGCCTCTGACCATGTTGCGCAGGCTCATGAAAGCCGTGTCGAGGCCCGTTGATTCGCAGGGATCCGCGCTGGATATCACCGAGCGGCTTGATTTTTCGGTCATCCGCAGCGAAGTAGAGCTGACCGGCTTTCCGGCCGTGCGCTGGCCTGCAAGCGTCACCAGAGTGGCCAGTGGCCTGGATCCCGGTACACGCAGCGGGCGGGTGGTCGTTACCGTGGACCAGCCATACAACCTCGCACGATTGCCCGAGCGCCCCGCATTGCAGCGTGATATGCATGTTCAGGTCAATTTTGCCGCCGACAGCCCCAAACCCTTGCTGGCGGTGCCGTCGTCGGCGGTGCATCAGGGTGAGATCTACCTGCTGGGAGAGGGTAACCTTCTGCAGCGGCGCCCAGTGACGGTCGCCTTTGAGCAGAATGGTCTGGCGGTGATTGAAGATGGGTTGGTGGCCGGTGAGCTGTTGATCACGGATGATCCTGTGCCTGCCATCGCAGGCATGAAAGTAACGCCACATCGAAACAAGGATCTTGAACAACATCTGCACCAACTTGCACTGGGTGCTGCGCAATGATCCGCTGGTTTGCAGGCCATCCGACAGCGGCTAACCTGCTGCTGATACTGTTGCTGGCGGCGGGTTTATTTGCGGCGCCGGACCTGAAGCGCGAAACCTTTCCTGATTACCGACCTGTTGAAGTCAGCATCGATGTTGTGTATCGCGGAGCCAGTGCCGCCGACGTTGAAGATGCAGTCTGTCGGCGTTTGTACGATGCGGTCAAAGGTGTTGATTATCTCGACGAAATAGAGTGTGTTGCACAGGACAATCTCGCCCGCGCCACGGTCTCTATGGAGGCCGCCGGGGATTCCATCCGCTTTCTGAATGACATCGATACCGAGGTCAATGCACTCACCGACTTGCCGGCGCGGGCCGAAAGACCTGTGGTGCGGGAGCTGAACCGAAGTGATTTGGTGGCTGCGGTGGCCGTGTATGGCGACATGGCACCGAACCGGCTCGAAGACTACGCGCTGCAGTTGGAAGAGCGCATCATGGCGCTTCCCGGCGTCGCCCAAGTAGCTCTGCAGGGGCTTTCCCAGCGTCAGTGGCAGGTCGAGGTATCGCGGGCCGTGCTGGCCCAATATGGCTTGTCCGCCGGCGATCTGGCGTTGCGGCTCAGGCAACAGAGCATCGATGTGCCGCTGGGCACCCTGGAAACTCCGGAACGGGATATTTTACTGCGTTTTACCGACCAGCGGCGCAGCCTGCAGGAACTTGCGGACTTGGTGGTGGTTTCGGGCAGCGGCGGAGGCGAGCTTACCCTCGGCCAGATCGCAACGCTGCGGGAAACCGGCGAGCAACCCGAGGCGCAAATCTATTTCAATAACCAGCGTGCGGTCGTACTGGAAGTCAGCAAAACACTTCGTGATGACTCGTTGAATGTGCTGGAGGAGCTGACGACATTAATAGACGCTGAACGTCAGCGTATCGACGGGCCATTGCAACTGACATTGACGCAGAATATGACCAGCATCGTACGCGATCGGCTGGAAATGCTGGTGAGTAACGGTATCGCTGGGCTGGCTTTGCTGATCGTGGTGATGGGGCTGTTCTTCCGCCCACGCCTCGCACTTTGGGCTGTACTCGGCCTGCCGGTAGCATTTGCGGGCGCTTTTTTTGTGATGAGCCTCAGTGGTTTGTCTTTGAACATGATCACCCTGGTGGCGCTACTGATGGCGATTGGTATTGTTATGGATGATGCCGTCGTGATAGTCGATAACATCGCGGTTCAAGCCAGTAAGGGTGCTTCGCCCCTGGATGCCGTGGTTGAGGGCACACGACAGGTGTTGCCGGGCGTGGTGTCGTCTTTCCTGACAACCGTATGGGTGTTTGCGCCTCTGGCGTTTCTCGCCGGCGAGCTGGGTGCCGTGCTGGAAGTGTTGCCGGTGGTGTTGATAGCGGCGCTCTTCGCGAGCCTTATCGAAGCACTCTGGATCCTGCCGCATCATCTCAAGGGCAGTGTTTCATCGTTGCAGGCAGACACACAGTCCCGTTTTCGCACCGCCTTTGACCGCCATTTTGGCGTGTTTCAGGAGCGTGTTGGCAGGCTCGCAGACAGGGCGGTGAGCTGGCGCTATGCCGTGTTGGGTGCAGTATTGCTCATATTGCTGGGCACGGCGGGTTTTATGGCCGGCGGCCATGTCAGTACAGAAGCCATGCCAGATCTTGACGGCGATACCCTGGAAGCCCGGCTTCTGCTGCCCCAGGGCACCCCCCTGGCGCGCACAGAGTTGGCCGCCGCGCAGATTGCAGACGCCATGTGGCATCTGAATGATGTTTTGACGCCGAAACAACCCGATGAGTCTGGATTGGTCAACGCCATTCAGGTGCGCTTCAATTACAACCCCAGCGCGCAAGAGGCGGGCGCCCACGTTGCTACGGTGATGGTCGATCTGCTAAGTGCCGAAATTCGAACCATGACTCTGGATGAGTTGACGGTTGCCTGGCGTGAACAGATTGGCGATATCCCCGGGCTTTCCAGTTTGATTATTCAGGAACCGGGCTTCGGCCCTGCCGGCATACCCATTGAAGTGCGACTGCAGGGGGCGAATCTGGAAGATCTCAAGGCAACCGCGCTGGACGTGAGCGATCACCTGGCCGGTTATGAGGCCGTTTATAACATCATCGACGATCTGCGCCCTGGTAAACCACAGCGAACCTTTACACTGACGGACGGCGCATTGGCATCCGGATTAACAGCGGAAATGGTCGCCGCCCAGTTGCGCGCGGCCTTCCTTGGGGAAATCGCCGATACGCAGCGCATAGACCAGCGCGATGTGGAAATACTGGTGCGCCAGGCTGAGCGCGACAGATCCAGCCTCGATGATCTTGCCGACCAGACCATTTTGATGCCCGATGGGCGTCAGATGCCGTTGGAAGTTGTGGTCGATATGCACGACCAGCGCGATTGGGCCATGATCACCCGCGTTGGTGGCCAGCGCACCGTAACGGTTCAGGCGAATGTGGATGCACGCAAGGCGAGCGCCCAGTCGGTCGTCAGCGATATGCGCAGCAAATGGCTGGCGGAGTTTGAGCAACGCCACCCGAATGTTACGGTCAGTTTTGAAGGCCAGGTGGCCCGTTCCGCTGAAACCGGCGGCTCCATCGCGCGTGGGTTGATGATTGGTCTGCTGGGTGTGTTTGTGATTCTGTCATTCCAGTTTCGCAGTTATGCAGAGCCGTTTATCGTTATGCTGGCGATTCCGTTGGCCTTTGTCGGAGCACTTTGGGGGCATGTGCTGCTGGGCTGGTACATCTCCATGCCATCGATGATCGGTGCCGCCTCTCTGGCAGGTATCGTAGTGAATGATTCCATCCTGCTGGTTCAGTTCATCAAGGAAAATCGCAACAAGGGCATGAGTGCAATTGTTGCGGCAGGGCGGGCCAGTCGCGACCGGCTTCGGGCCATTCTTATTACTTCCACCACCACCATCGCCGGGTTGCTGCCCTTGCTGGCCGAAACCAGCGTGCAATCAGCGGCCATCAAGCCCCTGGTGATTTCGGTGGTGTTCGGTCTGCTGGCAACGACCGTGCTGGTGCTGGTCATGATCCCGGCGGTATATGTGTTATTTGATGACTGGGGCTGGACTCGCGTTGAGCCAGCTGAGGCCGAATAGTTTTTAACGTTTATGAGAGGGCGTATGGAAAAGATCAGGCAAAAGAATCTTCCGGCTGAGGAGCGTCGAAATGTCACTGTTGAAGCAGTGATTGACCTTGCCGCGACGACAAACCCGAGCGACATAACCACGGCGGCCATCGCCAAACATATGAAGCTGACTCAAGGGGCACTGTTCCGGCACTTTCCGAATAAAGAAGCGATATGGCAGGCGGTCATGAAATGGGTGGCCGAGCGTCTGATGTCGCGGATCGAGAAAGCGGCAGAAGGGCTCGACTCACCCCTTGAGGCAATGCAGGCCATGTTTCTGGCCCATATTGCTTTTGTTTCCGAGCACCCCGGGGCGCCGCGCATGTTGTTCGGTGAGCTTCAGGGCGCAAAGGCGACACAGGCAAAGAGCCTGGCGCGTGCGTTGCTCAAACAGTACGCGGAGCTCCTGAATGAGCTTATCAAGACGGCGAAATCCCGTGGTGAACTTCCCCATGAGCTAGATAATCAGGCGGCTGCCACGCTGTTTATTGGCACCATTCAGGGCTTGGTCATGCAGTCTTTGATTTCGGGCGACATGGATCAGATGCGCCGGGACGCGCCAGGGGTGTTTGCCATATACCGGCGCGGAATTGCCTGTACAGGTACTGCCAAACGAGATGAGTAATTATGTCACGCCGAATTTCTACGGTCCTTGTTGTGATTGTGTTAGCCAGAAGGAGCACTGGGCAATGCTGGGCCTTTTCCCGCTAAAAATGGGCGGACAACCGAGATTTTCCTCTGAAGTCGCCCTATCATAAAGTGGTGCGATACTGGAGCGAGAAATGAATAGCCATTACGAACTCTCTCACTATCTGCAGCAGCGCGGGGTGCTCAAGTCTGCGCTGCTTATCGAGAGCTTTAATACGATTGACCGTAAAGATTTTGTGAGCCCAAGCTTGCACGATGAGGCTTACGAGGATCATCCTCTTGCCATCGGTGCGGGACAAACGATCTCCCAACCCTACACCGTCGCTTTTATGCTGGAGCGACTGGAACTTGAAGAAAACGACCGTATTCTGGACATCGGCTGTGGTTCGGGTTGGAGCACGGCGCTTCTGGCTCAAACGGCCAGGTCGGGCTTTGTGACGGGGGTTGAGCTCGTTCCCGAGCTTCTGGATCTGGCCCGACGTAACCTCGAAAAATACCGGTTTGCTAATACCAAGCTGCAGATAGCTGGCGAGGCTCTCGGCATTCCGGGGCAGACGTTTGACAAGATTCTGGTATCGGCCGCCGCAGAAGAACTCCCTCAAGAATTGATCCTGCAGCTAAATCCCAGCGGCATCATGGTAATCCCCGTCCAGAACGACATGGTTGTGATCTTTAAGCGCGAGGATGGCAGCATTGAACAGAGCAATTTCCCTGGCTTTCGTTTCGTGCCGCTTATTTGCTGAGCACTAAAGACCGATCAAGTGCCCTCAAAAAATTAGCGTCGTGCTGACAGATATCCGGGCGAAAAACCAGCCCGTCGCCCATGCCGACTGCTTGGTAAAAAAAGCGAACAATGGTATTTTCGTGGCGCTTCTTGGTGTACCCAGTGTCGTATTTGTGTAGGGCGCTATCAGCAGAGTCGCGTTTATGCAGGATTTACAGAACATTGACGATTACTGGATGGCCAGGGCACTTACACTGGCAGCTCGCGGGGCTTCCTTGGGTGAGGTCCCGGTCGGCGCAGTTGTCGTCCGCGATGGCAAAGAGCTGGGTACAGGTTTTAATGTGCCAATTACCGGATGTGACCCCACCGCCCACGCTGAGATATGCGCGCTGCGTGATGCGGCGGCGAGGGCAGGGAATTACCGGCTGACAGGAGCAACCCTTTACGTCACTCTGGAGCCCTGCACCATGTGCGTTGGCGCCATTGTGCACAGCCGTATCAGTCGCCTTGTTTACGGTGCATGCGAACCCAAGGCGGGTGCAGTTGAATCGGCTCGGCGCACACTGGATGAACCCCACCTGAACTGGCAAGTAGAAGTAGTGGGTGGCATCCTGCAGAATGATTGCAGCCAGATTATCAGTGATTTTTTCAGCCGCCGGCGGGCAGAAATCCGGCAGCGGCGCAAACAGAATTCAGGGAAGGAGTAGTTCTGCATGAAAGTACTAGTGACCGGCGGGGCCGGGTACATTGGCAGCCATGTGGTGCGCCAGTTGGCAGAGGCCGGGCATGATATCGTTGTATTCGATAACCTCTCGACCGGTTACCGTTGGGCTGTAACAGCCGGTGAGCTGGTGATAGGTGATCTGGCGAACGAAGCCGAGATTGATCAGGTTTTCTCCAGTCACCGGTTTGATGCAGTCTTGCACTTTGCCGCCAATATTGTAGTTCCGGAGTCTGTTACCAACCCGCTCAAGTACTACGGCAATAACACCCGCAATACGCTGAACTTGCTCAAGGCTGTCGACAAGTACAAAGTTCCGTACATGGTGTTTTCATCAACTGCTGCGGTTTATGGAATGCCGGAGCAGACGGTTCTTACCGAAGACCTTCCTCTTGCGCCGATCAATCCTTACGGTGCATCCAAGATGATGAGCGAGCGGATGGTCACGGATCTCGCCGCGGCTTCCGGCCTGAATTATGTTGTGCTGCGTTACTTCAACGTGGCGGGCGCCAACCCGGACGGTTTGCTGGGGCAGGCGACACCCGAAGCGACTCACCTGATCAAGGTGGCCTGTGAATGCGTAACCGGGCAGCGCGACGGGATGAGTATATTCGGTACGGATTACGACACCAGTGACGGCACCTGTGTCCGCGATTACATTCATGTAGAAGATCTCGCCAGTGCCCACGTTATGGCTCTGGACTATATGGCCAATGGCGGTGAATCGAAAGTCATGAACTGCGGCTATGGTCGTGGTTTCACCGTTAGCGAAGTGATCGATGTGGTGCGCAGGCAATCCGGTGTCGACTTTCCGGTGACCAAAGTGGGTCGCCGTGCCGGTGATCCGGCTGCGTTGATGGCAGACAATGCACTCATTAAAAAGACCCTGGGCTGGCAGCCTGCCTATGACGATCTCGAAACGATTGTCGGCACAGCGCTGGCCTGGGAAGCAATCTGGCAGAAGAAGAAAGCTGCAGCTGGCCAGTAAGACTATATTTAAACCTTTGAGATATCGGGATTTAACGGATGAAAATAACGATTTTTGGTACCGGTTATGTCGGTCTTGTTACCGGAGCCTGCCTGGCTGATGTTGGCCATGAGGTACTCTGTATGGACGTTGATCAGGCAAAGATCGACAAGCTGAAGAATGGTCATATTCCTATTTATGAGCCCGGGCTTGAAGACATTGTAAAGCACACGGTTGAAGCGGGGCGCCTGGCATTCACCACAGATGCGCAGGAGGCGGTGCGGCACGGCACGCTTCAGTTCATTGCAGTGGGTACACCGCCGGACGAAGACGGCTCGGCAGATCTGCAGTATGTAACCGCAGTAGCCAAGTCCATTGGGCAGTACATGGATGACTACAAAGTCATCGTGGACAAGTCTACAGTGCCGGTTGGAACAGGTGATAAGGTCAAAGCGGCCGTTCGGGCCCGGCTCGACAGCCGTGGCCTGGAGCTGGAGTTTGATGTGGTCTCCAACCCGGAATTCCTGAAAGAAGGGGCGGCGATCAACGATTTCATGAAGCCGGATCGCATCATAATCGGTACCGACAGCGATAAAGCGGCGGATGTGCTACGGGAAGTGTACTACCCGTTCAACCGCAACCACGATCGGATGATCTTTATGGATATCCGGTCTGCGGAGCTGACCAAGTACGCGGCCAATTCAATGCTGGCCACCAAGATCAGCTTCATGAACGAAATTGCGAACCTGTCCGAGCGCCTGGGTGCTGATATAGAAGCGGTACGCCGTGGCATAGGTTCAGACCCGCGCATTGGCTACCACTTTATCTACCCGGGCTGCGGTTATGGCGGCTCATGCTTCCCGAAAGATGTGCAGGCACTGGCGCGCACGGCGGCCGACTGCGGTTACGATGCGCGTTTGCTGAATGCCGTAGAGGCAGTTAACTACGCCCAGAAGCACGTTCTGTTCGACAAGATCAGCCACTATTTTGGCGGCGATCTGAAGGGCAAGGTTGTGGCAATCTGGGGGCTGGCGTTCAAGCCAAATACCGACGACATGCGCGAGGCCTCGGCCCGCACGTTGATGGACGATCTCTGGAAAGCTGGCGCTACCGTTCAGGCGTTTGATCCGGAAGCCATGGAAGAAACCCAGCGTATCTACGGCGACCATGAAGGTCTGGCGCTGTATGGCACCAAAGAGCAGGCGCTTCGGGGCGCAGATGTACTGGCGATCTGCACCGAGTGGAAAGAGTTCCGCTCACCGGATTTTGCCACGATTGCATCAGCGTTGCGCGAGCCCGTTGTGTTTGATGGCCGTAACCTTTACGAGCCGGAAATGCTGGAGCGTCACGATCTGATTTACTACGCCATAGGGCGTGGCCGTAACCAGTTTCATTCCTGATAAATCAGGGCAGGGCGCTACGATGACTCGCGGACAGGAATACAAGCTTCACGAGCGGCTAACTGCAGACACCATCAGCCTTGGCCGCAGCAGCCTGTGCGAAATCCGGCTGATGAACGATCAGACCTGGCCTTGGGTATTGCTGGTGCCGGCACTTGCCGGCATTCGTGAAATCTATGAGTTAAGCCCGGAGCAGCAACACCAGTTGATGCAGGAATCCTCTGCGCTCAGTCGTGGCATGATGGAAGCATTTGGCGGCGACAAGATGAACGTGGCGGCACTCGGAAACATGGTTCCCCAGTTGCACTTGCATCACATCGTCCGCTTTGAAGGTGATACGGCCTGGCCTGGCCCGGTGTGGGGTAAGCAGCCGCCAGTTCCTTATGATGAATTCAGGCTGGCGGAGGTCAAGCGGTCTCTGGCGCCTGTGCTGTCAAAACTGGATGCCGCCTGAGTCATTCCGCTCGCTAGCGCCGATTACCGAATTGACGCATGCTTGGCCATCATCTGGGAGCCGATCAGAATCATCCTGAGTTCGGTTTTCAGTTTGGCTTTCAGCTCATCCCGTTCTTTCGGTGTGGCATCCAGCGCGTCCGCGCCCTGGTTGAAAACCAGCGTAACCATGGCCTCGGCAACCACCCGTGCATCAGACAAAGGCTTGTGCTGTTCTTCCGCAAAGCGCCGAAGGTCGTCAGCAAGCTCCGTCACGAAATGATCAATCTCGGCTTTAATCGCCGTCCGGAAGGGTTTGGAGCCGCCGGTACGTTCCCGAAGCATTAAGCGAAACACGTTGGCGTTGTTGCCAAGATATTCCATGAAGGTTTCGACAGAAGTGGAGATGGCGCTGCCATCCCGGGCAATCCGCTTGCGCGCCTGGCGCATCAACTGCCGCAGGGCGACGCCGCCTTCGTCGACCAGTACTAATCCCAGCTCATCAAGATCTGCAAAATGTCGATAAAACGACGTTGGCGCGATTCCCGCCCCCCGCGCCACTTCCCGCAGGCTCAGGCTTCCGAAACCACGGTCTGCACTCAACTGGCCGAGCGCAGCGTCCATCAGGGTGCGCCGGGTGACAAGTTTCTGCTCGGCTCTGGTTGACAAGGTAGCGGCTCCAATGACAAATGAACGCAGCATTCTAGCGATATGCCTGCCGGGAGTCACCAGAACCCCTTTATTCCGGGGCAAACACGCCTGATTTCCCGCGCTGATATGTTTATAATGGTGCGCTTTTCCAGTATGGTTCCTGCCTATTTAGAGAGCAGGCCAGATTGGCGTAACAAGCAAGTGGGCAGGGCTTTCCGAAACACGCTGTAAATACGTCCGTGTACGCTCGGCTCCGCCATCCATGGCTCCGCACGGTTTCGGAAAGCCCTGCCCACTTGCTTGCCAGACATCATCATTAACTTCAGACATCAGACACTACGGGAACCGGTATGCGCAGTCATTATTGCGGTGGGATCAACGAATCTCACATTGATCAGGAAGTTACACTTTGCGGATGGGTACACCGCCGCCGTGACCATGGTGGGGTTATCTTCCTGGATCTGCGCGATCGGGACGGTATTGCCCAAGTCGTGGTAGACCCGGACACCCAGGAAAGCTTTGCCCTCGCGGAAAAAGTACGCAGCGAGTTTGTGGTAAAAATCACCGGATTGGTCCGCCGCCGGCCCGCCGGCACCGAAAACAGCAACATGTCCACAGGCCAGGTTGAACTGCTCGGTAAGGAAGTGACCATTCTGAACGCTGCCGCAACGCCTCCTTTTCCGCTGGACGAGCATGTGGATGTTGGCGAAGACGTGCGTCTACGCTATCGCTTCGTTGATTTGCGCCGCCCGGAAATGCTGAACCGTCTGCGCTTCCGTTCGCGGGTGACCAGCTACATCCGTAACTACCTCGACAGCAACGGCTTCATGGATGTGGAAACACCTATCCTGACCCGCGCAACACCGGAAGGCGCTCGTGATTACCTGGTGCCGAGCCGCACGCATGAGGGTTCCTTCTTCGCGCTTCCGCAATCGCCCCAGCTGTTCAAGCAAATGCTGATGGTGTCGGGTGTGGATCGTTACTACCAGATTGCCAAGTGCTTCCGTGATGAAGATCTGCGTGCAGACCGTCAGCCTGAGTTTACCCAGGTAGACATCGAAGCCTCGTTCATCAATGAAGAAGATCTGATGAGCCTGAACGAGGACATGATTCGCGCCCTGTTTAAGGACGTTATGAACGTCGAGCTGCCAGCATTCCCGCGTATGCCATACGCTGAAGCCATGGATCGTTTCGGCAGCGACAAGCCGGACCTGCGCATTCCGCTGGAGCTTCAGGACGTGGGTGATCTGGTCGCCGGCGTTGATTTCAAGGTATTCGCTGGGCCAGCCAATGATCCGAAAGGCCGTGTAGCTGCGCTGCGCGTGCCCAAGGGCGGTGAGCTGAGCCGCAAGCAGATTGACGAGTACACAAAATTTGTGGGCATTTACGGCGCCAAAGGTCTTGCCTACATCAAGGTGAACGAGCTGGCCAAAGGCGTGGAAGGCCTGCAATCGCCCATCGTCAAGTTCCTGGGTGAGGGCGTCGCCATGGCCGTTATTGAGCGCACGGGAGCTGAGGACGGCGATATCGTGTTCTTTGGCGCCGACAAGACCACGGTTGTGAATGAAGCCCTTGGCGCATTGCGTATCCGGGTCGGTCATGATCTGAACTTGTTGACCTGCGATTGGGCTCCAATGTGGGTCGTTGATTTCCCGATGTTTGAAGTACTGCCGGATGGCGGCCTCACCGCCATCCATCACCCGTTTACGGCGCCGAGCTGCAGCCCGGAAGAGCTGGCTGCGAATCCGGAAACGGCTCTGTCTCGCGCATACGATATGGTCCTTAACGGTACTGAGCTGGGCGGCGGTTCCATTCGTATCCACAGCGACAAAATGCAGCAGGAAGTGTTCCGTATTTTGGGCATTAGTGAGGAAGAGTCCCGCGCCAAGTTCGGGTTCCTGCTCGATGCGCTCAAGTACGGGTGCCCGCCCCATGGCGGCTTGGCTTTCGGCCTGGACCGTCTGCTGATGCTGATGACCGGCGCCAGCTCGATTCGCGATGTGATCGCGTTCCCGAAAACCCAGAGTGCAACCTGTCTGATGACTCAGGCGCCGGGTGTAGTGGATGAAAAGCAGTTGCGCGAACTGCACATCCGCCTGCGCAAGCCGGTAAAAGCGGTTGAAGGCAACACGTTAGACACCGGCGAAGAATAAACAGGGCGCTAACAGGTCAATAAAAGGGCATTGATGTGGCGATTATTCTGGGTGTCGACCCCGGCTCAAGGATCACCGGTTACGGTATTATCCGCGCCGAAGGCCGGCACATAGAATATATCGACAGCGGGTGCATCCGCGTGGGGGAAAAGCCCATGGCGGAGCGCCTGCGAATCATTTTCCAGAGCCTGGTGAGCCTCATTGGCGAATACCGGCCACAGGAATTTGCTATTGAGCAGGTTTTTATGGCGCGAAACCCGGATTCTGCCCTCAAGCTTGGGCAGGCTCGGGGTGCCGCTATTGTTGGCGCAGCTACCAGCGGCCTCGACGTGCATGAATACTCCGCACGGCAGGTCAAGCAAGCTGTGGTAGGTAAAGGCGGTGCCGACAAATCTCAGGTACAGCACATGGTTCAGGTGTTGCTGTCACTCTCCCGAAAACCCCAGGCAGACGCCGCCGACGCTTTGGCAATCGCGCTGTGCCACGCGCATATGAATCAAAGTATTCTGAGGGTAGCCGGTGTTACGGGTAAGGCGCGCAGCGGGCGCGTGCGACAACAATAAACTGCTCTGTGGAGCGGCAGGAGGCAACCCTTGATAGGTCGTATCCGAGGTATTCTGGTTGAAAAAACACCCGGGCAGGCGCTGGTTGAATGTGGCGGCCTGGGTTACGAAGTCGATATCCCTTTCACCACGTTCTTTAATCTGCCTGAACCCGGGCAGGAAGTTACACTTCATACACACTTTGTGGTTCGCGAAGACATCCAGAGTCTCTATGGCTTTGTTTCACGCCTTGACCGCAATCTGTTCCGGTTACTGATCAAAGTGAACGGTGTAGGCCCAAAGATGGCCGCCGGCATTCTCTCCGGTCTGGATGCGCAGCAGTTTATTCGCTGCGTGGAGGGGCGTGATATCAAGTCTCTGGTAAAGCTTCCGGGGGTTGGCAAGAAGACCGCTGAGCGCCTGCTGATTGAAATGGCAGACCGCATTAGTCAGCTGGAAGGGCAGTTTATACCCGCGTCGTCAGCTACAGCCGAGTCCGCAACCAGCACGCCCGAGTTGTCGTTCACAGCGCAGAATCCTGCAGACGAAGCTGAGGCAGCGCTCATAGCGCTCGGGTATAAGCCGCAGGAAGCTGCTCGCGCGATCACCAAAGTGGCAGAAGAAGGTCTGTCCAGTGAAGCCCTGATACGTCTGGCCCTGAGAAATATGATCCCGGCATGATAACGTGACTTTAATGTGTCGCTTATGTAGCACCAAACCTGTAGAGAGCGTAACGTGACACGCAGTGGGCTGTTTGTACAATTGGTGCACTTCTGATTTTAAGTGGCAGTCTATTGATTCCCGATATACGGACGAGTAAATGATTGAATCCGACCGACTGATCTCAGCCCGGGCCGGTGACAACGAAGAGGTTCAGGATCGTGCTATCCGGCCCGCGTTGCTCTCCGAGTATGTGGGGCAGCCTGCGGTGCGGGAACAGATGGATATCTTCATCTCGGCTGCCAGAGGGCGCCGGGAAGCGCTGGATCATGTTCTTATTTTCGGGCCACCCGGGCTTGGCAAAACCACACTGGCCAATATTATTGCCAATGAAATGGGAGTGGCGATAAAGACCACCTCCGGCCCGGTTCTTGAAAAAGCTGGTGATCTGGCTGCGATGCTCACCAATCTTGAAGAGAACGATGTTCTCTTTATTGATGAAATACACCGGCTCAGCGCCGTAGTAGAAGAAATACTGTACCCGGCGATGGAAGACTATCAGCTGGATATCATGATCGGCGAAGGGCCGGCAGCGCGCTCGATCAAGCTGGATCTGCCGCCCTTTACTTTGGTTGGGGCAACCACCCGGGCAGGCTTGCTGACGTCTCCACTGCGGGATCGCTTCGGCATTGTGCAGCGTCTGGAATTCTATAATACGGCGGATCTTACCCACATTATCGTCCGCTCCGCACGGCTTTCCGGTGTCGATATTGATGAAGAAGGCGCCTATGAGATAGCGCGCCGCTCTCGTGGAACGCCCCGGATAGCCAACCGCCTTTTGCGGCGCGTGAGAGACTATGCGGAAGTGCGAGCCGACGGACACATCAACGCAGGCATTGCGGACCAGGCTCTGAACATGCTGAAGGTCGACAGCGAGGGCTTTGACCACATGGACCGGCGGTTGCTGCTGGCGATGATTGAAAAGTTTGATGGCGGCCCTGTGGGTGTTGAAAGCCTGGCAGCCGCAATCAGTGAGGAACGCGGCACCATTGAAGATGTGCTTGAACCTTTTCTGATTCAGCAAGGTTTCATAATGCGCACACCCCGTGGTCGTATGGTCACATCTCACGCTTATCAGCACTTTGGTATCGTAAGGGAGAGCTCAGGCTCGGAAGGAGGCCCCTTTGAGTGACGGCGAAGCGGCAGCAACGTTTGGCTGGCCAATCCGGGTTTATATAGAAGATACAGACGCCGGCGGCATTGTTTTTCATGCCCGCTACCTGCACTACATGGAACGCGCCCGCACAGAGTGGGTTCGCAGCTGCGGAGTGGGGCTCAGGGCGGGGTTGGCTGATAACATAAGTTATGTTGTACAGCGCCTGTCAATTCATTATGCAGCGCCGGCCAAGCTCGATGATGAGCTTGTCGTAACGGCAGAACCTGTGGCGTTTGGCCGGGTCTGGATGGAATTCAGGCAACGGGTTGTGCGGGTGCGGGATCAGAAGCAGTTGTGCGAGGCCGATGTAAAAGTTGCGTGCATAGCGCTCGACAGCGGTCGGCCAATGCGTTTACCGGATAATATGCGGGGTTTGCTTGAGCAGGCCACACTATCAAACGAAACAAAACACGACATAAGCCAGGAGTAAGCGGTGGATTCGGAATTGTCAGTCTGGAGTCTGATTTCAAATGCCGGTGTGTTGGTGCAGCTGGTGATGTTGTTGCTTGCAGCCGCATCGGTGGTGTCATGGGCACTCATCTTTCAGCGCTTTCAGGTGTTTCGTAAAGCCCGGCAGGCGCAGCTCGCGTTTGAAGAGCGTTTCTGGTCCGGCATGGATTTGGGGCAGCTCTACCGCGAAGTGAACGCTGAGCCCACACCCTTCTCTGGTTTGGAGTCGTTATTTCGGGCTGGCTTCAAAGAGTTTTCCCGGCTGCGCCAGCAAAGCCGCGACGCCGATGCTGTTATGGAGGGAACCCAGCGAGCCATGCGGGTTGCGTTCTCCCGCGAGCAGGAACGCCTTGAGGCCCATCTGCCGTTCCTTGCCACAGTGGGCTCAACCAGTCCTTATGTCGGCTTGTTCGGTACCGTTTGGGGCATCATGAATTCGTTTCGTGGTCTGGCGCAGGTTCAGCAGGCTACGCTGGCTACGGTGGCTCCAGGTATTTCAGAAGCTCTGATTGCAACCGCCATGGGCCTGTTTGCAGCGATTCCTGCGGTCATTGCCTATAACCGCTTCTCGACCAAGTCGGATGCGCTTCTGAAGAACTACGAAACCTTTGCCGACGAGTTTTCCAGTATTCTGCATCGTCGTGTTCACAGTGGCGACAAGGGCGCATCGTAGTGACGAGAGCAATAATGCTAACCGTTAACAGCCGGAGTACAGCGCTATGAAAGGTATGGGGATGATGCCCGAAAATCGGAAGAAGCCGATGTCGGAAATCAATGTCGTTCCATACATCGACGTGATGCTGGTGCTGTTGATTATTTTCATGGTCACGGCGCCGATGCTTGTTCAGGGCGTGAAAGTCGATCTCCCGGAGACTACATCTGACCCGATTCAGGCAGATAAGAATGTGGAATCCATCATCGTATCTGTGGATGCCAACGGCGCCTATTACGTTGAAGTCGGCGACAAGGGCAGTGACCCCATGCCGCTCTCGGAAGTCCGTGAACAAGTGGCCAAGATCCTGTCTCAGAGAACATCCAGCGACATACTTGTGCGCGGTGATGAGAATGTGGATTACGGCACTGTGGTTCGTTTGATGTCCACTCTCCAGGGTGCGGGGGCAACCAGCATTGGGCTGATTACCGATTCGGCCCCGGACGAAACGTGAGATCAGTGCAGGTGGAATTGTCTTGATAGGTCAGCAACGGGAATTCAGCAGCACCGGGGTGCCGCCCTGGAAATCGCCAGTCGCGCTGTCGGTTGCTTTGCATCTGCTTATTGCAGGCGTCGCTCTTGCTGGCTGGTCGTGGTCTTCTCCTATCCAGGAGCCACCTCCCAGCAGCATTTCCGCTCGCCTTATTACCCAACAGAAGCCGGAGCCGAGCCCGATTGTTGAGCCGGTAGAGCAGCCGGATAAAGAGCGGGAGCAAAAAGAGCTTGAGAAACAAAAGCAGGCGGAAATTCAAAAGCGCCTGAAAGAAGAAGAGGCACGCAAGGCCGCGGAGCAAAAGAAGCGCGAAGACGCCAAGCGTATAGCCGAAGAAGACATCCGCAAACGCGAACAGGCTAAGGCCGAAGAGCTTAAAGCTCAAAAGACCCGTGAAGCGGAAGCGGCGCGTCAGAAAGCGGAAGCTGAGGCGAAAGAACGAGAGCGCCGCAAGGCGGAAGCTGAAGCCGAGAAACAGCGTCAGCATGAGGCAAAGCGCAAGGCTGAAGAAGAAAAGCAGCGTAAGGAAGAGCAGCGCAAGCGGGAAGAAGCCGAGCGTAAGAAAAAAGAGGAACAGGCACGACAGGAAGCTGAGCGCAAGCGGCTTGATGCTGAGCGGCGCCTTCAGGAACAGCAACTTGAGGCCCAGGCTGAACAAGCCAGAAAAGCACGCGCGGATGAAGCGCGGCGTCAAGAACAGGCCGCCGCTGCCAGGGCCAGAGAAACGCAGATGCTGTCGGAGAGCCAGAAATATCAGGCACTGATCCGTGAGCGGCTCAGTCAGGCATGGTACCCGCCTTCATCGGCAACAGAGGAAATGACAGCGCGACTGCAGATTACGTTGCTGCCAACTGGCGAGCTTGCGGGCGTAAGGCTTGTTGCCCCCAGCGGGAATACAGCGTTTGATAACTCCGCGTTGCAGGCAGTAAAGTCTTTGAATCGGTACCCGGTGCCAAGTGAGCGGGATACGTTTGAAACCTATTTCCGCCAGTTCACGATCGAATTCAATCCTCGAAGATTGAGATAAGGAAGCGGGTAACACCATGATGCGTAAAATTTCATTCAGACCATTACAGGCCCTTTTTCCAGCGGTTGCCCTGATGCTTCTGGTAGCCACCAGCGCCCAGGCAGAACTGTTAATCCGGGTGACCGAAGGTGCCGATTCCGCTATTCCGGTATCGGTGGTGCCGTTTGCAGAAAACGGCAGCATGCCAGCAGGCGATAAGGTCAGCAGCATTGTGCAGGCCGACCTGGCGATGAGTGGCGAATTTCGCCCTTTGCCGCCTCAGAAAATGCTGAGCCTTCCGTCAAAACGGGCTGATGTGTATTTCCGCGACTGGCGCCTGCTTGGCCAGCGGTACGTGCTGGTAGGCGAACTCACCCGCAACGGCGACCGGGTAGAGGCCCGCTACGAGCTGTTCGACGTTAACCGTGAAGAGCGGATACTGGGTGAGACAGCGGCAGCGCCGGCTTCAAACATGCGCTCACTGGCCCATCACATTAGCGATAAAGTGTATGAAGCCATCACAGGGGTTCCCGGCGCATTCTCGACCAAGCTTGCGTATGTAACGCTCGACAGGGCTAATGGTAACGCCCGTTACAGGCTGCAGGTAAGTGATATTGATGGAAAACGCGCCCGAATCCGCTTGGAGAGCAAAGAGCCAATCCTGTCACCGGCCTGGTCACCGGACGGAAAAAAACTGGCGTATGTCTCGTTTGAAACGAGCAAGCCCGTCATTTTTGTTCATGAGCTAGGCTCCGGTGAGCGCAAAAAAGTGGCGGATTTCCCGGGTTTGAACTCAGCACCAGCTTGGTCGGCAGACGGACAATCCCTGCTGATGACCCTGTCGAAAGATGGTAACGCCGAAATCTATCAAATGAACCTTCAGTCCCGCAAAGTGACAAAGCTCACCAATCACTGGGCAATAGATACCGAAGCCACCTGGGACAGTTCAGGTGAAGGAATCTTTTTCACCTCGGATCGCTCAGGTGGTCCGCAGATTTATTACATGGCAAAACCGGGCGCCGAGCCGCGTCGGATTACGTTTGGCAGCCGTTACAATGCGAGGCCGCGTCCGGATGCCTCCGGTAATTACGTGTATTACGTGCATCAGCGTGACCGGGCATTCACCATCGCCCGCACCAATCTTAAAAACGATGAGGAAACGGTTCTCACTCGTACAGAATCCGATGAGTCCCCCAGCGTATCGCCAAATGGCCGCATGTTGATTTATGCCACCAAGCAAAGTGGTGAAAGTGTACTGACGGTCATCTCCGCTGATGGCGGCGCCGCGTACAGTCTTCCCGCCTCGGAAGGTGACGTTCGCGACCCGGCCTGGGGGCCTATTGTTCGGTAGTCGGTGACTGCGCAAGCATTCACCTGAAACACAGTTGAAGTTAATCAACGGAAAGGAATAAACCATGAAGTTGTCAGCTCAAACCAAAGTACTTGCTCTATTGTTCTCTGCAGGCCTGTTTGCAGGCTGTAGCACCACCGGTGAAAACATGGATGAAGGGGGCTACGGCTCCGACGTTGCGCCTATTGATCAGGATGGCGGCTCTACCGTGTATGGTGGCGGTGACCAGGGTGGTATTTCTTCGTCCTCAATGACCGAGTCAGAGCGGATGGAAGCTCAGCAACAAGCTGAACAGGAAGCTCTGCGCGACATCACCACATTCTATTTTGATTTTGATACCTCCGAAATCAAGCCAGAAGCTCGCGACGTGCTGGTAGCTCACGCCCGTTATCTGTCCAACAATCCCGGCCAGAAAGTGCGCCTTGAAGGTCACGGTGATGAACGTGGCTCCAAGGAATACAACCTGGCTCTGGGTGAACGTCGTGCCAATGCCGTTCAGCGATTCCTGATTGTGAATGGCGCTTCACGGGGCCAGATGGAAACCGTAAGCTATGGTGAAGAGAAACCGGCGGTTATGGGTTCTTCAGAGAGTGCCTGGGCACAGAATCGCCGTGTGGAGCTCGTATTCCAGTAAACGCACACACAACATCAGGTTAACCCCATGAGAAAGCAGCTCATGGCGGCAGTTGTTTTCCCGCTTGCCTTGGGGCAGGCGGGAATAACGCTGGCGCAATCATCTACGTCCGCATTCCAGAGCAATGCCTCGGAAGCCCAGCGCAAGGCCAATACCAGTCAGGCCACGTCTGAGCTCTTCTACATGATCCAGCAGCTGCAGGGTGAAGTCCGGCGGCTTCAGGGGGAAACCGAAGAGCAGCGACACCTCATAAAGCGCCTGCAAGATCAAGGGCGAGACCGCTACATCGATCTGGATCAACGTATCCTTGATCTTTCCGAGAGGGTTTCAGCTCAACCCCAGGCTGCTGAGAGTGGTGGAGAGGCTGGTGCTCAGGATAAAGGCGCTGCAGAGATACGCGAGTATCGTCAGCCTGAGGCTGAGGAGCGAAAGGCATACCAGGCCATTCAGGATCTCATCCATAGCCAGAAAAAGTACGATGAGGCCATCAGCCGGATTTATGAATTTATCGACAAGTATCCCGAAGGTGACCTGACGGTGAATGCCTACTATTGGCTGGGAGAGGTGTACCTGGTAAAGCCGCAGCTTGAACAGGCCCGGCAGGCATTTTCGATTGTCGCAACTCGCTATGCAGATCATCGCAAAGCGCCGGATGCTGTCTACAAATTAGGCGTGACGCTGGATCGACTGGACAAGAAAACCGAGGCTCGTCGGCAGATGGAGCAGGTTATAAATGACTACCCGAAAAGCGAAGCGGCCAGCCTGGCCAGGAAATTTCTGGGCTCAGGTCAGGGTTGAGGTGCGTGGAATTAAAAGAATATTAAAAAACATGGCGCGAAAGGGTTGATCGACGGAGAAAAATCATTACTATATGCGCCTCGCTTGGGTCGTTAGCTCAGTTGGTAGAGCAGTTGGCTTTTAACCAATTGGTCGATGGTTCGAATCCATCACGACCCACCATATTCGATATTCCGGGGCATTTTCTGAGCCGCCCAGGAATCGATCAGGGTCCAGGCACTGATCAGTAGTTACGGGTCGTTAGCTCAGTTGGTAGAGCAGTTGGCTTTTAACCAATTGGTCGATGGTTCGAATCCATCACGACCCACCATATTTGTGATTTGAAGAGTTAAAAAGTTGAAGCTTAAGGGGCTGCAGAGATGCAGTCCTTTTTTTTTGCCATTACTTTTTATAATCCTTCCATTTCGACCGGCTGAGTCATGCCGTCCACTCCAGTCCGAAAAACTCTTGCCATATGAAGCCACATATTGACCAGCATCAATTCCTTATTCATTGCCTGAAGATTGGCTGGAATTAAAATAATAGATGTCTACGATGAACCAATGTTCAGGTTTTCCTGACTGAATCAGCATTCGAACGCCCTACGAAATGGAGCATTTCAGAGTGTCTTCGACCAATCTAGGTGAGTCAGCCGATATTGAACGCATTATCCAGGAGTATGTTCCGGGTAAGCAGGTAACGCTGGCGCACCTGCTCGCGAACCCTACTGAGGATCTGTGTCACAAAGTTGGGGTTGAGCACGCTGAGGCCATTGGCATTCTTACGCTGACGCCTGGTGAAACGGCGATTATTGCGGGAGACGTTGCAACCAAGTTCGCATCGGTAAAAATAGGATTTCTGGATCGTTTTTCGGGCGCGCTCGTCCTTACCGGAAGTATCGGGTCAGTAGAGGAAGCATTGAGCGCGATTCTTTCTACGCTGGAGTCGTCATTGGGATACAGAGTATGTCAGGCAACCCGGACGTAAACAGAAAAGCACTGTATCCGGATCTGGCGGATTTTGTGCTGGTGGGTGATGTCGGAAGCGGAAAAACGGCACTCACTCTGGCACTGCTCGAATCCAGCGATCAGGTTCTGAAAACCCAGGCTGTTGTGTTTCATCCCAGCCACGTTGTAGACACACCGGGGGAGTTCACCAGTCGCCCTGCGTACTATGGTGCTTTGCTGTCTACTATCGCGGAAATCAGTACGGTTGTGTACCTGCAGCCTGCCAACAGCAGAGCCTTTGCTTTGCCTCCGGGCCTTTTGCACGTCTATCCCGACAAGCGGGTTATCGGAGTAGTCAGCAAAACGGATTTGCCAGACGCCGATACAGAATCTGCGTGTCGAATAATGGCGGATCATAATATTTCTCCACCATATTTTCTGACCTCTACAGCAACCGGCGAGGGTGTTGCTGCCTTGAGGTCTTTTCTGATCAGTTTACAAACACCGGATGCCAGTATGGGTGCCTGCGAAGAACGTGCTGAACAGGCGACCGTCGGCGAAAATGAATATTGATATAAAACTGATAGGGGCCGGATTATGAAATCTCTGTTTACGGCTGAAAAAATAAAGGAGCTTCACAAGAGCGGGGAAACCTCCGTTGAGATCTCTCCCCAGAGCACGATCATTACGCCAGAAGCGCGCGATGTTGCCAAAAAGCTCGGTCTGAAAATTATTGATGTTGCGGTCAGCATCGAACCTCGAAAAAGCAGCGGATCTCTTGCGGGCAGTCGTCCTGATAATCTGCAGGATATCAAAAAGGCGGTCAGGGCAAAGCTGCCAGCCGGGCACCAGAATTCCGCCCTGCTTGACCAATTGATCGAAAAGGCCTTGAAGGAGTTGCAGCACCAGGATGCGGCAGGCCCTTCATTCGAGCGAGAGAAAGCGCCCAATGGCGTTGTTCTTGTGCGTGGCAGTTCTGTTAAACCCGGTAAGTTCGACGGTGCAGGCGGCAAACCCATAGGCCTGACCGATGTGATTGGTTCCGCCGATAACAGCTCCATCGCAGCCGGCTATATGCAGTGGGAGAACTGCAGTTTTCCATGGACCCTGAACTACGACGAGATTGATGTGGTTCTGGAAGGCGAGCTGCACATCACCTGTGGCAATAAGACCCACATCGGCAAGCCGGGCGATGTGTTTTTTATACCCAAGGGAGCGGCAATTGAGTTTGGATCTCCCGGGAAAGTGCGTTTTGTGTATGTGACTTACCCGGCGGACTGGTCAGCGCAATAAAAGGGGTTGTATCGATGCCATCCTGGATAACAGAAACCAGTTTGCGAGCCGAGCATGGTCTGGCCCATGGTAGCGAGGTGCACCTGCCTGAGGGAGCCAGACTTACCCCGTCTGCAAGCCAGCTTTTGGCCGAGCGCAAGATCCGTATCAAGTATATCGGCGATGACGGCCGGGTTTTTCTTCCCGATGAAGCGGGTGCAGGTGCAAGCCAGAAAGCTTCGGTGCACCCACTCACCAGCGCGAATGCGCGTCCGGGCAACCGTTGTGCCGTGTGCCACAGCCAGGTCGAGAAGAAAACCGAGTTGCTGACCTTGCTGGACAGCGAGCAGTTGGTTCCCAAAACGCACCCCAGAATCGCACTGCGTGGCAAGCTCGATACGCTGATTTCCCAGACCGTGTGGGTACAGACTCAGTTTGCCGTCAGTTTTGAAAAATACCCGCTCCTGCGCCACTCGCTGGCAGACCTGCGTTCATTTATGGGTAATCTTCTGCGTAGCGAAGTCACCGGCGAAGTTCAGGCGGAGATCAGCATGGGTGATCTGAACGATGAGGCCATTCACCGGATCTCTCATCACCCCCTGAAATACCTTGGCCACGACCACATAGTTCCGGAATTGTCCCACGGCCCAAACATATCATTGCTGAACGTTCTCAGAGCTATGGCGCGGGAAGCGGAAGTTGAGGCCTGCAAAGCATTTCAGACGGACAGTTTTAATCTCACACGGCCGGATATCGTGCAGGGACTCAACCGCCTGAGCAGCGCACTTTATGTGTTGATGCTCATGGTTCTTGTCGTTGAAACAACCGGATCACTTCCTGAACTCGGAGTGATTTCATGATCAAGATGATGGAGCAGTGCCGGAATGCATGCCGCGAAGCGCCCAAACGCATCGTTTTTCCTGACGCGCTTGATGAAAGGGTTCTGCATGCGGCAAATGAACTGCAGCAGCGCGGCTTGGCTCAACCCATTTTGCTTGGTAACCCGTTTGAGCTTCGGGATTACGCCCAGGAAATGGGAATAGCTATGCAGTGTTTTTCAATTGTGGATCCTTCGCGCTCACCATGGGTGGACTCGTTTATCAGTGCTTACCAGGATCAAAAGGAGGGGGTGGACAAAGATGAGGCCCGCAAGCTCCTGAGCGATCCGCTGTATTTTGGCGCCATGATGGTGAAGCGCGCAGAGGCGGATATCTGTATCGCCGGAAACGTGTCCACCAGTGGTGACGTTATCCGTGCGGCGATCAGAGTCATTGGAGTTGAAGGCGGTCATAAAACTGTGTCCTCGTTTTTTCTGATGTCCTCTGCCGATGGCAGCGATTTCCGGCTGTTCGCAGACGCTGGTGTGATACCCGAGCCCACCGTAGAGCAGCTCTCAGACATCGCCATCGACTCGGCCCGTAGCTTCGAGAAGCTTACTGGTGAGAAAGCACGGGTTGCGCTTCTGTCGTTTTCTACCAAGGGCAGTTCACAGCATCCGGCGGCCCGGCGGGTAAGGGAAGCATTTGAGCTGGCGCGCACCCGGGATCCGTCACTGATTATTGATGGGGAATTACAGTTTGATGCGGCTGTGGTGCCCTCGGTTGCCCTGAAAAAGGCGCCCGAAAGCCCGCTGAAAGGTAACTCGAATGTTCTGATATTTCCGTCACTGGATGCCGGGAATATCGCTTACAAGGTTGCCCAGCGCCTGTGTGACTACATGGCACTGGGGCCGATGTTGGAAGGTTTAGCAAAACCTATGCATGACCTGTCACGGGGCTGCACCGCCGACGATATTGTCGACGTCGCCATTGTGGCGTCATGCCTGGTAAACAAAGAGTAGTGACACCCTGAGGAGAATTAACCATGAACGAAGCACTTGGAATTATTGAAACAAAAGGCCTGACAGCTCTGATTGAAGCCTCTGACGCGATGGTCAAGGCTGCCAGGGTTGAACTTGTTGGTTACAAGCAGATTGGTAGTGGTCTTGTAACTGCGATGGTCCGAGGTGATGTGGCTGCCTGTAAGGCAGCGACAGATGCCGGTGCTGCTGCAGCACAGAGATTGGGCGAGCTGGTGGCTGTGCACGTGATCCCACGTCCGCACGGAGACCTGGAAGCTATCTTCCCGATCAATCCTGCGGTGAAGTCTTCATCCGGTTCCTGAGTAAGTCAGGGGACCCTGACAAAGGTTTATTCCGATGAATGCAGTCTGGAAGCAGGCTTCAGAACAAGCCACAAGGCATGAGGGTACTAGCATGATGGAAGCATTAGGCATTATTGAAACCAAGGGCCTGACGGCTCTTATCGAAGCCTCGGATGCCATGGTAAAAGCCGCCAGAGTAGAACTGGTGGGCTATGAGCAAATTGGCCATGGCTACGTCACCGCTCTGGTCAGAGGTGATGTGGCTGCCTGTAAAGCCGCTACGGACGCAGGAGCGGCGGCAGCACAAAGGCTCGGTGAACTGATAGCGGTCCATGTCATTCCAAGACCACACGCGGATCTGGAAGCCATTTTTCCGATTGTGCCGAGAAAGACGGTAGAGCCGGGAAAGCCAAACCAGGGGAAAAAAGCATCGGGCTAAGGTTAACTGATCTGGAAGATATCCCATGAGACTTGCAAAGGTTATCGGTCAAGTCGTTGCTACTGTCCGCAGCGAGCGTTTGGGGATGGATAAGCTGGCGTTGATCAAGTTTATCGATCAGGACGGTAAAGAAGAAAGCTCAGTCATGGTGGCAGCTGACCGGCTGGGTGCAGGGGAAGGCGAGTGGGTGCTGGTGGTCGGTGGCAGCTCTGCCCGAATGTCTGTAGAGGGTACCGGCCAGACGCCTGTCGATCTGAGTATCGTGGGTATTATCGATGAAGTTACCGGTGGCTCAACAACCTGGTTTCAGAAGTCCCAGCGACGTTACTAGGCCACTTTTATCGGGCTGCCATAAATCGTGAGGCAGCCTGGGGGAGACGGAAGATGCAGATGGATACACAGCAGATTGAGTCTGTCGTACGCCGCGTTATTGAGCAGTTGCACTCTCCGCAGCGTGATGGTGAAAGTTACGGCATATTCAGGACACTTGATGATGCCGTGGCGGCAGCTCAGGGTGCCCACAAAAAGATAAGGTCGATGGCGCAGAGAGAAGCGATCATCACCGCTATCCGGCGCATGGGTGGCGAGCATGTGAAGGAGTTGTCCGAACTTGCCGTTCAGGAAACGGGGTTTGGCCGGGTAGAAGATAAAATACGCAAACACCAGCTGGTTCTTGGCAAAACGCCGGGGATTGAAGCGATCGTGCCCATGGCGGTCACCGGTGATCATGGACTGTCACTTATTGAGAACGCACCCTGGGGTGTAATAGCGTCGGTGACGCCGTCAACCAACCCGTCTGCGACCATTCTGAATAACGCGATCAGCATGATTGCGGGCGGAAATTCCGTTGTGTTCTCCCCGCACCCCTCGGCCAAGGCAGTCTCCCAGCGTGCTATTCAGCTGATTAACCGGGCTTCTGTAAGCGCAGGAGGGCCGGCAAACCTCGTAACCTGTGTTGAAGAGCCCACGATTGAAGCAGCCACACAGCTGTTCAGCTTCCCAGGTATCCACCTACTTACCATTACCGGCGGTGAGGCGGTGGTGAAGGCTGCCCGCAAAGTCTCCGACAAGCGCCTGATTGCTGCGGGGCCGGGCAATCCTCCGGTGGTAGTGGATGAAACCGCTGATATAGAGCGGGCGGCTATAAGCATCGTTCAGGGTGCGTCGTTTGATAACAACATCATCTGCGTCGATGAGAAAGAAATTATTGCCGTAGAGTCGATTGCCTCCGAATTGAAAGCGGCCATGTGCCGACATGGTGCTGCGGAGATCACTGCGGATCAGGCTGATGCCGTGGCTCGGCTTGTTTTGGCGGGTTACCCCGGCCCGAATCCACACCCGAAACCGGAATGGGTGGGGCGCGATGCCGAAAAAATCGCCGCCGCCGCAGGCTTCAATGTTCCGGCAGGCACCCGTCTGCTCGTCACGGAAACCGAACGGGATCACGCTTTCGCCACGACAGAAATGATGCTCCCGGTTATTTCATTGATACGCGCCCGGGACGCAGACCAGGCTATTGACTGGGCGGTGGAACTGGAAGCCGACAATCGCCATACCGCAGCCATGCATTCCCGCAATATCGACAACCTTTCCCGCATGGGGCTGGAAATCAACTGCAGCCTGTTTGTGAAAAATGGTCCTTGCCTTGCTGGACTGGGCGCGGGGGGAGAAGGCTGGGCATCCATGACGATATCAACACCCACCGGCGAAGGCGTTACTAACGCCAGCACTTTTGTGCGCAAGCGGCGTTGCACCATGGTGGATTCGTTCCGGATCGTCTGACAAGGAGAGCGTAATGAGCAGGACAATGGCCGAGGTTAACCGGTTACTGAAGAAGACTGCCGGCCTGATCAACGATGACACTGCCAGCCCCTTTCAGGGTGAGTTCAGAGTTGGTGTTGACCTGGGCACCGCGGACATTCAGACGATTGTGCTGGATGCCGACGGTAACCCGTTGGCCGGCTTTATGGATTGGGCCAATGTCGTCCGCGATGGTGTGGTAGTCGATTTCTTTGGCGCCAGCCAGATTGTCCGGGAACAGGTCCGGCGTGCGAGTGCGAAGTTGGGCATTCATATTGGACGGGTCAGCACGTCTTTTCCTCCAGGTACCGATTCACGTATTTCAACCAACGTTATTGAAGCCGCAGGCCTTGAAGTGGCGGGCGTTATTGATGAGCCCAGCAGTGTGGCGAAGTTGTTGCAGCTTGATCATGCTGCGGTGGTCGATATCGGTGGTGGAACCACGGGAACCGCAATTATCGAGCAGGGTCAGGTTGTCTGCTCCAGGGATGACGCCACCGGTGGCCGGCATATCACGCTGGCTCTGGCCGGGCACTTCGGTATTCCTTATGAAGAAGCCGAAGAGATGAAGCGCACCAGCAACGATCTCGCACTGTGCAGGCTGGCGACACCGGTAATTGCGAAAATGGCGGATATCGTTCACGGCCATATTGCAGGTAGGAAGGTGCCAGCCATTTATCTGACCGGCGGCTCCTGTGCGTTGCCGGGATTTCTTGAGGTATTTGCGGCGGAGTTTCCGGATGTTGAGGTTGTGCTTCCCTCGCACCCGCTTTATCTGACGCCACTGGCGATCGCCAGCTATTCGGACGTACTCCAGGCGAGAGAAGTGAGGGCCGGATGATATGCATTCGCTAGAGCAGTCACTGGACAATGCGTTGATTGAGGACATCGTCACCCGCACGGTGGATGAGCTGACTCCCTATGGTCTGTTCAACTTTAACGCACCGCGCCAGACATTGATGGGCGAGGGAGCAATTCTCAGAATTGGTGAGATGCTTGGCAAGCTGGATGTAACTCATGTGCTGGTGGTCGCTGACCGTGTGGTTCATGAGAAAGGCCTGATGCGAAGCATGGAAAGAAGTCTCGGGAGAGCAGGCATTGCGTGCACAATTTATCCCGCTATTACTCAGGAACCTGATGAAACGGTCGTTGCTTCTGCCACCGAACTGTTGACTCGCAACAAGGCAGACTTCGTACTGGGTTTTGGCGGTGGGTCCGCACTGGATGCAGCCAAGGCCATTGCCCTGGCGGGAAGCAACCAGAGCAGCTTGCACCAACTGGCGGAGCCGGGGTTCAGTGGTCGCCGGAGCGTCGGGTTGGGTGCGGTTCCAACGACAGCCGGTACGGGATCGGAAGTCACTGATATCAGTGTAATCATGCGTGCTGACCGGCAGCACAAGTTCGTTATCAAGAACGGCGATCTTATGCCAGATCTGGCAATCGTCGACCCGGGTCTTATGCTCAATTTGCCGCCAATGGTGACTGCTGCAACCGGTATTGATGCGCTCACACATGCCATTGAGGCCTATGCTGCGCGCAGTTCCCATCCACTCGCAAAGGCGTTGGCTATCTGCGCAATACAGAGCATTGCTGAGGCGTTGCCCATAGTGGTGGGCAACGGGGGAGACAAGGCAGCCCGGCTTGCCATGTCAACCGCGTCCTATAAAGCAGGGCTTGCATTCAGTAATTCCGGGCTCGGTCTGGTTCATGCCATATCCCATCAGATTGGCCCCCGCTATAACCTGGCCCATGGCATCGCCAACGGAATTCTTCTTCCTTACGTAATGAAATTCAATGCTCTGGTTTGCCAGCGGGAGTATGCCGCCATCGCTCATATGCTGGGCGTTAGCCATGCCGGAATGACAGAGCGGGAGCAGTGCATGGCGTCAATCGACGCGGTCAGACAATTGCTCTCCGACATAGGGTTACCCGAAGATCTTGCAGGAACCAATATTCGCCGTGACGACTTTAACGCGATTGCGATTGAAGCTCTGACGGACGTTTGCATCAAGGACAACCCTAGAGACGTTACCGAAGTGGATATCGTGAAACTGCTTGAAGAGGCCTGCGGTACCAAAAAGAACCTGTGATTCGAATGTTTGCTAGAAAGCGGAGAGCCGATTATGGAAATGTTAAATCAAATAATCCTTTATATCATGATGACCTTTATGGTCATCGGCGCGCTGGATCGGGTATTCATGCAATTCGGCGGCTCAGAACCGGTTCTTGGAAAGCTCGGTCTCCGCAGGGTAGGGCGTTCCATTTCCGGCGCGGGCAACGAGTTTGAAGAAGGCTTTCAGGCCATGGGAGCACTTGCGTTGGCGATGGTGGGTATTATTGCCATGGCGCCGGTGCTGGCGAAAATTCTGTCGCCGATTGTTGTTCCTGTTTACACCTTTCTGGGAGCCGACCCGGCCATGTTCGCCACTACGCTGCTGGCCAACGACATGGGTGG
>JAGPVT010000125.1 GCA_018066865.1 Marinobacter sp. | reverse complement strand
TGAGCCAACCTTTCAGCCAACGGTTTTTTTCGATCGGGTTCACGGCATTTTCGGCCCTTCTGGTGAGGACCCTTGCGGCCGCATTCCGGAACCGTTCCAATGTTTCGATTTCCGGATTGGGCTCCATGGCCAGAAGCACTTGCCGGAGCCCCCAACCCTCTCCATTATAACGCTCTGTATCTGCAAGGCCCTCCCCTTTGAAATTTACGTAGTCTAACAAGGCGTAAATTCCTCCCGGAGACGAACCCAGGGCTTCAAGATCGGTTTTCATTTGTGCCCTGCGCTCTTCCGGAACAGATTCGACAATCTCGGCAAGTGAGGATTGCGCGCGTCGAACAATAAACTCCGCCTGAATTCCCTGAGTCCCCGCTAAAAACTCCCGGAGCTCGGCGACTCTGACAGAATTTTCAACCGCCTCGAACGCTGGCTTGTCTGGCCAGGGGGAATCAAATGGCTCCAACTCCCTCAACCACAGGGGGATATTCAGTTGACGCTGCTTCATGTATTCAACCAGCGCAGGAAAGCTTTCTACAAACCGCTCGTTAACGCCTTCCGGATACCAGATGAAATGGCCAACGCCCAACGAAGGAAATGCTTCTCCTACATTCCAGTGAACCAGGCATTGAAACTGGCCGGCGCACTCATTGTGGAATATTTTCTGCCCAACCCAGTCCAGTTCGGCGGGCTTCAGGGCAATGGGAATGTCATTGGCAGCCTCATTGCCCTGCTCGCTGGTTCCGGCGTCACAGCCGTAGATCAACAGCACACCCATCAGCAAAACCAAGCCGACACCTCTTATCGCCACCATTTCTCTCTCCTTTTAGAGGGCAGTTGCCGAGCTCATTGCTCAATCATGTGCTCCGCAAGCTGCGCGCGAGCTTCCTGAGGAATAGGCACTGCTTTTTCTGTGCCGTAATCAAAGTGAATCAGCACAGCCTTGCCACGCGCGATCCGTTTCCCATCCTGCCAGGCCTCCTGAACAGCCTGGAACGAACTGTTCCCGACCTTGCCAATGCCCGTGCGGACTTCAACGGGCAGATGCCAGAAGCTCTGAGCCACAAAGTCTATTTCCACGCGGGCAATAATCAGCGGCCAGGTTTTTACATCCAGTGTCGGATGGAAAATTCTGAATAAAGGCATTCTGGCTTGCTCAAACCATACCGGCAACGTCGTATTGCTGATGTGTCCCAAGGCATCGGTATCGCTGAAACGAGGCTGAAGCTCAAAATAAAACATGCCACTCTTCCTGATGATTAAAACCCGACACTATACACCCGGCTCCAGAGTTCATAAAAAAACCCGAAGCATTTGCTCCGGGTTTTTGGTCTCGCAAGATGCGGTAAAAGCCAACAGGATGCCTGCTGACCCTCGCCCTACTTCTCCACGAAGGCCCGCTCAATCACGTAATGCCCCATGTCGCCACCCCGAGCCTCTTTGAAGCCCATGCTATCAAGTATGGAGCAGGTGTCTTTCAGCATGCTCGGGCTTCCACAGATCATGAAACGATCGTTTTCAGGATCAAAGTCCTGCAGGCCCAGATCACTGGTTATCTTGCCGCTTTCCATGGCAGCGGTCAGTCGACCCTCATTACGGAAAGGTTCCCGGGTTACGGTGGGATAGTATTCAAGCTTACCCTTGACCATTTCACCGAAAAACTCGTTTTCCGGCAACTCTTCAATCTCGTGTTGATACGCCAACTCTGAGGCGTAACGCACCCCGTGGGTCAGGATAACCTTGTCAAAAGCCTCGTAAACCTCCGGATCCTTGATGATACTCATGAACGGTGCCAGACCTGTGCCTGTGCTGATCAGCCAGAGGTTTTTCCCAGGCAGAAGGTTATCCAGAATCAGGGTTCCGGTGGGTTTGCGACTCACCAGAATCTCATCACCGACCTGAATTTTCTGCAGGCGTGACGTAAGCGGGCCGTTTTGCACCTTGATTGAGAAGAACTCAAGCTCCTCTTCATAATTAGCGCTGGCGATACTGTAAGCGCGCATCAGGGGCTTGCCCTCGGTTTCCAGGCCTATCATCACAAAATGACCATTCTTGAACCGGAAGCCCGGGTCGCGGCTGGTTTTGAAACTGAACAGGGTATCGTTCCAGTGATGTACGCTGGTTACCGTTTCTTTTATCAGGTTGCTCATTTAAACCTCTTGGCTGCCCAGTTAACGAACGGCGGCGAATGTTGCAAATATGAATTGCCTAAAGTCTATCTCACCACTAACCTATCGATGAAATGGGATATTCCCATAACCTTATTCGACTACATCGATTTAGAGCGTTTTGTTATGAAATACAGCTTCAGGCAACTCGAAGTCTTTCTGGCGGCCGCGCACTTTCAGAACATTACCCGCGCCGCGGAATCGCTGGCTATGTCTCAGTCTGCAGCGAGCAGCGCACTCAAAGAGCTGGAAAACCAGTTCGATATCCAGCTATTCGACCGTGTTGGCAAGCGCCTGCAACTGAATGAACTCGGGCGGCTCTACCGGCCCAAGGTGGAAGCCGTTCTCGCTCAGGCAACAGAGCTCGAACAAGCTTTCAGTAAACATTCTGAAGTCGGCGCCCTGAAAGTCGGAGCCACCTTAACTATAGGTAACTATCTGGCCGTTGGCGTCATGGCCCAATACATGAATACCACTACCCGGCCCCGAGTCTCTCTGGAAGTGGCCAATACCAGCACCATCGCACGCCGGGTCAAGGATTTCGAACTCGATATCGGCCTGATTGAAGGCGAGCTGCAATCCTCAGAACTTGAGGTTCTGCCTTGGCGCGGAGACCAGCTGGTACTGTTCTGCTCGCCCACCCATCCACTGGCCGCGAAGAAAAACATTTCAGACACGGATCTTAAAAACGCCACCTGGATCATGCGAGAGCCGGGTTCCGGAACCCGGCAAACGTTCGATCGCGGCATGCACGGTCTGCTTCCGGACTTGAACGTGCTGCTGGAGCTGGAACATACCGAAGCGATCAAACGGGCCGTGGAAGCTAATCTCGGCATAGGCTGTTTGTCAGAAGTCGTTCTTGCGGATGCCTTCAAACGTGGCAGCCTGGTACCTCTGAAAGCGCCGGAAACCCGCAACTTTGCGCGGCAGTTCTATTTTATTCTGCACAAACAGAAATACCGGAGTGCAGGTATCGATACGTGGATTGGCCTTTGTCGGGCACTCGATTGAGGCTCAGCCAACAGGCCCGCTGTGAAACCGGAACTCGTTATCAGGCTCCAGAATCAGTTGCTTCTCAATAGCCAGAAAATCAGCCACCCGGGTGCCAACCGATCCACCATTGGCCTGTTCGGCCAGAGCCAGGTAATCACGGTAATGACGGGCTTCCGATTTAAGCAGGCTGCTGTAGAACTCCGCCAGCTCCTCGTCGAGAAACGGAGTCAATGCGGCGAACCGCTCACATGAGCGAGCTTCAATGATGGCTCCCACTACCATAACGTCCACCAGGCGGCCCGGATCATCAGTGCGCACGCCCGCCCGCAGGCCCGCGGCGTAGCGCGCGGGGGTCAAATGACAATAAGACACACCGCGCTTGTTGATAATAGCGAGTACCTGCTCGAAATGGCGCAGCTCCTCCCGGGCCAGGCGAGACATCTTGTTAAGCAGATCGGAGTTATCTACATAGCGGTACATCAGGCTGAGCGCGGTAGACGCCGCTTTTTTTTCGCAGTGGGCGTGGTCAATCAGCATCAGATCCTGATTGGCCAGTGCATTATCAATCCACTGCTGCGGCGTAGCACACGGCAGGAAATCGTGAATCTCTTGCAGGGCCTGGGCCATGGTGCCTGTTTTGTGGTTCATGGTGAGGAGCAACGTCAATCAAAATGGAGCCGGGATTATAACGCAGCTAACAGACTTCTCCGACCTCTGTCCAACTTAACTTTATAAGGGGTTTCCTGTAGAATACTGCGCCAACTTGAGGTCTTTCCACCATAATACTCCCGCCAGGCACATTGCCAGAGCGCGGGACATACCAACTGATGAGGGTCCATATCGTGTTAGAAGCCTACCGTAAACACGTTGCAGAACGTGCGGCTCTGAGTATTCCGCCCCAGCCACTGAACGCTGAACAGGCTGCTGCTCTGGTTGAGCTGCTGAAGAATCCGCCGACTGGCGAAGAAGAAACTCTGGTTGAGCTGCTGGAAAACCGTATTCCGCCGGGCGTGGATGAAGCGGCTTACGTGAAAGCCGCCTTCCTGACCGCCATTGTTAAAGGTGAAGCGACATCTCCCCTGCTGGATAAACCCAAAGCTGTAAAGCTGCTGGGTATGATGCAGGGCGGCTACAACATCGAAACTCTGGTTGAACTGCTGGACAACAGTGAACTGGCAGAGCTGGCCGGTGAGCAGCTCAAGCGCACCCTGCTGATGTTTGACGCCTTCAACGATGTGAAGGACAAAATGGACGCTGGCAACGCCGTTGCCAAATCCGTTGTTGAATCCTGGGCCAACGGCGAGTGGTTCACCAAAAAGAACAAGGTTCCCGAGAGCACCAAGATGGTTGTGTTCAAGGTAACCGGTGAAACCAACACCGACGACCTGTCTCCGGCGCCAGACGCCTGGTCCCGTCCGGATATCCCGCTGCACGCCCGCGCTGCCTACAAAATGGAACGTGACGGCCTGAAGCCGGAAGAGCCTGGCGTAACTGGCCCCATGAGCCAGATTGACGAAATCAAAGCCAAAGGTCTGCCCGTTGCCTTCGTTGGCGACGTAGTGGGTACCGGCTCTTCCCGTAAGTCTGCCACTAACTCTGTTTTGTGGTTCTTCGGTGACGATATCCCGGGCGTACCGAACAAGCGTGCCGGTGGTGTCTGTATCGGTAGCAAGGTTGCTCCTATCTTCTTCAATACCATGGAAGACGCCGGCGCCCTGGTATTCGAAGCGCCTGTCGACAACATGAACATGGGCGATGTCATTGAAATCCGCCCCTATGAAGGTAAGATTCTGAACGAAGCGGGTGAAACCATCTCCCAGTTCGAATTCAAGTCTGACGTTATCCTGGACGAAGTTCAGGCCGGCGGCCGTATCCCCCTGATCATCGGTCGTGGCCTGACCGCCAAGGCACGTGCCGCGCTGAATTTAGGTGCCACGGATATGTTCCGTCTGCCGAATGACCCGGAAGCCGGCACCAAGGGCTTCACTCTGGGCCAGAAAATGGTCGGTAAAGCCTGTGGTCTGGAAGAAGGTCAAGGCGTTCGTCCAGGCACATACTGCGAGCCACACATGACCACCGTCGGCTCCCAGGACACCACCGGCCCGATGACACGCGACGAGCTGAAAGATCTGGCATGCCTGGGCTTCCAGGCGGACCTGGTGATGCAGTCGTTCTGTCACACCGCGGCTTACCCCAAGCCGATTGACGTTGAGATGCAGCACACCATGCCCGACTTTATCCAGACTCGTGGCGGTGTTGCCCTGCGTCCGGGTGACGGCATCATCCACTCATGGCTGAACCGCATGCTTCTGCCAGACACTGTCGGCACCGGTGGTGACTCCCACACCCGTTTCCCGATGGGTATTTCATTCCCGGCTGGCTCTGGCCTGGTTGCGTTCGCAGCTGCTACCGGCGTTATGCCACTGGACATGCCAGAATCGGTTCTGGTGCGCTTTAAAGGCGAGATGCAGCCAGGTATCACCCTACGTGACCTGGTTCATGCCATCCCGCTGTACGGCATCAAAAACGGCATACTGAACGTTGAGAAGAAAGGCAAAATAAACGAGTTCTCAGGCCGCATACTTGAAATTGAAGGCCTGGAACAGCTGACTGTTGAGCAAGCGTTCGAGCTGTCTGATGCGTCTGCCGAGCGCTCCGCAGCGGGCTGTACCATCAACCTGTCTGAAGAGTCTGTTGCAGAGTACCTGCGATCCAACATCACCATGCTGCGCTGGATGATTGCAGAAGGTTACGGCGATCCACGTACTCTTGAGCGTCGTGCTCAGAGTATGGAAGAGTGGCTGGCAAACCCGAGCCTGATGCGTGCTGACAAAGACGCAGAGTACTCGCACGTGATTGAGATCGATCTGGCTGACATCAAAGAGCCAATCGTATGCTGCCCGAACGATCCTGACGATGCCCGTTTCCTGTCTGAAGTGGCTGGCGACAAAGTAGACGAAGTCTTCATCGGTTCCTGTATGACCAACATCGGTCACTTCCGTGCGGCTGGCAAGCTGCTGGAGCAGAACAAGGCACCGCTGAAAACCCGTCTGTGGATGGCGCCACCAACCAAGATGGACGAGTCGCAGCTGATGGAAGAAGGCTATTACAATATCTACGGTACCGCTGGTGTACGCACCGAAATGCCGGGCTGCTCACTGTGTATGGGTAACCAGGCACGCGTTGCTGCAAAGAGCACCGTGCTATCCACGTCTACCCGTAACTTCCCGAACCGCCTGGGCGATGGTGCAAACGTGTACCTGACCTCTGCGGAACTCGCATCGGTGGGTGCAATTCTGGGTAAACTGCCAACTCCGGCAGAATACATGGAATACGCCAAAGATCTGGATAGCATGTCAAAAGAGATCTACAAGTATCTCAACTTTGACCGGATGGACAGCTACACCAGCAAGGCAGCTGAAGCGAATATTGCTTAAGTTCTGACCTTACCGGTTTAGTTCCATAAAAAACGCCAACCTCCGGGTTGGCGTTTTTTATGGCTGTACGTCAGTTCTGCGGTTGCTAACGCTCCAAAAGAATTTTACCTACGGCGAGACCGGACTCAAGATGTCGATGAGCATCGGCAACGCGCGCAAAGGAGAAACGCCTGGGATCCAGCAATGGCCGAATGGCACCCTGCTCCAGCATCTCGCACATTGCCGACACCAGGCGCGGCTGGTCTTCCATGCCGATACCATGAAGCAACGGGATCGAGCGAAAAATCACATGAAGAGTCAGTCCTTTTGCATGCATCAGGCTAAGGTCATGGGTTGAACGGGTGTTGATGGAACACAGCCGCCCGGAGATCGCTGTTGCCTCAATGGCTCGATCCAGATTCTCTCTTCCTACCGTATCGAATACCAGACTGAAGCCCTTCCCGCTGGTCAGTCGTTCCTTGTAAGCTTCAACCGACTCGTCGCGATAGAAAATAATATCGTCCGCTCCTGATCGCCCAGCCAGCTCGGCTTTTTCAGGCGTGGACACCGTAGTGGCTACCCGCGCGCCCAGATGTTTTGCTATCTGAATTGCGGCATGGCCTACGCCCCCGGTACCTGCGTGAATCAGTACATGCTCACCGGCCTGAATATTGGCCCGTTCCACAAGAGCCGACCATGCCGTAAGAAATACCAGAGGCAGCGCCGCACACTCTGCCAAAGGAAGGGGCATCGACGATGTACGCTTCGCCAATAAACGGGCATCAGCGATCATGAAGTCTGCCAGCGCCCCCGGCCAGCCTTTGGTGCCACCCGCGCATCCGAATACCTCGTCGCCCTTGGAAAACGACGTAACGCCCGCACCCACCTTGTCCACAATGCCCGCTACATCCCCGTTCAGGATAGCAGGCATAGCAGGCCCGGCTTTGACCAGGCCTGAGCGAATTTTGGTTTCAATCGGATTAACGCTGGACGCCACGACTTTGATCCGTACCTGCCCGGCAGCCGGCTCTGGGGTCTCTACTTCCCGCTCCACGAAAACATCGGGGCCACCAAACTCCTCAATAACCATTGCTTTCATTGCAGCTTCTCTCCACATTCCGATTAGTAGACCATAAGCCGGATCAGTATCGCACCTGCCATAACCAGGGTAATCCACTTAACCCACTGCGCGCCCTTCTCACTCAGATTCACTTTCACCGCAACAAATGCGCCGGTGATATTACCGACCGCGAGAATCAGCCCCATACCCCAGTGCACCTGCCCGTTCAGGGCAAAAATCAACAACGCCGGCAAGGTGTACAACAGGATAATCGAGACTTTGAACACGTTAACCTGACGCAGATCGATGCGCAGCATGCGGTACAAAACCACAATAAAAAGCGCGCCTACGCCTACCTGAATAAAACCGCCATACACGCCGATCAGAAACATGGCGATATAAATCACCGGCCCAAGCCGGTCCGGCGTAAGCGGGTTAGTGTCCAGCTTAGGCTGGGGCAACAGCATAAACACGGAGGCGCCGATCATGGCGATGATCAGCACCAGCTCGAATATCGCGTCTGCCACCCAGGTTGCCACCCAGGCCCCCAGCAGCGACCCAAGAACCGCTGGCACCGCCAGGTGAAGACTAACCCGAAGATTACCATGACCAAGGCGCCTGAAGCCCGCCACAGCGGTTGTGCTCTGCAGAATGATTGCAACCCGGTTGGTGCCATTCGCAACCTGTGGCGGCAGCCCCAGAAACATCAAAAGAGGCAGGGTCAGCATCGAACCGCCTGCCGAGAGTACGTTGATAAATCCGGCAATACCGCCCAACGCCAGCAGTCCTGCTATCTCAATTGCTGTCATACAATGCTCGAAGTGCCCGGCTTGCTACCTGCATGGTCGCCACCCTGACGTTTTCCACAACGACTGCTCCATACCAGAACAGCGACGAAAATTATCAACCCGGCTCCGTCTACCAGTATCTGCCCACGGGGCCAGAGCATCAGCACTTGGACCATAGCCCTGGTATGCAAGGTTTACCATTTCCAGGTCGATGCCAACCTTGCCAAGAATAAGGCGACCGGAGCCTTCTGTGCCCGAGTTTCGGGCCCCGATGGAAAAGTTCTCGCCATACAGGTTGATCATGTCTCCGATCGTGCCGGTTTTCGTTACCTTTCTGGTAACCACAAAATGCTCAACGTTCTGCCACAGCATGGAAACCGAACGCAGATTTTTGTAGGCCTTGGGGACCGGCCCCGAACCATTCCAGGCATAAGCTCCATAATGCCTCTGAAGAATGCCAAACTGAATCTGGTCCTCGTCCATAAGCTTCAGGTTCTCACCAGAGCCGGCAGAGCTGATGGCTGAAACGGATATATTGGTAGAAGGCTCAAATTTTACTTTGATCAGCGTTGAAATAGCGACACCTACGGGATAACAGGTGCCCCCAGGCCCCCAGTTGTGGCAGTGCCCATCACGTAATTGCCTTCCGCCTGGACATCGCTGGAAAGAGAGACCACAGCGGCCGCCAACAGCCCCGAGGCGCATTTCAGCATTCTTTTCTTACTCATGACATGGCTCCTTTTCATCATTATTCTGGCTCGAGCCTGAAAGTGGAACCTTGTAAAGATAGCTGCCCGGCATAGAATCTACCAATTGAGTATCACACTTGGCATCCAGACAACAAAAGGGCTCCCGCAGGAGCCCTTTTTGGCTTTAAGCGCCTTACGCGCAGTTATTCGGTATGGCTGACGGCCTGATACTCATTGGCGTCGGCAGTGGCCAGGGTCACCACTACGATAGCAATGAAGGAGGCAACGAATCCTGGAATGATCTCATAGACGCCAGGGCCGCCCATAAATTCACCGTTCCAACCCAGGGAAACCCAGATCATTGCAGTAACGGCACCAACAATCAGGCCCGCCAGTGCACCAGCGCCGTTCGTACGCGACCACATCAAAGACAGAATGATCAGCGGACCAAACGCGGAACCAAAGCCTGCCCAGGCATTACCTACAAGAGCCAGAACTTGTGAGGTGGGATCTGAGGCGATGACGGCGGCAACAAGACCAACAAGCACGACGCACACACGACCAACGTTTACGCACTCGCGGTCACCTGCTTCCTTGCGCAGGAACAAGCGGTAAAAGTCTTCTGTCAGGGACGACGAGGACACCAACAACTGGCTGGAAATGGTGCTCATTACCGCGGCTAACAGGGCTGCGTACAGAAAGCCAGTGATCAGCGGATGGAACAACAAATCCGCAAGAATGATAAAGATGGTTTCCGGATCGTCAATTTGAATGCCGTTGCGCACTGCGTAGGCACGGCCGAAAACACCCAGACCAATCGCGCCGATCAGGGAAATAGCCATCCAGGACATGCCAATGTTTCGAGCAGCCGGAACTTCTTTCACTGAACGAATTGCCATGAAGCGAACGATGATGTGCGGTTGACCAAAATAACCCAGACCCCAGGTTACTGCTGAGAGCCATCCTATGAAGGTCAGCCCTTCCGTCCAGGAGAGCAGCGTCGGGTCAATTTCGTTCAAAGTCTGTGTCGCCTGAGCGAAACCACCACCACCTTCGCCAAACAGTACAACCGCCGGCATGAGGACGAGCGCCACCATCATGATGCAACCCTGAACAAAGTCAGTCATGCTTACGGCCAGGAACCCGCCAACAACCGTGTAGGCCAGTACAACGCCCAGTGTTATGACGATGCCCACGCCGTAATCACTCAGACCACCGAAGTTGAAAATTCCGGCGAATGCACTTTCAAACAGCTTGCCGCCGGCTACCAGACCTGAAGCCGTATAAACCGCGAAGAACACAACAATAACGATTGCCGACACTGTTCGCAGCGGTAACGCCTGGGTGGGAAAACGGTTCGCCAGGAAGGCCGGAATAGTCAGGGCATTACCGTAATGAACGGTTTGTGCACGCAGCCTGGGCGCAACAAGGACCCAGTTAATGAACGCACCCACAAACAGACCAACGCCGATCCAGGCCGAAGCCAGACCTGACACATACATCGCGCCCGGAAGACCCAGAAGCAACCAACCACTCATGTCCGAGGCGCCAGCAGACAATGCCGCTACCTTGGGGCTGAGCCCCCTGCCGCCAAGCATATAGTCTTCGGATGAAGACGTAGATGTGCGCATCGCATAAACGCCAATAGCGATCATGAGCGCAAAATAACCAATCAGACTGATCCAAACACCAATAGCCATGGAATTCCTCCGGTATAATAAGTCGGATCAAGTCCGATCTCAAAGCACAGAGCTGACACGGGCGCCAGCTTGCTGCGTCATTTTTCTTGTTTACTTGAAATCCTTCCAAACCTGATCGCAATCATCGCACGTTCGCGTCTAACTATAGTTAATAGCCGCGAATTTGCGACTGTAACAATCACCAAGTCATTAAAATGCACCAAGCCAGCAGGATGAGAATTAACACGCACTAGGTTAGTATTGCTACGTATTACCGGCTTACAAAATCCTACGATTCTTTTACAGAATTCTACGGGACTTCTGCGGAAATTTTACGAGGCCAAGCCGATTTCAGACCAGATTAGGCAACGTCATCACGAAGTTGCAATCTCGCAGGGGTCGTTCCCTTATGTTTACGTAAGGCATTTGTCAGAGCGCTCTGCGAGGAGAAGCCGACCCGGTAACTGATTTCCGATACCGATAGAGGCGTCGAGGCCAGGAGATTTATGGCCTGATTGAGGCGAGCCTGCAAAAGAAACTGGTGGGGCGTTGTTCCAACCACCTCTCGAAACACTTCATGGAACCGGCTGACACTCAGGCAAGCTTCACTGGCCAGATCCTGTACCGTAATCTTCCGGTGAAGGTTCGCCCTTATATAGCGCTGTATCGCATCCGGGCTGAGACTGTGCCGGTTCGGCGTGCTTGCTGTTCGATCAGAGATCCTATCGGCCATACAGTAAAGAATACTGGACGCGAGATGGCTGTGCATCGCGAGGTTCCCGGGCGACCGGTCGAACTCGCCAGCAGCAAACTGAACCAAGCCTTGCAAGCGGCCATCCATATGGATGGTGCGTGGCTTTTCAAACACCCGCACCATCCGCTCGTAATCGGCGTGACTCGGCGTAGAAATAGCGGGGCTTGAGGGATCGAGGTTAATCACCATCATGTGATTCTGAAGATCACCACAGTAATCGTGACGAGCCTCCGTTGGTACCAAGCATGCTTTCCAAGTGTCCAGGTGAGTGCCGGTTCCATCAATACTCAGCTCGGCCTCGCCTTGAACGCCGACCACGATCTGGTGATGCTCATGACAATGTTGGTGAGAGGCTGTTGGAAGCTTGAGTAATCGGGCATCCAGCATAGACAAAACCGGAACCTTTAATTGAGAATATAACTCAATTAAAGCAGATCTGATTGGAACTTGCACATAAGTTCGGTGACTCGGGCGCTTACCTGCTCCAACGGAGCGGCTGCGTCGACGATATTATAGCGATTGGGCGCAGCCGCAGCGCGAGCCAGATAGGTATCGCGAATGCGCTGGAAAAAAGACACTGCTTCCTGCTCAAAGCGATCCAACTGCCCCCGATGCCTCGCCCGAGTCATCCCGGTTTCGACAGGCGCATCCAGTAACACCACGTGATCGGGGCGCACCTCGCCTTGCACCAGATTTTCCAGCAGCGCAATCCGCTCGCGCGGAACGCCACGCCCTCCGCCTTGGTACGCAAAGGTCGCATCAGTAAAGCGATCACAAAGTACCCACTGCCCCTTCTCGATCGCAGGAAGAATAAGCGTGTGCAGGTGCTGCGCCCGAGCGGCAAACATCAGGAGCAGCTCGGTAAGATCGTTCACCGGTTCGACTCGTGGCGCCAGAAGCAGCTCACGGATCGCTTCGGCCATGGGCGTTCCACCTGGCTCGCGGGTTACGATGCAATCGACCCCCAATCTTCTCAGAGCCTCAGCAGCGTTGGCGATCTGGGTGGACTTCCCCACGCCTTCGGTTCCCTCGAAGGTAATAAACCGGCCACGAACAGTCATTCTTTCTCATCCTTGTCGGGAGCAGGTGAAGAACGGTAATCCGACCGACGATTCAGCTGAAACGCGCGGACCGCCTTCTGATGCTCTGCCAGTGTGTTCGAAAACTGATGGGTGCCATCGCCCCGGGCTACAAAGTACAGGGCTTTACCAGAGTCCGGGTGCAAGGATGCGTGGATGGCCTCACGGCCCGGCAAAGCAATAGGCGTAGGCGGCAACCCGTTAATGCGGTATGTGTTGTAAGGCGTTTGAGTGCGCAGATCCCGGCTACCTATGCGGCCTTTGTACTTATCACCCATGCCGTAGATTACGGTAGGGTCTGTCTGTAACCTCATACCTTTTTGCAGCCGGCGCACAAATACGCCGGCGACCTGATCCCGCTCATGGGGGGCACCGGTTTCCCGCTCAACAATGGATGCCATAATCAGCGCTTCATAGGCACTGGCGTATGGCAGACCTTCGTCACGATTCTCCCACTCTTCAGCGAGAACCGTTTCCATGCGCCGGAACGAGCGCCGGAGCAGGTCGAGATCTGACTCGCTACTGGTGAACAAATACGTATCCGGGAAGAAACGCCCCTCAGTGTGTTCACCCGGTGCACCAACGGCCTCCATTATCTGCGCATTCGACCACTCAGAGGTGAGCTTCTCAAGGCGCTCTGATGCTGCAAGCGCTGCGCGCATGTCGCTGAACATCCAACCTTCAATAAACTGCACAGACCAGTGTTTGGTATCGCCCGCCACCATCATGCCGAGCATGGCTTCAGCAGTCATTCCATCGGTGAATTCATACTCTCCGGCTTTGATTCTGGCCTGGTCCGGAAACAAACGGCCGTAAACACGCACCCACAAGCTCTTTTCAACCAGTTCGCGAGCCTCCAACTGCCGGGCGACTTCACTGAATGCAGTGCCACCAGGCACATCAAACAGCACCGGCTCGGCCAGAACAACCGGCTTTGAAAGTGAACCCAGCCCTTGCCAGACCCATAAACCTGTGCCTGCACCCACCAGTACGGCCGCACAAATACCTGCAATCAAAAGTTTCTTGAACAAACGAATTATTCCAGCAGATCGAGAGGATTAAAGATTGTCGCAAGTCCATCATCGGCAGGCAAATCCTGCCCGGCAAACCTGCGCACGGGAACAACGCCGATAACGCTGTTCAATAGATAGAAACCCTCGCAATGAGGCCCCAACACGTCCCCTATGCTCACAGCACGTTCTTCGACCACTTCGCCTTTTGCCCTGAGCTTCTCCAGCACCCACTGGCGCAATATACCAGCAACCGCAAGGCTTTTGGCCGGAGGCGTTACCCAGACTCCGGGGACTCGGAGCAACAGGTTGGTGCGAGTCCCCTCAACCAGGTTGCCGGCGCTGTCAGACATGACCACTTCAAACAGTTCGCCGGTAATCTCTCGGGCCGCCATAACCTGCTCCAGCCGATTGAGCGACTTGATACCTGCAAGAAGGGGGTTCACCGTCAGCGGAACGCGGGAGACATCAGCGGCAGCACCGAAGGTGAAGGGCGCTGCAGCCATAGGACTGGCAGACACCATGAGGTTAGGCCGAATTCCGGAGCCTGGCTGGTACCCACGACCACCTTCTCCGCGGGTGAGCGTTAACTTGAGCACCCAGCCGCAATCATTCTCTTTATTGGCAAAACGGTCTGCGTAACGACTTACCGCCGCGGTGCAGGCTTTGCGAAGATCTGTAATAGCAACCGGAATGCCCAGCCTGCCAGCATCACGAACCATTCGAGCCAGGTGGCGAGATAATAGGACTCCCCGGTCACCGTGCATTCTTATGGTTTCGAACAGGCCGTCACCGTAAGCGACACCCCGGTCACCCGCCGGCAAACCACTTTCATCAGCCCAATACAGATTGAACATAGCGCCTCAGCCTTCGTAGCGGCGCACAATCAGGGTGCCGTTGGTTCCACCAAAGCCGAATGAGTTAGACAAGGCCACGCGAACATCAGACTTACGGCAGGTGTTCGGAACAAGATCCAGATCACAGCCTTCGTCAGGGTTATCCAGATTAATCGTTGGAGGCAGCACACCATCGCGAATGGCCAGCAGTGAAAAGATGGCCTCAACTGCACCGGCAGCACCCAGCAAGTGCCCAGTCATGGATTTTGTACTGCTCATGGCTAACCGGCTCGCGTGACTGCCAAAGACCCGCTTGGCCGCCGCAATCTCTGCTACATCGCCTACCTGTGTTGAGGTTCCATGGGCATTGATATAATCAACATCTTCCGGCTGCAGGCCTGCGTCACGCAGCGCGTTGATCATGGAGCGCGCAGCGCCCTCCCCATCTTCTGGCGGCGCTGTTATGTGATGGGCGTCATCACTCATGCCAAAGCCGACCAACTCACCGTAGATGGTTGCACCACGCTTTATTGCGTGCTCCAGCTCTTCCAGCACCACAACTCCGGCACCGTCGCTGAGTACAAAACCGTCCCTGTCCCGATCCCACGGGCGACTGGCTTTCTCTGGTTCGTCATTGCGGGTTGAAAGCGCACGGGCTGATGCAAACGCAGCAATGCCCGTTCGCGTTGTCGCCATTTCGGAGCCGCCGGCAAGCATCACATCCGCATCGCCATAGGCAATAGTGCGGGCGGCATAACCTATATTATGGGTGCCTGTCGTGCAGGCCGTAACAATCGCAATATTTGGCCCCCGATAACCAAACCGAATCGCGGCATTGCCGGAGATCATGTTAATCACCGAGGCCGGAACAAAGAACGGCGACACTTTGCGCGGGCCGGACTTCTCCATCGTCAGCACGCTTTTCTCAATATACTCGAGCCCACCAATGCCTGAACCTATGGCGATACCAGCGCGATCACGGTCCAGCTCGCCGTATTCTGCAAGCCCACTGTCATCTACCGCTTGCTGAGCCGCAATCAAACCGTAGTGAATAAACGCGTCCAGTTTTCTGGACTCTTTCGGGGAAAGGTAAGACTCAAGGTCCAGATCCTTGATCGCTCCACCGATGCGGGTGCTGTACTCGGATGCATCAAAGCGATCGATCATACCGATTCCGCTGCGGCCCGCGCAGATACCCTCCCAGGAAGACGCAACATCATTTCCCAGAGGGGACAACATTCCCATACCAGTGATAACAACCCGCCGTTTACTCATAAACACGTTCACCTGATCTTTTCATATGTCATTGTTACTGACTGCACCCGAAGCATGGGTAACTCTCAGGCAATAAAAAAGCCGTCCCTCGTGCAATGACAAGGACGGCTTTTTGCCTGGCTTACTTAAATGCAGAGTATCAGGTATGCGCGACGATGTAGTCGATCGCGTCCTGAACACTGGCAAGCTTTTCGGCTTCTTCGTCAGGAATCTCGGTTTCAAATTCCTCTTCCAGTGCCATGACCAGCTCAACGGTGTC
>JAGPVT010000110.1 GCA_018066865.1 Marinobacter sp. | reverse complement strand
GCTGGTGCCGGCTACCCGCATGGCGAAATAACCAACGAAGGAGATGGATGCGATCATCACCACCATCCACCAGATTTCGCGGGGGTTGAGTGCGCCACCGGGGCCCATTCGTTCATTGGGCAGTAATGGCAGCATCACCACGGAAATAACAAGCAGTTTGAGTGCCGCATCCAGTTCGTTGGCTTTGAGTTTGTGCACCCAGCCGTGAATTTCTTCCTTGTTATCCAGAATAATGGCGGTAATCACTGCGGCGGTGGTCGCTATCACCGGGTCGACGGCCACCGCTATGGCACCGAAGCAGAATGTCAGCACCATGCCAACCATGCCGGTAATACTGAAGTTGCGGATATGATCGAGCCGTTCGCTGTAACCCACGACCGCCATGGCGACTACGCTCAGTAACAGAACAGGAAACGCCCAAACGGTGATTTCCTGCGCCAGAACCACTGAAATGCCGCCCAGAAGACCAATGAGGGAAAATGTCCGGATACCGGCTATGCGTTCACCCGATTTTTGTTCGCGGGCATCCCAGCCTCGCTCCAGCCCTATGATGGCGCCAAGAAGGAGTGCAACAGCAAGATTCAGTGTGGTCTGATTAGTGGCCAGAAATTGGGATGCAACATCGTCCATGAATGGGTGAAACTCCTTTTGATAATCGGCGTTGCCGAAATAATAGCAGCTGGTAAGGCTGCGAGGACAGGCGCCCTTACGCCAGCACCCGCATTTTGATAGAATTCGCGCCCTTTATTTTGCCGTAATCCGTAATTCAAGTGACGGCAATCCGACGTTCTTTAAACAGCGCAGCCACCCGGGTACCCAAAGCTATGCTAAATACACTGAAAACCACCTGGTTTTCCAACACCAAAGGCGATCTGCTCGCCGGAATCGTGGTTGCCCTTGCCTTGATTCCGGAAGCGATTGCTTTCTCGATCATCGCCGGAGTGGATCCCAAAGTCGGTCTTTACGCCTCATTCTGTATTGCCGTGATCATCGCGTTTGTGGGCGGTCGCCCGGGCATGATCTCTGCAGCAACTGGCGCTATGGCGCTGCTGATGGTGACGCTGGTCAAGGAGCACGGCCTGGAATATCTGCTGGCCGCTACGCTGTTAACCGGTGTTATCCAGATTCTGGCGGGCTGGTTGAAGCTGGGCAGTCTGATGCGTTTTGTGTCGCGCTCGGTGGTGACGGGCTTCGTGAACGCCCTGGCCATCCTGATTTTTATGGCCCAGTTGCCCGAGCTCACCAACGTAACCTGGCATGTTTACGCCATGACCGCCGCCGGGCTGGGTATTATCTACCTGTTCCCGTATGTGCCGATGCTGGGCAAGCTGCTGCCTTCGCCACTGATTTGCATCGTGGCTCTAACCATCGTCGCGGTGTTGTTCAATATTGACGTGCGCACGGTGGGCGATATGGGCGAACTGCCTGATACGCTGCCGATCTTTCTCTGGCCAGATGTTCCGTTGAACCTCGAAACCCTGATGATTATTTTGCCATATTCCATTCCCTTGGCCGTAGTGGGTTTGCTGGAATCCATGATGACAGCCACCATTGTGGATGATCTGACCGATACGGAAAGTGACCGTAACCGCGAGTGCCGGGGGCAGGGTATTGCCAATATCGGGTCTGGCCTGCTGGGTGGTATGGCTGGTTGTGCGATGATTGGTCAGTCCGTGATTAACATCAAATCCGGTGGCCGCACCCGGCTTTCCACGCTCACGGCGGGCGTGTTTCTGATGGTGATGATACTGGTGCTGGACGATTTGCTGGTGCGCATTCCCATGGCCGCTCTGGTGGCGGTGATGATCATGGTGTCCATCGGCACCTTCTCCTGGGAGTCCATTCGTAACCTGAAAACTCATCCGCTCTCTACCAACATTGTCATGCTGGTAACCGTGAGCGTTGTGGTTGTGACCCATAACCTGGCGTTGGGAGTGTTTGCCGGTGTGCTGCTTGCAGCGCTGTTCTTTGCGAACAAGATCGGGCACTTTATGGAAGTGCGGACAACGCTGGACGAATCATCGGACACGCGCACTTACACAGTGATGGGGCAGGTTTTTTTCAGTTCATCGGAAAAATTCGTTGCAGCGTTTGATTTCCGTGAAGTGGTCGATAAAGTGGTCATAGACGTCAGTCGCGCCCACTTCTGGGACATTACCGCCGTGGGCGCGCTCGACAAAGTGGTTATCAAGTTCCGCCGTGACGGTGCGGAGGTGGAAGTGATCGGCATGAACCGGGCCAGCGCCACCATCGTTGACCGTTTTGGAGTGCACGACAAGCCGGAAGGCATTGAACAGCTGATCGGCCATTAATATGCAAGAAACGACAGGTAATCCCCAAACCAATCCGCAGGATACACTGCACGTTGTAGCTTGTATTGACGGTTCCCGCGCTGCGCCGGCGGTATGTGATTACGCCGCCTGGGCCAGTAAGCATATGGACTCACCGCTGACCCTGCTGCACGTGCTCGACGAAGAACGCTATCCGTCAGAGCCGGATCTGGCCGGGAATATTGGCCTGGGCAGCCGCGAGCATTTGCTGGATGAGCTGGCGCAACTGGATCGCAAACGGGCCAAACTGGCTCTGGAACACGGCAGCCATATGCTGGATGAGGCTGCCCTCAGATTGCAGGAAGCCGGTGTCAGCGAAATCAGAAAACGCCAACGCCACGGTGATCTGACTGAATCGTTGCTGGCCATGCAGGAGCAAATCCGACTGCTGGTGATGGGGCTGCACGGTGAAGGCAGTTCAGACCGTGAGCAGCATATTGGTAGCCAGCTGGAAACCGTTATCCGCAGTATGAGCCGCCCGATTCTTCTGGTGCCGAATGAATTTTCAACACCCAAAAGCGCCATGCTTGCGTTTGACGGCAGTGTCACGGCGTTTCGCGGAGTTGAGCACCTGGCCGCCAGTTCGGTACTCAAGGGTATGCCCCTGCACCTGGTGATGGTGGGTAATGAAACCTCAGAAGCCATGGCCCAATTGCGCAAGGCCGAGGCTATGCTGGCTCCTCTGGAGTCGGAAATTACACTGGCTATTCGAAGTGGCGAGGTAGAGCCGGTATTGCACGGTTATCAGGACGAGTTCGATATCGACATTCTGGTGATGGGCGCCTACGGCCACTCGAAAATCCGCCGCTTTCTGTTGGGCAGTACGACGACCAGTATGCTGACATCGGCCAAAAAGCCGTTGGTGATTTTGCGGTAGATTGTTACCAAACCAGGCCGTTAGATAATCAGGCATAAAAAAGGCGAAGCCCGATAATGGCTTCGCCTTTTTTCTTACTACGAAAGGAAGTTACAGCCCCAGCTTTTCAGCCACATAGTCGGCGTCTTTATCCCCACGGCCTGAAAGGTTGATCAGGATGGACTGTTCCTGCGACAGCTTGGGTGCCTCACGTATTGCCCAAGACACGGCATGGGCGCTTTCCAGTGCGGGAATGATCCCCTCTACCCGTGACAGCATCATGAAGGCGTCCAAACACTCGGTATCATTGGCGCAGGCATATTCCACCCGGCCCAGATCTTTCAGGTAGCTGTGTTGTGGGCCGCTGCCCGGATAGTCCAACCCGGAGGCGATGGAATGAACCGGCATTGGATTACCTTCGCTGTCTTCGAGCACGTAGCAGGCCATGCCATGTAACTGGCCTGGCTTGCCCAGTGTCATGGTCGCCGCGTGACGGTCTGTATCCAGACCCTCACCAGCTGGCTCTACGCCCACCAGTTTGACGCTTTCATCGTTCAGGAACGCCGTAAAAATGCCCATGGCGTTGGAACCTCCACCCACGCAGGCCGCTATGTAATCCGGCAGCTTCTGGTAGCGCTCCATAAACTGCGCGCGGGCTTCGCGACCGACAACCGATTGAAAGTCACGAACCATACCCGGGAAGGGATGCGGGCCCACAACGGAGCCAATGGCGTAAATAAAATTCTGCGGGTCTTTCAGGTACTCATCGAAGGCGCTGTCAACAGCGTCTTTAAGGGTGGCGGTGCCGCGAGTCACCGGAACCAGCGTGGCGCCCAGGATTTTCATCTTGGTTACGTTCGGGTGTTCTTTGGCGATATCCACCGTGCCCATATGAATCTCGCAGGGAATGCCCACAAGCGCGCAAGCGGTTGCCAGAGCGACACCGTGCTGGCCTGCGCCAGTCTCTGCAATCACTTTGGTTTTGCCCATGAACTTCGCCAGCAAGGCTTCACCCAGGCAGTGATTGATCTTGTGAGCACCGGTGTGGTTAAGATCTTCCCGTTTCAGGTAGATGCGCGCACCACCGAGTTTTTCAGACAGCCGGCGGGCGTAGAAAATCGGGCTGGGCCGGCCTACATAGTCTGCCAGCAAGTAATCCAGCTCGTCCTGAAAATCCTTACGCTGGCGGATTTCCTGATAGGCGGCGCTGATTTCATCCATTACCTGCTTCAGTTCCGGCGGCACAAACTGCCCGCCAAATTTACCGAAAAAGCCCTGTGCATCAGGCAGGTTGTCGTAGGGGGAAGGTGTGCTCATAAGACGGTATCTCGCTCGAAATTATGGAGCAATGATAACGCTCCGTTAGAGGTCCCTCAATACTGGCAGAGCCTTGAGGAATGCACAGATCAAGCTGCCTGCCCCGCAGCCACCCCCGAAGCCCAGGCCCACTGAAAATTATGCCCGCCCAAGTGCCCCGTTACGTCCACAACCTCGCCAATAAAGTACAGGTTCGGGTGATCCAGAGCCGCCATGGTTTTTGAGGAAAGCTGGCGGGTATCTACACCGCCCAGAGTAACCTCAGCCGTGCGATACCCTTCTGTTCCTGCTGGTTTGACTGTCCATTGCCCTAGCGTGTCCGCAATCTGCTCGAGATCGCTGTTTCTGTAGCCCTGAAGCGGGCCGTTCCAGCCGTAAAGCTCGTTGAACGCCTGAGCGAAACGCTTGGGCAGATGCTGGGCGAGGTATTGGGCGACCGTTGACTGTGGCTTTTGTTTGCGCAGGGACGCGAGATCTTCGCGGATGTTGTGATCCGGCAGCAGGTTGATTGTCAGCGGGTCGCCGGGCTGCCAGAAGCTGGAGATCTGTAGCATCGACGGCCCGCTCAGGCCCCGGTGCGTGACCAGCATGGGCTCCCGGAAATGATGGTTGTTGCAGGCAGCATCCACCGGGCAACTAACGCCTGAAAGCGGTGCCAGCTGCTGTTTCAGCTCCGGGTGCAGCGTGAAAGGAACCAGTCCGGCTCGGGTGGGCAGAACTGTGAGCCCGAACTGCCGGGCAATCTCGTAACCAAACCCGGTCGCGCCCATGGTGGGGATGGATAGGCCGCCGCAGGCGATAACCAGGGATTCACAGGTGAGGGTGCCTGAACTGGTGTTAACCCGGTAGTACCCAGCGCTTTGAGCTATGCCTTTAACGCTGGTTTTCATGCGGATTTCAGCACCGGCCCAGTCGCATTCCGTCAGCAGCATGGTGAGTATGTCTTTCGCGCTGTCTTTGCAAAACAGCTGGCCGGCGGCTTTCTCTTCATGCTCAATGCCGTGGCGTTCAACAAGATCCAGAAAATGCTGCGGAGTGTAACGCTTGAGGGCGGAAATGCAGAAGCGTGGATTATCTGATAGAAAATTGGCAGGCGTGCTATTGAGGTTGGTGAAGTTACAGCGCCCGCCGCCAGACATAAGGATTTTTTTGCCAGGCTTGTTGGCGTGATCCAGTACCAGAACTTTGCGCCCGCGATAACCTGCGGTAGCAGCGCACATCAGGCCGGCGGCGCCGGCACCGATAATGATTACGTCGTACTGGTTACTGGAACTTGCCGTCATTACTGCCCGCCGATTGGTTAATGAGGCGCGCAGTATACCAGCCTCAGAGCGGCTTTATGGCTCATTCCAGATGAACCGTTCCTTCCATGTAGAAAGCCGCTTGCCCGGCAATAGCAACACGGTCGCCTTTCAGCTCACAGCGTAATACACCGCCCCGTGCCGACAGTTGCCGGGCTTCAAGTTTGGTTTTGCCGAGCTTTTCGGCCCAGTAGGGCACCAGGACACTGTGAATCGAGCCGGTAACCGGGTCTTCATCAATGCCTGAGCCGGGTGCGAAGTACCGGCTGACAAAGTCGGCCTGGTCGCCGGGGGCGGTGACAATCAGGCCCATATTGCCCAGTTGCTTCAGTATCCGCATATCCGGCTGTGCCGCTCTAACTGCTGCTTCGTTTTCCAGAACGATCATGTCGTTGGTGTCGCTCGGCACGTGAAATGCTGTCGCGGGCGCATTTTCGACAGCTTCGAGAATGATTGCGGGTGTCTTCTGCTCTTCGATCTGAAGGTTAGGGAAGTCCAGAACCAGCCAGTCGTTCGGGGACTTCTGAACGCCCAGAGGACCGCTTCTGGAGTGGAAACGAATCGAATTTTCGGCCCAGCCCAGTTTGTTAAAAATGACCCAGGCGCTGGCCAGAGTGGCGTGCCCGCAAAGCGGCACCTCAATACGTGGTGTGAACCAGCGTATATGGAAGTCTGCGCCATTAGCGCCGGTTTCGCGCACGAAAAACGCCGTCTCTGCGAGATTGTTCTCGGCGGCCAGTGCCTGCATGGTTTCGTCTGGAAGCCATGCTTCCAGCGGCATAACAGCGGCCGGATTACCCTTGAAAATCTCACTGGCAAACGCGTCTACCTGATAAATGGGGTATCTCATATTCTGTTCTCCGGGAGCAAACGCTTAGCGTAGTGGTGAGCTTTGTAACTGGCAAACTCCGCCAGTTCATGCTCGCTGTAAAAATGCAGCTCGGGCAGGGGGTTGTGGTGTGTGACCACCCAGTGCTCCTGGCTTGGTTGAAGGACAGAAAACCCGAGATCTTCCAACCACTGGCTGCTGATGTTTACCCCTTCCCCAAACAGAGGAAGAGCGTTGGATTGAAGGCCAAAAAGATTGTTCCGGGTTGCTGCCAGAGCGTGACTGCTTGCTATGCCCATGATGAAACTCCTTCTTCCGTTTGCGATGTTGTTATTGTCCTCCCGTGCTGACAGCCATAACAGATTCAGATAATCTGTATTTGAACCGGTACAGAGTGTGAATTTTATAATCTGTACCGGCTGCTTTTTGGGGTATCTGTACTGTTCCGGTCTGATGCCAATCTGTTGCAATAGGAGTGTTGGTTGGCTATGTGAGCGACAGCTTTCCTGATTCGGTGAGGTAAATGGAATGGGCGTTTTATATAACCAGGTAGCAGACAGGCTTCAGGCACTGATACAGGACAGCGTATACCGGGATGGAGATCGCCTGCCGGGAGTAAGAGTTTTAAGCAAACAATTCGGAGTCAGCATTTCGACCGTGCTGCAGGCGCACCAGACGCTTGAGGCCCGTGGTTATCTTCATGCCCGTGAACGCAGTGGCTATTTTGTGCGCTTGCCCGCAGTCGATGCCCCGGAGCCGGTTATGCACAAGCATCGGAGCCGTCCGATTCCGGCCAGTGCGCGAGAGATGGCTCTTGAGCTGTGTGCCGACGAGCAAAAGCGCATGGTGCCGCTGGCCACTGCCATTCCCCATGCGGACTACCTGCCGTTGCGGCAGATTCAGCAGTGTACCCTCTGGGCGGCACGGCGTGGTCTTGAAACGCTTGACTACGCATTTCCCGGCAAAGAAACATTTCGCCGGCAGATCGCACAGCGTATGGCCTCCGTGGGCGTTCCTGTTACGCCGGACGATGTGCTTGTTACCAATGGCGCCCAGGAAGCCATCATTCTCGGCTTGCGTGCGGTCACTCAGCCCGGGGACATAGTGGCGGTTGAGTCACCCTCGTTCCCTGGCATCCTGCAGGCTCTGGAAGTCGTCGGGCTGCGGGCAATGGAAATTCCGACCCACCCATCCGATGGTCTCAGTCTTGAAGGTCTGCAACTGGCCTTGGAACAGTGGCCTCTGAAAGCCTGCGTGGTGGTAACCAATCACAGCAATCCCATGGGCGCCAGAATGCCGGATGAGCGCAAGAAACAGCTGGTTTCGATGCTTGCTGCTGCCGGAGTGCCGTTGATTGAGGATGATATTTACGGTGATCTTTACCACACGGGTGAAAGGCCGAAGCCTGCCAAAGCCTTTGATCGCACGGATAACGTGATCTACTGCAATTCGTTTTCAAAAACCATTTCTCCCGGGCTCAGATTGGGCTGGATGCTCCCCGGGCGGTACATGGCCAGCGCCAGACAGCAAAAGTACTTTTCCAATCTGGCTACGGCGTCCATACCACAACTGGCGGTGGCGCATTTTCTTGAGCAGGGTGGCTATGATCGGTATTTGCGCTCTGCACGGCAGAATTACCGGGAGGCGACAGAGCGTATGAGAGCGGCTGTGGCGCGGTCATTTCCTGTTGGTACCGCGGTGAGCAGGCCCCAGGGTGGCTTTGTACTCTGGGTGCAGTTACCCGCTGGCGTTTCCGGAACCCGGGTTTATCAACGCGCCCGGGCGGAAAATATTAACGTGGCACCGGGCCTGATGTTCTCGATTTCAGACAAGTTTGAATCGTGCCTGCGGCTGAACGGCGGCAATCCCTGGAGCGAACGTATCGATCAGGCAATCGCGAGGCTTGGTGCTCTTGCCCATGAGGAGCTGGCGCAAATCGATTAAGGTGGCTGGTGGGAGGTTGTTCAGGGCCCAGTGCGAAGGTTCAATGGGTCTATTAACCCCGCGGTAATTGCTATGCCCGTAATGTCGGGCAGTCGCTCCGCACCGAGTCGCTTCATTACGCGGGCTCTGTAGAGGTCAATGGTCTTGATGCTGACACCCAACTGGTGGGCAATTTCCCGACTGCTATAGCCTTGCGCCATAGGCAGAAATACATCCCGCTCCCGGCGCGTGAGCGTTGCAATGAGCGCGTCAGTCCGTTCGTCACCCAGTTGCAGATGGCTGGAGTGTTGATGGGCCTCCAGTGCCTGCTGCACGCTGTCCAGAAGTAGCTGCTCGTTGAACGGTTTCTCGATAAAATCAAAGGCGCCAGATTTGAACGCGCGCACCACAATAGGCACATCTGCATGGCCAGACACGAAAATAATTGGCAACTCAATGCCTCGCTTTTGCAGCTCTTCCTGAACGTTAAGCCCGCCGAGGCCTGGCATCCTTACATCCAGCACCACACAGCCGCCCCGGTTGTCTCCCAGAGCGTCAAGAAACTTGCGGCCGTCGCTGTACGCCTGCACGTTCAACCCGACCGACTCCAGCAGCCACTGGGTTGATTCCAGCATGCCGGCGTCGTCGTCAACAACGTACACAGTGGTCGTCTCCGGGGCAGGTTGTTCACTCATTGGCTGCAGCCTCCGTGTTTGGTGCGCGTTTGTTTGTTGATACTGCCGGGAAGCGACAGGTTAGCGTCAGGCCGCCGGTTGCAGCAGGTTGAGCATCCAGAAATCCGCCAAACCCTTCAATGATAGAGCGGCTCATGGAAAGCCCAAGCCCAAGCCCCTGAGGTTTGCTGGTATAAAACGGCTGGAACATCTGTCTGATTCCCTGTTCATCAAGTCCGGAGCCTTCATCCGTGACATCAATCAGTGTCTCGCTTTCGTTATTTATCGACGTTGAGATCATCAGGCGGGAACGTAGGCCTTCTGGTTGAGAGTTCCGCGCTTCCACATTTGCTTCGATGCCATTACGGATCAGATTGATCAACACCTGCTCCAGTAATACCGGATCTGCGATGATGCTCGGCTCGCAGGTGGCAGGTGCACAGATAATGTCCACGTTGTTTTTGTCCGCGTCCCATTGGCACAGCCGGGCGACATTCGTGAGGGTCTGGTTTAGCAAAACCGCTGCGGTGCGCTTCTGGCCTTTGCGGAGAAAGGCGCGCAGGCGCCTTATGACTTCGGAAGCGCGATTGGCATGATGAATGATTTTCTCAAGACCATCGTCTACACGCTCGAGATTTTCAGGATTTGTACCGACGCTTTTAAGGTAGCGCTGGCTGGCACCGGCAAAATTGACGATTGTTGCCAGCGGCTGGTTCATTTCGTGGGCAATGCTTGAGGCCAGTTCGCCGAGAGTTGCCAATCGTGCCGTGTGGGCAAGCTCATCTGCCAGCTTGCGGCTGTTTTCTTCCGACTCCACCCGTGCCGTGATATCCCTCGATACGCTGACCACCTCAACAACCGCCCCCGTGTAGGTTTCCCGTATGGCGCGGCTTGCAATTTCGAGCCAGCGTTTGCTGCCGTCACGATGAGTTATATCCAGGGTCATGGTGGCGTAGCCGTCATCCGTCAACAGTCTGTGACTGTCCATCAGTTGCTGGGCTGTACTGTCAATATGAAAGATATCCTCCAACGCTTTGCCCCGGAGCTCTTCTGGCCAGTAACCGAGCAGGCGCCATGAAGCCGGGGTTGCATCGATAAAACGTCCATCCGGAGCATGGCGTGAAATGAGGTCGGTGGTGTTCTCGGTGATTAGCCGGTAAAGGCGGTTCGATTGAATGGCTTGTTCGTGGGTCCGGACATCGTCTGTGGCATCTCTGCCACGGGCAAGCACCTCGCCTGTTTGCGGGCAGGGGATAAACGTCCACATGAGAATGGTGTCGTTGAACCGGGCTTCCGCATTCTCGATTGATCGTGTCTGTTGCAGGGCGGCTTTTACCAGTGCCTGCACATTCGATGGGAGCAGATCGGCGAGGCTGGGCAGGCTGTTTCTCGCCCGCAATGTTTCGGCGGCCTGATTGCTGTGTAACAGGGTGGCGCTTGCGCCAAGTATCAGGCCGGGTTGCGGATCTGCATCTGACAAACTAAAACCCATAGTAGTAACAGAGTCGCTCGTAAGGGGTGGCATATAGTATTTGCACTATAATACGTTGGTGTAATTTCTATATCTTGGGCTGTTAAATATTATATCGCGCTATGAAAGTATAGCGACCCCAGCGATTTTGCTGAATACACCACAAGAACAATAGGCTTATACAGAGGACCACACAATGACCTCGATCTTTGATCAGGATCTAACGCCTGTCGGCGCCAATTACGCTGTTCAATCTCCCGTTGATTTTATTGAGCGCACTGCCAGTGTGTATCCGGATTTTCCGTCCATTATTCACGGGGCTATCCGCTATAACTGGTCGCAGACCTATGATCGCTCTCGGCGGCTGGCGTCGGCGCTGAAAGGTCGAGGCATTGGCAGGGGCGATACGGTCGCCGTGATGTTGCCCAATATTCCAGCGATGGTGGAATGCCATTTCGGGATACCCATGATAGGTGCGGTGCTTAATACGCTGAATGTGCGCCTGGATGCTGAAGCCATTTCCTTCATGCTCGAGCATGGCGAAGCAAAAATTGTAATCGCCGATCGCGAATTTGGCGAAGTGGTACGCGACGCTGTCAGCCGGTTGGAAGACAAGCCTCTGGTCATTGATGTGGACGACCCGGAATACGGTGAGGGTGTTCAGGTAAGCGATCTGGACTACGAAGCGTTTCTGAAGGAAGGCGATCCGCAGTTTCAGTGGAGCTTCCCGGATAACGAATGGGATGCAATATCGCTGAACTACACCTCCGGAACCACCGGTAACCCCAAAGGTGTGGTTTATCACCACCGCGGCGCTTATATCAACGCTCTGGGTAACCAGGCTGTGTGGTCAATGGGTATGCACCCCGTGTATCTGTGGACGCTGCCCATGTTCCACTGCAACGGCTGGTGTTTCCCCTGGACGATTACGGCGATGGCCGGCACTCACGTTTGCCTGCGCCGGGTTGATCCGGAAAAAATCCTGCAACTGATCCGGGATCATCAGGTCACGCACATGTGCGGCGCGCCCATTGTACTGAACGCCTTGTTGAATGTGCCGCCCGAATCCAAGGCTGGTATTGATCACGAAGTCCGCTCTATGACCGCAGGCGCTGCGCCCCCGGCTCAGGTTATTGGTGCTGTCGAGGAAATGGGCATCAAAGTGACCCACGTATATGGCCTGACGGAGGTCTATGGCCCGGTAACGGTCTGTGCGTGGAAGTCCGAGTGGGATGAACTGCCGCTGCATGATCGGGCGAAGATAAAAGCCCGTCAGGGTGTGCGTTATCACACCCTTGCCGGCACCATGGTGGGTGACATCGAAACGATGGAGCCGGTTCCAAAAGACGGCAAGACCATCGGTGAAATTTTCCTGCGCGGTAATACCGTGATGAAAGGCTACCTGAAAAACCCGAAAGCCACTGCGGAAGCGTTCCGTGGCGGTTGGTTCCATACCGGCGACCTGGCCGTGTGGCACGAAGACGGCTACATGGAGATCAAGGATCGTCTCAAAGACATCATTATTTCCGGCGGCGAGAACATTTCCACCATTGAGGTAGAGGATACCCTTTACCGTCACCCGGCTGTTCTTGAGGCCGCTGTAGTGGCTCGCCCGGATGAAAAATGGGGCGAAACTCCCTGCGCCTTTGTAACCCTCAAGCCGGAGGCTGGCGATGTGAGCGAGGACGATATTATCAACTTCTGTCGCGAACACCTGGCTCGCTTCAAGGTACCCAAAACCGTTGTTTTCTCTGAATTGCCCAAGACCTCCACGGGCAAGATCCAGAAGTTCGTACTAAGGGATCAGGCCAAAAAACTGGACTGATTTCCTGACCGGCAGCGCCAGCCCTGGCGCTGCCGGATATCGCTACTAAAACGAAATGTCAGGCACACGCTCAGTGCGTGTGCCGGGAGATTCACTATGCAAATTTTTCACCGTAAGAATGGGGAGCAGCAGCCATACTGGCCAGCCGGTCCTTTCCAGATCCGTCTTCCGTTTGTTCACTATCGCTGGGAATTTGCGGAGATGGTGCAGGCGTTGATCATGTTTGTGGTTAGCCTGGCCATGATCCCTCTACTGCAAAAATATCTGGGTGTGCCCTACGACGTAGCGCTGGCTTATGCAGTGATCTGCGGTATTGGTTTTATGTTGCCAGCCTTACTGGGTGTACCACTGGTACCCGGCTGGATAACGCCGGGTATCCCGGTGGTGCTACTTTTTCTGAGTGATTTTGAGCCTGGCCCGGAGGCAATTCAGGCGATGTTCGCACTGCAGTTTCTGGTGTTTATCATTTTCCTTTTTCTCGGCGTCAGTCGTTTAGGGAGCAAGTTGGTTGATCTGATACCTCGTTCCATGAAGGGCGGTATTATTATCGGTGCCGGTATTGCCGCTCTGATGGGGGAAATTGAAGTGGGCGGTCGCGTGGCCAATACGCCCATATCACTGATTGTTGGCGGCCTGGTTTGCCTGTATCTGATGTTTTCTGTGTCTTTCAAGGGCTTTGTTGAGGTCAACTCCCTGGCTCGCAAGGTGGCCAATTACGGCATGGTCCCGGGCATGATTGTGGCCATTCTGGTGGGGTTTGCTACCGGCGAATACGAGGTGCCGAATGTTGAGTGGGGCATTACCAAGCCGGCTTTTGACGAGTTGTGGAACTACCTGCCGTTTACGGTTGGATTCCCCAATCCCGAAGTATTCC
>JAGPVT010000101.1 GCA_018066865.1 Marinobacter sp. | reverse complement strand
CACTCACATGATCAACAGCGACAGCAAAGGCGTTATCATCAACATTGCCTCCATTTCCCGTGCCGGCAACATGGGCCAGAGCAACTACTCCGCCGCCAAGGCCGGTATCTCTGCACTGGTGCCGGTGTGGGCAAAAGAGCTTGCGCGCTATGGCATCCGCTGCATGGGTATTGCACCGGGGTTTGTGGGAACCGAAATGACCGAATCAATGAGGCCGGAAGTGCTCGATAAATTGATTGCAGGCATCCCCCTCAAACGAATGGGTAAACCAGAAGAAATTGCGTCGGCTGTCGCCTTTATTCTGGAAAACGATTATTTATCCGGTCGGGTGATCGAAGTAGACGGCGCGATGCGGCTTTGATTGGAAAAAATACTTTACAAAAGTAGCAGAAATAATAATATGTAAAGTATATTAATCGAATCGGGTGCCAGCATGGACTACCAAGCCTTAGGTCAGACGATCTCAGCCTTACGCCAGCAGCACGGGGTGTCTCAGCTAAAAATGGCTGAGCACCTCGGCATCTCCCGCGCCACGATCAATGCACTTGAAAATGGCCGGTCAGGGGACATTGGTATCCGAAAAGTCATGAAAATACTGGATTACTTAGGCAAGGAACTGGCCATTCGGGATAAATCTCCCTTCCCTACTCTTGAGGAGCTAAGGGATGGGAAATGAATTGAACGTTTGCGTTGAAGGGCGTCCCACAGGAAATCTGTTCCAGGAAACAGACGAACTCGTATTCCGATATAATGAGGCCGCTCTACCCGAGCAGTTTGTTTCACTCACCATGCCTGTGCGCCGGAAGGATTACAGCCACCCTCACTTGCACCCGGTATTCGAGATGCACCTGCCCGAGGGCTACCTGCTCTCGATCATCAAAAAGCAGTTTGCCAAGATTACAGAGACCGACGATTTCGGGCTTCTCAGATTGCTTGCCTCTAGTGTCCGGGGGCGCATTGAATACACAGGTAATGACCAATCTGAAAAGTCGCCCCTGCATCTGGACATCCTTCTGCATTCCGATAATCCGGGCCTGTTTGAAGAGCTGGTTTCACGTTTTGCACTGCGCTCCGCACTGAGCGGCGTACAACCCAAGGTGCTGGCACAACTTGAGAATAAGGCCACTCTGCGCCTGGATGACTTCATTGTTAAAGCCTGGGGAGCAGACTACCCCGCCCTTGCCCTGAATGAATACTGTTGCATGCTGGCCTGCCAATACGCAGGAATTCCGGTACCAGAGTTCTATATCTCCGATGACGAATCCCTGTTTATCATGAAGCGGTTTGATCTCAGCAACGACGGAAGCGCCCTCGGCTTTGAGGACATGTGTGTCCTTCAGGCAAAGCAGCGAGAAGACAAATACACGGGTAGCTATGAGCAAGTCGCAAAAACAATAAAAACCTTTGTAAGCCCGGAAAACAAACAGGCTTCGCTGGAGCAGTACTTCAAGATGCTTGTAATCAGCAACGTGCTACAAAACGGAGACGCACACTTGAAAAACTTTGGCCTGCTTTACGAGAGCATCGCCTCAGTCAGGCTTGCACCGGCTTACGATATCGTCTGCACCACGGCCTATATCAATCAGGATATTCCAGCGCTAACGCTCGCGGGTAGCAAAAAATGGCACTCCCGAATGAAACTTGAACGCTTCGGAGTGCAGGCTTGCGATCTGACAGTATCGAGGGTCGGCGCACTTTACGAAGAGTGCCAGCAAGCCCTGGAAAAGCTATCGCCTTACATTGCAACCCGACTTACTCAGAACCCGAACAGCGAGCAGCGAATGGTGCTTGAACACTTGCAGACTCTTATTGCCAACGAAACCGGCGCATAGCCACCCGGCCATTGACCACTTCCACGCCCTCTGCTTCCAGTAAGCCGACCTGCTTGCAGTAGGTCTCGGAGCCTTCCGGGAAGGCTATCTGACCGTTGCTGCGAATAACCCGATACCAAGGCACAGAGTGGCCCTGCGGAAGCTTGCCGAGCGCCCTGCCGATGTAGCGTGCCTGGCGACCGAGACCTGCCATCTCGGCAACCTGGCCGTAGCTTGCGACCTTACCCGGCGGGATTGCGAGTACGACCTGCCAGATTTTCTGATCTTTTCCCGGTTCCATACGCTTTATCCGCTTGCTGTCTGCCCAGCGTCTACGCTGCCGTTGCCAGAGTGATCGGGCGCCAGCGCATCCAGCCTGTCGCCCTGGCGAATCAGAAACAGAGCCAGCAGAATCGCGGGGATGCCCATCAGACCAGCCACAAGAAAGAACTCCGCATAACCAAAACCCGCAACAACCATCCCTGAGAACCCGCCCAGAAACTTCCCGGGCAGCGTCATCAGAGAGCTGAACAGCGCATACTGTGTGGCAGTAAAAGACGCGCTGGTCATGCTGGAAAGCCAGGCAATCAAGGCCACATTGGCAATGCCGCCGCTGAGGTTATCGGCACTCACCACTGCCGCCAGGGTGATCAGGTTGGGCGGATACTGAGCCAGAAATACAAACAGAAGATTCGTGGCCGCGGTCATGATCGCACCGACCAACAATATCTTCCTCGTGCCATAGCGCACAACCAGAACTCCGCCAGCCAAAGAACCGGCGATGGTCATGAAGAACCCGAAGATTTTGGTGACATCCGCAACCTCGGTTTTGCTGAAGCCCATAAAATCCAGATAGAACGGATTGGCCATCACACCCATGGCAATATCAGAAATGCGGTAAACCGCCACCATCACCAGAATCGCAATGGACAGTTCTTTATAGCGTCGGAAAAAATCCAGAAAAGGCCCGGCAATTGCGGCATAAAACCAACCTGCAAAGCGAGCCAACCCTGGGCTTAAATGGGTACGCCTTGCCGCTTCCAATTCGATTTTTTGAGCGATGTCCCGGGCGGCAGCAAAATGGTTCACCGTCGGCTCGCGCACAATCAGCACGGTCAAAACACCGACACCCACCAACGCGGCCATCACTTCATAAGACACCTGCCAGGACCAGAACTCTGCCAGATACAGCGCACCTGCACCGGCTACCAGCAAGGCCAGCCGATAGCCAAAGATGTACGTTGCTGCCAGAGCGGCCTGAAGCCGCTCTTCGGCAATTTCAATGCGGTAGGCATCAATAGCCACATCCTGGGTGGCGGATGAAAACGCCACCAGCAAACCGCAAAGCGCCATCATTTCAGGTGCTGCAGTCGCGTCGACCTGAGCCATCAAATACAGGCCGGTCGCAATTCCCGCTTGCGCCAGCAGTATCCAGCTTCTGCGCTTCCCCAGCAGCCTGTCCAATATTGGCAGCTTCAAACGGTCGACCACCGGCGCCCAGAACACCTTGATGGAATAGGTTATCCCCAGCCAGCTGAAGAATCCGATGGTGGCGGTTTCCACACCAACGTCCGCAAGGCGAGCGTTTAACGTGGAGAACACCAGCAAAAACGGCAACCCGGCAGAAAAACCGAGAAACAATAACGCAATCACCTGCCAGCGAGTGTAGGTGTGGAATGTATCTCGGGTCAGTGCCAGGCGATTGCCGGTTGAAATGGTGAGCCTCCGGATCAGTCGCGGAAATTATTGAACTGCAGTGGTACGTCGAGCTCGGTCTCACGCAGCAGGGCAATCGCCGTTTGCAGATCATCCCGCTTTTTTCCGGTTACACGAACTTTGTCACCCTGGATGCTGGACTGCACTTTCAGCTTGGCGTCCTTGATCATCTTCACGATCTTTTTCGCCATGTCGGTTTCAAGGCCCTGCTTCAGCACGAAATGCTGCTTCACCAGCTTGCCGGCTTTGCTTTCGCCGCTTTCTGAAAGCGCGCGGCCATCAATATCGCGGCTGGCAAACGCCATGCGCAATATGTCAATCAACTGCTCCAGCTGAAACTCCTGCTCGGCACTGACCGTCACGCCCTTATCATCCTGCTCAATATCTGCATCTACATTTTTGAAATCCCAACGGTTGCCGAGATCTTTCCTGGCTTTATCCACCGCGTTGGTGACTTCGTGCATGTCAATTTCGGAAACAATATCAAAAGAAGGCATGGTCGTTATTCTCCTGTCGCTGTAGCGAGTATACTGTCGGCTTTATAAGTAGAGGCAAGCATACCAAGCCCCGCTAACCGCCGCATCTGACAATGGACTGTAAAAAGTAGACAATCATGCCAAATCTGGACCTTCCAATACTTGTAGTAGACGACGCGAAATTCAGCAGTATGGTGGTTGGCCGAACCCTGCGAAATGCCGGTTATCGCGACGTACGTATCGCCAATGACGCACTGGCCGCTCTCGCACTGATGAAACAGCGCCCCGTAAGTGTACTGATCGCAGACTGGCTGATGCCGGAAATGGACGGGCTGGCGTTAACCGATCAGGTCCGCCAACAGGATGAGCGGAACAACCACTACACCTACGTGATGCTGCTGACCGCCCGGGAAAGTGTTGCCGCTTTAGCGGAAGCGTTTGACCGGGGCGTGGATGATTTCATCTACAAATCCGACATGACCAAGCAACTGATCCCCAGGATTTTCGCCGCTGACCGCATGGCAGAGCGCCAGAACACGCTACTGCGCGCCAACGCCCTGCTGATCGAGAATAACCGGGAGCTGGAATCCAGCAACATCATCGACCTTGAAACCGGGCTTTGCAACAACCGATATGGTCGGGACCGGCTAACCAAGATGCTGCGCCATGCTGAATCCCGGGGCGGCGCGTCGGCATACCTGCTCTGCGGCATTCGCAACTGGCAAGAACTCAAACGCAAGCACCCACACACCGTCATGAATGAATTGTCGGTGGGCATTGCGCGCAGGCTCAGCGCCTTGATTCGCCCCATCGATGTTCTGTGCCGAGTCGGTGATAATCAATTTGCGATCATTGCCTACTTCCCGAACAGCGATCACTGCACAACAACCGCCTTTCGGCGAGTGTTTGATGGCATTAACCACAAGGCGCTGAAAACCACAGCCGGGTATATTTCAATAGAAGCAGGCGTGGTGCTTTGCAAAGCCGACGCCCAGAACGGAACGCCATCCATCCAGGATATGGAACGGGCCTCCGTGCATGGCCTGGTCGATGCCTATGAGACTCGCCGGTTTACCGAGACCGCACCAGAGATCGGCGTAAGCGCCTGAGCGAGCAAACAATCCGTAACACTGAGACACATATCACGCACAGACACAGCGGAACGAACAGCCTATTCTGAAATTGTGGATTTAAGCAGTATCCCACATGGCGGAGGAGCCGTGTTGTACCTCCGCCACCAAATGGGAAATCCATCGAACTAACGAATCTTTCAGGCACTTTCGTTGTTCTTTTTTAGGCCAGCTCTTTAGCTGGCCTTTTTGTTTTTTGTGCTCACGCAAAACCTTCTATAAAGTTCTCCGGCACAACTTCCGTTATACTCCAGCCAAAACAACTAACAACTGTGCTGTAACCATGAAAAGCCTTGGAACTGCCTCAGTCGCCGCGCTGCGCCAATACGTTCGTGCGGCCGAATCCGTAGGCACAGACATCTCAGCCCTCTTTGCACAAGCCAACCTGGATCCGAACATTCTGGATTCCGACGACGGCCGGATTGATGGCGAGCAATTCCAGCACTTCATCCGTTTGTTGTGTGAACTCACCAACAACCCGATCCTCGGGCTGGAAACCGGGGACTTCGTGCAACCAGGCTCTTATAGCGTGCTGGGTTACATCACCATGAGCTGCGCCACCCTCGGTGAAGCCGTCGCCAGGATAGCGCCGTTTGAAAAACTGGTGGGAGACATGGGCACAACCGGACTCGTCATAGCGCAGGGTTCGATTACGCTAACCTGGAACTGCAACTACACAGATCCCACAGTGCAACCGCAAGTGGTCGATAACGTATTTGCCTCCTGGGTGAACTACGCCCGCTGGTTAGCCGACGATACCGCAGCATCCCCTACCTGCGTTCGCCTGCAACGAACTTCGCCCGGCGCCGAGCTGGAACGGGCCTATCACAACCGCTGGAATTGCCCCATTCAGTTTGGCGCGGATAAAGACTCCATTACGCTCAAACAGACGCTTCTGGATACCCGCCTTCGCCAACCGGACCCCATGCTGCGCAAAACTCTCGAGGCGCACGCTCTCACCCAATTGGCTTCACTGGATACGCTGGACACAGACACCGACCTCACGTCACGGGTAAAGAGCAGCATTCAGCAACAACTGATGCAGGGCATAACCCGGCAAGACATGGTGGCGGACGATCTGGGAGTTACGAGCCGAACTCTGCAAAGAAAACTGAGCCAGGAAGGCGTTTCCTATCAAAAGCTGCTGGATGAGGTTCGCCAGAAAATGGCGGAGGATTATTTGCGGGACAGCGACCTGACCATTCCGGACATCGCATTACGACTGGGCTACAGCGAAACCACCTCGTTTCACCGTAAATTCAAAGCGGTAACGGGAAAGACGCCCGGAGAGTTCCGGGCGTCCGCTGTTTAATTATACTGCTTGGGGCTGACCTTAAAGCTTGCGACCTTTACCCGCGGCGATCCGCAGGCGCAGAGCGTTCAGCTTGATAAAGCCTTCCGCGTCTTTCTGATCGTAAGCACCGTGATCTTCTTCGAAGGTCGCGATGGTCTCATCGAACAGTGAGTCGTCAGACTTACGACCAACAACATCCACGTTGCCCTTGTAGAGCTTCAGGCGAACCGTTCCGTTCACGTATTCCTGGGTCTGATCGATCAACGCCTGCAAAGCTTCACGTTCTGGCGACCACCAGTAGCCGTTGTAAATAACCTCGGCATAGCGCGGCATCAGGCTGTCTTTCAGGTGCGCCACTTCGCGGTCCAGGGTGATGGATTCGATGGCACGGTGGGCACGCAGCATAATGGTGCCACCCGGGGTTTCGTAACAGCCACGGGACTTCATGCCCACATAACGGTTCTCAACGATATCCAGACGGCCAATACCGTTCGCGCCGGCAACCTTGTTCAGGTTTTCCAGAACTTCGTGCGCCTTCATTTCTACGCCATCAACGGCAACGATGTCGCCCTTGCGGTAGGTAAGCTCAATGTATGTTGGCTTGTCTGGCGCCGCTTCCGGAGACACACTCCAACGCCACATCTCTTCCTCGGCTTCCGCCCAAGGGTCTTCCAGATTCATGCCTTCGTAGGAAATATGCAGCAGGTTGGCATCCATGGAGTAAGGCGACTTGCCCTTCTTCATCTCAACCGGAATGTCGCGTTCTGCACAGTAAGCCAGCAGCTTCTCACGGGAATTCAAATCCCACTCACGCCAAGGCGCAATAACCTTAACACCCGGCTTCAGTGCATAAGCACCCAGCTCAAAACGAACCTGATCGTTACCCTTGCCGGTCGCACCGTGGGAAATAGCGTCTGCGCCGGTCTGGTTGGCAATATCGATCAAACGCTTGGCGATCAGCGGGCGGGCAATCGACGTACCCAGCAGGTACTCGCCTTCGTACACGGTGTTCGCGCGGAACATCGGGAACACGTAATCGCGCACAAACTCCTCGCGCAGATCCTCGATGTAGATTTCCTTAACCCCCAACGCCTCGGCCTTCGCCCGCGCCGGCTCAACTTCCTCGCCCTGGCCTATGTCGGCGGTAAACGTGACCACCTCACAGTTATAGGTATCCTGCAACCACCGAACAATAACGGAAGTATCCAGGCCACCAGA
>JAGPVT010000092.1 GCA_018066865.1 Marinobacter sp. | reverse complement strand
TCGGTTACGGCCATACTGCAGCGCTCTTAATCAGAATTTGAATCAGAAAAAGGTGCCATCAAGGGGCGACGATGCACTCGCGTAAAGCTTTTTGGGCATCCGCCCTGCGAGATAGGCTTCGCGGCCTGCTTCGATGGCCAGGCGCATGGCGCTGGCCATTTTGATCGGGTCTTTGGCCTGGGCGATGGCGGTGTTCATCAGCACGCCATCACAGCCCAGTTCCATAGCGATGGTAGCATCGGAAGCGGTGCCAACACCGGCGTCCACCAGTACCGGCACCTTGGCGTTTTCGACGATCAACCGGATATTGTAGCGGTTCTGAATGCCCAGACCGGAACCAATGGGTGCACCCAATGGCATGATCGCGATGCAGCCCATTTCCTCAAGGCGCATGGCCAGTAAGGGGTCGTCGGAACAATAGACCATGACCTTGAAGCCGTCTTTGATCAGCTCCTCTGCAGCCACCAGAGTTTCCGGCATGTTCGGGTACAGGGTTTTGTGCTCACCCAGCACTTCCAGTTTGACCAAATCCCGACCGTCAAGCAGCTCGCGCGCCAGTTTGCAGGTGCGCACTGCATCTTTGGCGGTATAGCAGCCGGCTGTATTGGGCAATATGGTGTAGCGATCCGGAGAGATTACGTCCAGAAGGTTAGGCTCATCCGGGTTCTGCCCGAGGTTGGTGCGGCGAACGGCTACGGTCACGATTTCAGCGCCGCTTGTTTCGATAGCGTGGCCGGTTTCCGTCAGGTCGCGGTATTTGCCGGTGCCAACCAGCAATCGTGACTGGTACATACGGCCAGCAATTTCAAGAGGTTTGTCTTCGGGCAACTGGATCTCTGGCGTGTCGGTCATAGTGTTTCCGGGTTGGTAAAACGTAATGAAGTAAATTATTGAATACGTGTATCGCGGCCAGACTTTCGACCGCCCAGGCCGGGGTTAACCACCCCCGATCGCGTGTACCACTTCAACGCGATCACCGTTATTAAGAGCGAATTCTGCGTGTTGGCTGCGGGGCACTATGTCTTCGTTAACCTCCACCGCCAGCCGTTTGCCCGCAAGGGCCATTTTTTCCACAAGTAAGCCAACCGTGGCTCCTGCGGGGAGTTCCATGGCGTCACCATTTACCTGAACCTGCATAGCGTTCTTAACCTCTGTCTTGATTCACTTGATGGCGAGCACCAGCCGCCAGCAACAATGCCCAGCCAATCATAAAACATACGCCGCCTATGGGCGTAATTGGGCCGACCCAGCGTATGTCGGTCAGCACCAGTGTATACAAGCTGCCACTGAACAGCAGGATGCCCGCAAGAAAGAAGCCGGCGGCCAGCCCCAGCAAACGTCGTGAAAGGCCAAAACCAGTCAGCAGGGCAACCAGCACCAGTGTGATGGCGTGATACATCTGATAGGTAACCGCAGTCTGGAAAACTTCCAGACTGCGGTCGCTCACCAGGTTACGCAGGCTATGAGCACCAAAGGCTCCAGCCATAACCGCCGTAAAGGCAAAAAAAGCACCGGTAACGATGGACAGGCGCATGAGGCCTTGGCCCCGCAGTTTTACGGATTCAGCAGTCACAGTGGATTTTTTCTCCGGTATCCAGATTCATCATCGTGAGCGCACCACCCCAGACGCAACCAGTATCCAGGCCAATAAACCGCGCCTTCCCGGTCTCGCCTTCGATAGCCGCCCAGTGCCCGAAGATCACGCGCAAGTCGTCAGGGCGGGGAAATTCAAACCAGGGCGCGAAGCCCTTGGGCGCACTGCCAGCGTGCTCTTTCGTAGTGAGTTCCAGCCTGCCATCCCGGGCAATAAAGCGCATTCGAGTGAAATAATTGGTGATCACCCGCCAGCGATCCATGCCAGTGAGCTTTTCATTCCAGCCTTCCGGCTTGTTGCCATACATCAGCGCGAAGTATTCCGGGGCATGCTCCCCACGAATCACGTCTTCCACTTCCCGGGCTCTGGCGAGTGCCTGCTGAATGCTCCAGATATGGGGCACCCCGGCATGGGCCATCATGTAGTTGCGTTCAGAGTCGTACACACACAGGTTCTGCTGTCGCAGCCAGTTCACCAGTTTGTCTCGATCGGGAGCGTTCAGTATTCCTGTGAGAGTATCCTTGCGCTTTGGCGCATGGCCACCAAGAGCCACAGCCAGCAGGTGCAGGTCATGATTCCCAAGAACTACCACGGCCGAATCACCCAGGCTTTCAATGTAGCGCAAGGTTTTCAGAGATGACGGCCCCCGGTTTATCAGATCACCCGCCACCCAGAGGCGATCACGGGAAGGCGAAAAATCCACTTTGGCAAGCACGTCTTTCAAGCGATCGTAACAGCCCTGAATATCGCCTATGGCGTAATCAGTCATGGCTGTCTCCGCTTACGTCTCCTGCAATACCTTTGGCGCCCTGAACACCGCATTGCTCACTGCTTTTTTCGGCTGTTAGCAAGTCTGCGATGCTTACGTAATCCGCCAGGCTGAGATTTTCAGGTCGCAAGCCGTCATTAATGCCTAAAGCTTGTAACTGCTCAACCGTCACCAGCCCTCCCAGAGCCTTGCGCAGGGTTTTCCTGCGAGCGTTAAACGCGGTTCTGACCACGGCCTGCAGCGTGCCGAGATCCTTTGCCGGATAGGGAAGCTCTGTATGGGGAACCAGA
>JAGPVT010000007.1 GCA_018066865.1 Marinobacter sp. | reverse complement strand
CCTTTTTGGTCCATTGGCCTGATTGGCATGACCGAAATGGCAAATGAGCCATTTTTGTAGGACAGCTTTCAACGCACCCTTGCTTCCGGAATGACAAAACCAACTGTGTTCCACGCTGATAAAAACAAAGCAAAGCAGGGTGATTATGATGTCCGTACTGGTAGCTCATGCAGGCCGCCTGATGGCGGTACGCAGTAAACTCGTTTTACTGGCAGCGGCAGCGCTGTTTGCCGGCTGTTCCGCCAACCCCATTTATAAAACCACCGGGGCCGTTCTCGCGGGATACTCTGAAGGTGAAGCCACACCTTATGTCTTGCAGATGTCCGACCCCGAAATGGCGTGCGCGCTTGGGGAGGGCATTGACCCTTTGCTGTATTCCTTTTCACGGATTAATGATGCTCCGGACACCACCGGGTCGTTGCTGATGCTGCTGGCCGCCAACTGTATGGAATACAAAGCATGGGAGGCCGAGCTTGCCTACTTGCGGGCAAATTATGAAGGCAATGTGCCGGTTGCCAAAGACGCCCGCGAACGATCCAAACGCCTATACGCCCTCACCGCCGAACGTAGGCTGTTGGCATTCCGAAGAGCCATGGCGGCCTACGATTTTGATCCTTCCAAAGAACCCCTTGAATGCCCGTTTCTGTTTAGCGAACAGGACGAGATAACGTTCCTGCTTGGTTTGCTGACGGGTATGCAGGCAGTCGTGAACGACGCGAACTCCGGTGCCCGTGCGGGGATACCCCGCAATATCGCACCCCAGGCGGAGCGTGCTGCAACCTGTGTTGACAACGAAAAGGTGGGTGGTTTGCCCAATGCCGTTCGTGCGCTGGTCTGGTTGCTATTGCCGGACACTCGCCCGGAGCTGTCTCCCGATCCCTGGAGGGTACTCGAAAACAGTTCTGCTACCGGAGTAAAAACTGGCATACGAGCCTCTTTGGCAGTCGAAGCGGTGGCTGCCGAAACCTTCGGTCGCCCGGATGTGCTGGCGGATGTTATCCGTCGCTTTGCGGAGGCTGAAAGCACGATTGACGTTTGGGATGAGTATCGCTTGGTCGACACCATAGCTGGACACGTAATCCGCTTCTCATCTGACAAATACTGGACAGCTGAGTACGGCTACCGCACGCCGCAGACGTTCTTCGGAAAAATGAGCCCGGAACGCAACACCGAAAATGTTGAAACCATGAGCCTGGATGATCTTCTCTGAGGTGGCAACCACGGCGCTTGTGCCCGACCGCTCAATGAATTCACGATAACCACAAGAATGACCCGGAGGTCGTTATGATCAGCAAATCCCTCACTGCCCTTACACTCGCCGCCCTCGCGCCTCTGGCGTCGGCCCAAACCGTAAAAATGTGTGTGTTTGATGTGATTGGTGCGAACGGTGATATGTACAACATGGTCAAGGACTTTGCGCTGGAGATGAAATCTCACGGAGTGGACTTTGATCTGAAACCCTACACTGATGAAGGTGTTGCCGTGGGCGACTTCAACGCCGGCCAGTGCGACGCCGTTGCCGCAACGGACCTTCGCACCCGACCATTTAACCGCTTCACAGGAAGCGTCAGTGCCGTTGGCGCGCTCCCTACCTACGACGACCTTGAAACGCTTCTGGCAACGCTGGCCCAGCCTAAAGCTACGCCGCTTATGAAGCAGGATGGCTATGAAGTATTGGGCATTGTGCCAATCGGCGCTGGCTACCTGTTTGTCAACGATCGCAGCATGGATACGGCAGGCGAACTCGCCGGCAAACGCATGGCGACGCTGGACTATCAGAAAGATGCCATTCATATGGTGAACTTCGTGAAGGCTACGGTGGTGCCTTCGGACATCACCAACTTTGCAGGCAAGTTTAATAACGGTTCTGTTGATACTGCTTACGCACCGGCTTTCGCGTATGAAGCACTTGAGCTCTACAAGGGCCTGAGCGAAAAGGGCGGGATTGTAAATTACCCTCTGGCCCAGCTCACTGTGCAGATCATTGCCCGTGATGATGTGCTTGACGGTGAAACTGCGCAAGCTGCCCGGCAGGTTGCCTGGAATATGTATCCCCAGGCTATGAACCTCATTAGCAAGCAGGAAGAAGCGATCCCGGACGAAAAGTGGATTCGCACCCCGGAAAAGGACATTCAGGGATATCAGGAAATGTTCCGCCAGAACCGGATTGAAATGCGCGATGGCCTGAATGGCGCGCCCGATGTATACCACCCCAAGATGCTGAGCCTGCTGAGTAAGATCCGCTGCGCAAGCAACCCGTCTGCTTCGGAGTGCACCTCGGAAAACCGGGAATAACAGGGTGGATTACGCATGAACTGGCGAGCATTGACTGCCCCGGCCGCAAGAACGCTATACCCCGTGCACAAAGTGCATGGGGCCATTTTGCTGCTGCTGTTGTTCTTCACCCTCCTCTTGGGAATGGGCAACTCACTTCATTCTCGCCTGCTTTGGGTTGGAGAGCAGGCATGGCCGAACTACTACCTGTTGAATCCAGACGCTACAGAACCGTCCTGCCGTCTGGAAATGAACGTGGACGCGGAAGTTCGCAAACGGATGAACGCCTACACGCCGGATCCGGACGACCTGTTTGACGCCCCTCCAAATCCGGAAGCTATTCGTATCTCTCTGGAGCGGAACCTTGCGTTGTGTGCAGAGAAACACAGCGCGTATCAGAAGAACGCGGAGCAGGCCACGCCAGCGCTGGGCGTATTTAAAACGGTTGAACAGGGGCTGGCGACCTTTCTGCTGGATAATATCGAGCTTACCAAGTACCTGTTTATCGCAATTTTTGCGATGGCTGCGGCCGTGGCAGCTTTGGACGCCGATCACATTGCCCTCCGGTTGCCCCGAAACCGGTCAGAGTGGCGCCTTAGCCAGGCCGTGCAGTTTGTTGTCAATGGTTTGATGGTGTTCTCCTTGAACGCCTACCTGGGCAGGCTGGCCAGCTCGCCGGGGGCGGAATCGACCGCCACGCTTCAGTATGCCTGGACGGGCGTGTTCGGGCTGTTCATGGTTATTAACGCTGCGCGTTTCCTGAATGTCCCGAAGCATATAAGGAAGGGCGGTCTGGCGTTGTCCTCTGGTCTGGTGGTGCCGCTCTACAGTGCCATGGGTCTGATTGCCATGAGCTATTTTTTCTTTGTGGACGGTTACGCATCGGGGCTCGCCATCTACTTCGGCATGATGTCCAACCTGTCCTCGATGTTCATCAATATCGGGCTCTATGTTCTGGTGGGCATGGTTCTGAAACAGACTCGCTTGCCTGAGTTGTTGCTCAATGTCATCAAGCCGTTCAACCTGCCCGCGCCTATGTTGGCATCGGTTATTATATTTGCTACCGCGTTCCCGACGGCCTTCACTGGCGCCTCCGGTATTTTTATCCTCGCTGTTGGCGGCGTGGTTTATGATGAGTTGCGCCGTGCAGGTGCCGGCCGGCAGCTTGCACTTGCAACAACGGCGATGTCGGGAAGCCTCGGTGTCGTGCTCAACCCCTGTTTGCTGATTGTGGTGGTCGCTGCTCTGAACAAGGAAGTCACCACCACCGAAATGTACGATTGGGGCTTCTGGGTGTTCATTATGTCGGCCTCGCTGTTTTCGCTGATTGTCTGCAAAACAGAAGGCAACTGGCGGCCACGCCCGGCTCCGGGTGCTCTGAATGCTTCATTGCAACAGCTCAAGCCACTGCTACCTTACGTGGCACTGGCTGTGGGTGTCATATTTGCCATCTATGCGGTGCTTGGCCTGTCATTCAACGAGTACAGTGCACCGTTAATCCTGCCTTTGGTGATGCTTGCCCTGGTGTTTCTTGATGCCGATAGCAACAGCCGTGAGGTTGATGAAACGCGTTTTCAGGCCTTCTGGGGCCGGAGCTGCGCGGCCGCCAGTGATTCTGCTGTGCATATTGGTGCCTTATTGGCCTTGATCGGCTTCTCTATTTGTCTGGGGGGCATTCTTGAACGCTCTGATATTGTTCATGCGCTGTTCCCGGAGGATCTGACCAGCCCCTGGTTTGCGATGTTGGTGATCGTTTTCATGTTGACGATAATCGGCATGGTGATGGATCCGTTCGGCGCGGTCATTCTGGTGTCGGCAACCGTTGCCCAGCCAGCTATTCAGTTGGGTATTGACCCATTGCACTTCTGGATCGTTGGTCTGGTGGCGTTTGAGCTGGGTTATCTGAGCCCTCCCGTCGCGCTGAACCACTTGCTTACTCGCCAGGTTGTCGGGGAGAGCGAAGTGCTTGCGGCGGAGCGTGTGGGGTCCTTCTGGCATCGCTATGAGCGGTTGTTGTTGCCTGTGGCGGTGATGGGGCCAACGTTGTTGTTGGTGGCCTTTGTGCCTATGTTGTTTTACGCGATCTGAGGTTTATCCCGTACAGTGAAAGCCGCCTCCGGAATTTCCTGAGGCGGCTTTTTCTATCTCTGTGCCCAAGCCTGAATGTTTGTGTATTTCTTAACATCTGACTGAAAAAGCGTGGCGTATACTTATAACTTATATGAAACGGAGGCTATTGCGGATGCGGGCCAACTTTCGGGCGGCGACACTTTTCAAGCATTCCATACTGGTGGGGTTGGTAGCTGCACTGACCGGCTGTGGTGGCAGTTCTGGCGGCAACGAGCCAGCGACAGCCAGTAGTGCGCTCTCGGGTACTATCGATATTGAAACCGGTACTCGAGTCGATGCAGACAATGCGGATGCACTGTCGCTGAACTCATCCCCCTTGCGCACATCTCAGTCTTTGCCACCAGAATTCATTCTGGCAGGCTACGTTAGTGCAAGCAGTGGAATATACCCCGGCCTGAGCCGCTATTCGGCAGATCCTTTTGATACCTTTTCCATGTTTCTGCGCAAAGGGCAGAGCATTTCTCTCCAGCCGTTCTCCACTATCCGGGGGCCGTCTCCGCTAACGTTGTCTTTGCTCAGCGATGGTCGCGATGTTGCAACGGTTTCCACCAGCAACCAGTCAGACCCGATTCGGGTTTCGTTACCGGATGCTGAAACCGCAGGCACTTACACCCTGAAGGTCGAGGCAACTGGCTCTGAGCCCATGCTCTATATTCTGTCGACATCTGCGGCTGGTAGCGCTTTGGCCGCCAGTTTTGACTGGCCGGATCATGATTTTGCCGACGCCGAGGCGATTGTTGTATTCAGGCAGAATAAGGATCAGGTGTCGATGCGCTCATCTGTGCCGCAAGGGGTTATGGAACCCGAAATGGAGCTGGCTCCGGGTGTCTGGCTGATGAAAGCACCGTCACAGACGGCTCGTAGTAGCCGGTCACAAACGAAGGAGTCGACCCTTGACTGGATCCGGACACTGAATAAGCGCCCGGAGGTTGCCTTAGCCACGCCCAATTACACCATGCGGGCCATGCAAACACCCCTGGATGAACCTCTTTATAACAACCCCTCAGTCGGGCAGCAGTGGCACTATGAGTTGATCAACGCGCCGATTGCATGGCAGATAATTAATAACGGTGGGGTTGGTGTGACGGTAGCAGTGATGGACACGGGATTATACGGGGCGCCGGGAAACTGGCACAGCGATCTGAATGCGAATGTCGTCCAGCCTTTGCCTGCTGGCACCGATTTTGTATCGGAAGCTTTTGATAACGATGGTGTGCCGGGCCGGGACAGCAACCCTTCTGACCCCGGAAACGCAGTTGGAACCAGTGTTTTTCATGGCACACACGTGGCGGGAACCATTGCCGCTGCGGTAAACGGAGCTGGTGGGGCCGGTATTGCCTACAAAGCCTCGCTGCTGCCAGTCCGGGTTCTGGGCGAGGGTGGTACAGGTTCATCCGCGGATCTGCTGGCTGCGCTGAATTGGGTTGCCGGCCTGGACGTCGGAAAGCCTCGAGCCGATATCGTTAACCTGAGCCTGGGTGGGCTCCCTTTTCAGCCACAGTTGAGGGACGCCATTAACGCCGGAGCTGACCGGGGTATTGTGTATGTCGCAGCGGCGGGCAACTCCGCTTCCACGCTTGCGTCCTACCCTGCGGCCTATGAGAAGGTATTTTCCGTAAGCGCCGTTGATGGTGCGGGTGTGTTGGCATCTTACTCGAATTCTGGTGACTGGATCGACCTGGCGGCACCCGGTGGTGATGCCAGTCGTGATGGCAACGCTGACGGTCGCAGCGATCTGGTCAGCAGCACCAGTGCCAGCATCATAAACGGCGCCCCGAAGGAAACCTATATCGGTTTGCAGGGCACCTCCATGGCGGCACCCCATGTCTCGGCTGTCTTTGCATTGATGAAGAGCCTCGACAAAGAGCTGGATTACGAAAGGCTGAATGACCGGTTAATGAAAGGGGAACTTACCTACCGGGATTGTGGGGGCGGGTCTTGTCCCAAGACCAGTGAATTGGGCTGGGGTCTTGTGGATGCGGGCAAATCGACTCTGGCTGCGTCAGCAAACTCGGTATCAGAGTTTTTAACGGCGTCGCCCTCCATAGTGAACCTGTCAACAGAAGGCGAGCTGTCTGCAAGCATTAGCCTGAGTGCCTATGGCAATAATCCGGATGGCATCACCATTGATTCCGTATCTGCGGCGGCTCCTTGGCTACAACTGGATTCAGTTCCGGCCAGCGAGGACTCTGGAACCGATTTCAGCATCGGCGTAACTCTGCTACCGGAAGCTCTGGAAGCTGGCATATCGGAGCGAACAACGATTGTTGTCGAATACACAGGTGACGAGTTTCGTCGGCTCGAAATCCCTGTCATAGGCCAACGGGTGACAGACCAGCAGGCACGTGACGCGGGCAGGCATTTTGTTCTGCTGGTCGATCCCGAGCCTGAGGGCGATCTATACACCACCGTTGCCCAGACTAGTTCCGTGGCAGAGAACGGTCAGTATCAGTTTTCATTTATGCCGGATGACGGTATCGAGCCGAAATTGCTGAATGAGGTTCCGCCAGGTAAATACATTCTGGTCGCAGGATCCGATCTGGATAATGATGGCCTGATTTGTCATGCTGGCGAAGCCTGTTCGGAGTATCCGGTGGCTGGGCTTCGAGAGGAAATCACGGTCAGGCTTGGAGAAACTGTCACGGGTATCCGGATGACAACCAGTTATTCCCGACCGGCCATATCAGCCAACACACCGGATATCTTGCCCCGGCCGGGTTTCAGAGGCTATAAGCTTATGCAGCAGCGATCAGATAGTGGGGGAACGAGCGGGGCAGCCCCCAAAACAATCGGAGCAGCACGTTGATTGCAGTATGCAGGAAGGTATTGGCAGGCTCGCCTTTGGTCCAGTTAGTGGCTGGATGCGTTTTGCTTGTTGCCTGTGCAGCGCCAGATACGGTGGACGATAAGCTTAGCGTACCTATGGCCCGCCAGGTTACCCAGTCTGCACATTGCGGGCTGACTGGCCCCGGATTGGCCTATGTCCGGACGCCGGAGAGATTGCAGCAGTTGCTGGAGTTACCCGCTCAGAATATGGCGATTCAACAACTGCGGCAGGTGGATATGGCGAAGGAGCATCTAGTATTTGTGACGTTGGGAGAAAAGCCAACAGGCGGGCACAGTGTCAGCCTGGCTTCGGCTGAGATGGAGAACAACGACAATACCTTGCGCCTTGTCATGGCCGTGCGAGCGCCAGCGCCGGGCACTATGGTTTCACAAGCTATCACCTCTCCCTGTACGGTTGTTGCCGTTCCGACCACTGGTTGGCTGGAAATCCGGGTCTCGGGTGTCCGCGCCTCGGATCTTGTTGTGAAGCTCTGACTATCCCTCCCTTTTTTGGTTGTTCATACAAACACTAATCAGCCGTTGATCTTTGGCGGCGAATCCCTAAGCTATGGGAACGAATTTTTACTACCTGCGGAGTCACTTTCTGCCTATGAGCCAGCAACAATATAACGCCGACGCCATCGAAGTACTGAGCGGCCTGGACCCGGTGCGCAAGCGCCCCGGAATGTATACGGACACCAGTCGTCCGAACCACCTGGCGCAGGAAGTGATTGATAACAGTGTCGATGAGGCTCTCGCGGGCCATGCCCGTCGTATTGACGTGGTGCTGTACGCGGATGGATCCCTGAGTGTTGAGGATGATGGCCGGGGCATGCCGGTTGATCTTCACAAAGAAGAGGGCGTGTCCGGCGTCGAGCTGATCCTGACCCGGCTGCACGCCGGCGGCAAGTTTTCCCAAGCCAATTACAACTTTTCAGGCGGTCTGCACGGCGTTGGTGTTTCCGTCGTGAACGCGCTTTCTACACACCTTGAAGTGACCATAAAGCGCGACGGTCAGTTGCATCGTATGACGTTTGCGAATGGAGACAAGGCCTCTGAGCTGGAAGTGATCGATACCGTTGGCAAGCGCAACACCGGCACCCGCATCAAGTTCACACCGGATTCGAAATATTTCGACAGCCCTAATTTTTCCGTCAGCCGCCTGCGCCATAATCTGCGCGCAAAAGCCGTGCTTTGCCCCGGGCTGACCGTGACCTTTGTTCAGGAAAAAACCGGCGAGAAAGACGAGTGGTTCTATGAGGAGGGTCTTCGGGATTACCTGCGCTCCGCACTGGTAGATGTTGAGGTGGTTCCTCTGGAACCGTTTACCGGCAGTTTTTCCGGTAACCAGGAAGCGGTTGACTGGGCAATTCAGTGGCTCCCGGAAGGCGGTGAGGCACTCATGGAAAGCTACGTTAACCTGATACCCACTGTTCAGGGCGGCACTCATGTAAACGGCTTGCGGACTGGCCTTCTGGAAGCCATGCGTGAGTTCTGCGAGTTCCGTAACCTGCTGCCACGAGGCGTGAAGCTTTCTCCCGATGATATCTGGGAAAGAGCGGCTTATGTGCTTTCATTCAAGATGCAGGAGCCGCAGTTTTCTGGCCAGACCAAAGAGCGTTTGTCTTCACGGGAAGCGGCCGGGTTTATTTCCGGTGTGGTCAAGGACGCCTTCAGCCTATGGCTGAACCATCATACCGATGTGGCCGAAGTGCTGGCGGAACTGTTCATCAGCAATGCGCAGCGCAGGCTCAAAGCCAGCAAGAAGGTGGCACGCAAAAGGGTAACCTCCGGCCCGGCTTTGCCCGGCAAACTGGCCGATTGCTCCGGTGGCGATACTGCCCGTTCCGAGCTGTTTCTGGTTGAGGGTGATTCCGCTGGCGGTTCCGCCAAGCAGGCGCGTGACCGCGAGTTCCAGGCAGTCATGCCGTTGCGAGGCAAGATTCTGAACACCTGGGAGGTGGATTCCAGTGAGATTCTGGCTTCCCAGGAGATTCACGATATCGCCGTGGCTATCGGTGTCGACCCCAACTCGGATCAGCTCGATGGCCTGCGCTACAACAAAGTCTGTATCCTCGCTGACGCAGACTCTGATGGCCTGCACATTGCGACGCTTCTATGCGCTCTGTTTCTGAAACATTTCCGACCGGTTGTTGCGGCAGGCCATGTGTTTGTTGCCATGCCGCCGCTGTACCGGGTGGATCTTGGCAAGGAAACCTTCTACGCACTCGATGAGCATGAAAAACAGGGCATTCTTGATCGCATCGAAGCCGAAAAGCGTAAGGGCAAGATTTCCGTGACTCGCTTTAAGGGGTTGGGTGAGATGAACCCGCTCCAGCTCCGGGAGACCACCATGGCTCCGGATACCCGCCGCCTCGTTATGCTGACCATCGAAGAAGGTGACGATACCGACAGCCGGATGGATATGCTTCTTGGCAAGAAGCGGGCGGCTGACCGAAGGTCCTGGCTTGAGGCTTACGGTAATATGGCGGATGTAGCAGGATAGGTTTGCTATTTACGGCATATTCCGTAATGGCCTATAAAAAGAATTCGTTATTCTTTTTAAGTATTCAATAAACTCGTTATTCTGCCGGTTTTCTGATCGGGACAAACCGCAGATGGATTGGCAAGGCTGGTTTGCGTTGGGCCTCGCAGGCAGCGCGCTATTACTTATGAGTTCAGGACGATATGCGCCCCATCTGGTCATGATGGGCGTGCTTGTGATCCTGAGTGCAAGTGGCATTATTTCAGCTGACCAAGCGCTGGCGGGTTTCAGTAACACCGGGTTGATCACTGTTGTGGCGCTGTTTGTGGTCGCTGCGGGCATTCACCATTCCGGCGGGGTTGACCTGCTGGTGAGGCACCTGCTTCGAAACCCCAAGACCGTTCGTTCTGCCCAGGCGCGGATTACACTTCCGGTTGCTTTGTTGAGCGGCTTTCTCAACAACACGCCGGTTGTGGCTACAATGATTCCGGCCATTCACGCCTGGTCCCGCAAGATCGGAATAGCCCCATCCAAACTGATGATTCCTCTCAGCTACTCCGCCATCCTTGGTGGCACGCTAACCATGATTGGCACCAGCACCAACCTTGTTGTAAATGGTCAGTACCAGCAACTGACCGGCAATGCCGGACTTTCCATTTTTTCCATTACCGCCGTTGGGCTGCCGGTGGCGATTCTTGGTATTGCCGCCATCTTGCTGTTTTTGCCCAGAGCGCTGCCCAATCGGGAGGACCAACACAAATTTGGTTCCATGAGGGAGTTTACGCTGGAGGTTGCGGTTGCGTTTGATGGACCGCTGGTTGGGAAGACTGTCGGTGAGGCCGGTCTGCGGGAGCTGGAACGACTATACCTGGTAGAGATTGAACGTGACGGCAGCGTGGTAACGGCGGTACCTTCCGAGGAGCGCCTGTGCGGTGGAGACAGGCTCGTGTTTGCGGGTGACACCCAGGCGATTTCCGACTTGCTGCGCATTAACGGCATTGTGCCTTCTGTACACGCGGACGAGCCCAGCCTGAGCAAGGATCGTGCGGAGCGGAGCCTGGTGGAGGCGGCCTTGTCTCCCCAATCCGAAGTGCTTGGCCTGACCATTCGCGATGCCCGGTTCCGCGAGCGCTACGGCGCCGTCGTTCTGGCGGTCGCCCGGGGCGGTACAAGGGTACCGGGAAATCTTGGCAACATTCGCCTCAAGCCCGGCGATGTGCTGTTGCTTGAAGCCCGGCCGGCATTTGTAAGCCGGCAGCGCTACAACAAGGATTTTCTGCTTATAAACGACCTGGGAACCGAGACCCCGAGGCATGATCGGGCCTGGCTGTCCTGGGGCGTGCTGGTTGTGTTGGTAGGGCTGGCCGCCTGCGGTGTTCTCAGCATGCTGAATGCCGCATTGCTGGGTGCGACCCTGATGATCCTGAGTGGCTGCTGTTCGGTAGGACAAGCACAGAAATCTGTTGATGTTCCTGTGGTTCTAACCATCGCGGCTTCCTTCGCTTTGGGTGCGGCGCTGCAGCAGACCGGAGCGGCAAGCTATGTTGCCGGCGCTATTCTTGGCCTCAGTAAGGGGCACGTGTTACTCGCACTTTTCCTGATCTATTTTTCGGTTTCTGCACTTACTGAGGTCATCACGAACAATGCGGCGGCCGTTCTGGTCATACCGGTGGTGTTGTCGATGACCAATACCATGGGCGTTGAGTCCGAGCCGTTTGTTATCGCGGTAATGATGGCTGCATCCGCCAGTTTTGCGACGCCCCTGGGGTATCAGACCAACATGATGGTATTCGGGCCGGGCGGTTACCGGTTCTGGGATTTTGTGCGGGTCGGCTTGCCAATGAATGTGTTTATTGGATTGGTCTCTGTTGCCGTTATTTCCCTTGTGTACGGAATTAGCCCGGGGTAACAGAAAGAGTGGGTGGGTTGGCGATAATGTCGCAGCACAGCACGTGCAGTTCGCTCCCATGAGTAAAGCACAGTGAAAGGGTGACGCACATGTAGGCACCGGTTACGCAGAGATAGGGTGCTGTAACGTGGAGATTGCCTGGCTGAGCCAGCGCCTGCCGAAGGTATTGTTGCCGGTACCAATCCGCCTTGCTGGTGCGTTCAAGTGGCTTGAAACGCGGGTCCAGGCTTCGGGTCCCTGTGTCGGATATTAGTGTATCTTCAATTTGCACGCCTTTATCATCTGCCAGATAGCAGCGTGAAACCGTGTGGTGAGCCAGCAGTGTTGCGCAGGCCTTGGCCATAGTGGCGCCGCTCTGCAGTTGCTCGGTTGCTTTATGGAAGTCCCGCTGGAAAAATTCCACCAACTGTCGGGTCGGGTCCCGCGTTATCTGGTGGCTGGCTTTGTATTCTTGCAGCAGTTGGTCGAAGTCTGTGGGTGCATTGCATAGCTGTGCCAGATCAGTACTGGGACGACAGAAGTAGAATCCCTGAACAAAATCCACGCCAGCATCAATGGCAATCATAGCCTGATCACTGGATTCCACGCCTTCCAGTAAAACCAGGCACCCCGACTGATGCAACAGTGAAACGATTCCGTTCAGTATCTGTCGGGCTTTGTGATCGTCTGTTGCTCGTACTAGCAGTGTCCTGTCCAGCTTGACGATGTCCGGTGACAGATTCCAGATCCGCTCAAAGTTAGAGTGGCCAGCACCAAAGTCATCAATGGCCGTCAGGCATCCGAGTTGCTTGTAATAGGCAACGGTTTCACGCAGGCGATCAGCATCATCAGTTGGTTGTTCGACTATTTCGATAACGATGCGGTGTGGTGGCAGCTTGGTTCTTGCCAGCAATTCGCCGAAAAACGAATCCGTCTGGCTGCCACTGGTTACAACCCGGGGGGAAACGTTCAGAAACAGCCAGTTGAGCTGATCCTCTGAGCCGCTGTAGTTCTGGATGTGCAGATATCGGCAGAGCCGGTCCAGTAGAAGGGCTTCGGCGTCTGAGGTAGGCAGTTCAAAAAGATGTATCGGCAGAACGCTGGCGTTATCCGGATCCTGAGCCCGAATCAAAGCTTCGTAGCCAACGGTCCGTTTATGGGAAATGCTGTAAATTGGCTGGAGCGCCGTGCTCAGAACCAGGCCGCGAAACTCCGCAGTCCAGGCATTGCCATTTCGGCGCAGCATTGGCGACAGAAGGTCTACTTCGGGGGCTGTCAGCTTTTCCGGGAGGGAGTGACGCATAGTGAGTTTCGAGTCATTGAGCGAATGCATCAGGTGCTTTGGACGTCAAGCGCCTGAACGGCCACTGGTCAGTCACTGCTGAAACCGGAAAAAGCGTGAGTAAACTGATAGTTGGCGAGAGATTGCCAAAAAAAGGAAAGTATTGCCACTGTTTCATGAAGAAACTGGAAGTGATTTGCAACTTTTCGTAGGTAAGTGTGGGTTGCAGAGAAAAGGCCGGCCCCGCTCGGGGGCCACGCAAAATCAGTTATTGCTTGGGATTACAACGGATTCGTCGAATTCAAGTTCCATGTCTTGTCCTCTCGTTCAATGAGGCCCCCGACGGGGCGGTTAAGCATGAACAAAGTCTATCGGGTCTATGATTTTTAACAATCCGTAAAACCCGCATGCGACCAAAGGCAGATAGTTGGAGAGCCCCGGATACATGATCAGAATTTCTGATGATGGAGGGCAAAACATTCCGATTTCCTTCGTGAGTGTGGCTTCCTATACTCCAGCTTGTGAGTTGCAGACAAGGAAAAGAGGCATCAGTCACTATGCAGTTAAGTAATACACCTGTCAGTTACGGTTGGCTGACTATCGTCATTCACTGGGTTGTTGCTGCGACAGTGTTCGGAACCTTCGCTTTGGGATTCTGGATGGTTGACCTGTCTTATTACGATGGTTGGTACCGTCGTGCTCCGGACATCCATCGTAGTGTCGGTGTCTTATTGTTTGGCCTGATGGTGTTCCGGTCGGTTTGGCGTTTGCTCGCCACATCACCTGATCCGCTATCGGGGCATAAGCGCTGGGAGACGATTAGCGCCCGGGTAGCACATGGGCTTCTATATGGTCTGGTTTTTGTAGCGATAGGGAGCGGGTTTCTGATTTCAACTGCAGACGGCTCCTCTGTAAGCGTGTTCGGCTGGTTTGAGGTGCCTTCAGTGACCGGTCAGATAAAAGGACTTGAGGATATGGCAGGGCTGGTGCATCACTGGAGCACATGGGCAGTGATCGTTCTTGCCTTGGTTCACGCCGCCAGCGCGCTGAAGCATCACCTGATTGATCGGGATGCTACGCTGCGTCGAATGCTGGTTCCGGGGCGCCGGGATTATTGACTTACGTACCGCCGCTCTGGCTCAGAGCGCTTCTGATTTTTCGTCAAAGGAGACAATCATGAAAAAACTACTGCTTGCAGCTTCCGTTTCACTCGCCATGGTCGGCGGTGCTCATGCTGATGAACACAGTGGAACCTATGCGTTTGATGACAAGGGCGCGCACCAGTTCATCACTTTCAAGATCTCTCATCTGGGTTACAGTTGGCTCTACGGTCGATTCAATGATTTTGATGGGCAGTTTACTTACGATGCTGCCAACCCGGAAAATAGCTCAGTAAACGTCACTATTGATACGTCCAGTGTGGATTCGAACCATGCTGAACGCGACAAGCACTTGCGAAGTAAAGATTTCCTGCATGTGAGTGAGTATCCGGAAGCGAGCTTCAAGAGTAAGCGTGTGGTCGTTGATGAAGAAGGCGAGGCGGACATCGTTGGCGACCTCACGCTGCGCGGCGTAACTCGTGAGGTTACCCTGGATGTCGACATGCTGGGCCACGGTAAAGATCCCTGGGGAGGCTACCGCATGGGGTTTGAGGCAGAGACTGAGCTGCGTCTTGAAGACTTCGGCATTCCAATGAGCCTTGGAAAGGTGTCCGAGACTGTAGAGATTATTATCTCTGTAGAAGCTGTTCGTCAGTAAAACTGGCTTCCTTCCGCGTATCAGGTTCTCTGGCGAAAGCCAGAACCTGATGTCGTTATCTGCTGTTCAGGGCCTGAAGATTCATTCAATGTGAAGTTCTGGTTGTTTCCCTGTTTGTATCACAGGCGCGGCAAAGGTGTCGCTGCCGCCAGAACTGAGCGGCGAAAATTACCAGCCACACCAACAATCCTGCCCACAGATAGGTTGCAGGCACCCGAAAGTCGCCGCTGATTGCAAACTCCACAAGAAGCATAAGCGCAACGGCCAGTGCCGCATTCACCATTGCCGTAACCATGGCTTGCCCGCAGGCTTTGAGATTTGGTGTCATAGTGTTCCGCTTGTTTGGAGGAGAAACTGTCTTTCTTCACTATCGACTACGAGCATACGGCCCACATTACCGACTTTCCATGCGGGAATCCCGCTATTGGCATCGGGGCGGCTGGCGCCGTTGAGCGTTTTTGGCCGATAAATCCGCAGGTTGTTGGTGTATAAGCCCGGTGCTTCATATAATGTCACACTGCTCCGCCCCGTGATTATTGTGGGCGCACAGGGTAGCATCACGGACTCCTTCAATATCAGGCAATACAGGCAAAAGAGGCATCCATGCCAGAGTTTCAGACAACGGATGAAGGCTTTGAGCGAGTTTCACTCAGGGACTACACGGAAAAGGCCTATCTCGACTACTCCATGTACGTCATTCTTGACCGTGCACTTCCCAATGTCGGGGACGGACTGAAGCCGGTTCAGCGGCGTATTATCTACGCCATGTCAGAACTGGGTCTGAAGTCCACGTCCAAATACAAGAAATCTGCCCGTACCGTGGGTGATGTGCTCGGTAAGTTCCACCCGCACGGCGACAGTGCCTGCTATGAAGCCATGGTGCTGATGGCCCAGCCGTTTTCCTATCGCTATCCGCTTGTTGATGGCCAGGGCAACTGGGGGGCACCAGACGATCCCAAATCGTTTGCGGCTATGCGGTACACAGAATCCCGGCTGGCGCGTTTTGCTGATGTGCTGCTCGCTGAGCTCGGCCAGGGAACTGTGGATTGGACCCCCAACTTTGACGGCACCATGGACGAGCCTTCAGTGCTGCCGGCTCGGCTGCCCCATGTGCTGCTGAACGGTACGACCGGTATTGCGGTCGGTATGGCCACCGATATCCCGCCTCATAACGTCAGGGAGGTGACTGCAGCTTGCATCAGGTTACTGGACGACCCTGAGGCGACCGTCGACCAGCTTTGCGAGCACGTTAAAGGGCCGGATTTTCCGACATATGCGGAAATTATCACGCCCCGTAAAGATCTACGCCAAATGTATGAAACCGGCCGGGGTTCGCTGCGTATGCGGGCCCGCTGGGTGCGGGATACTGGCGAAATTGTAGTGACAGACTTGCCGCACCAGGTTTCTGGTAACCGTGTGCTTGAGCAGATAGCGCACCAGATGCAAACCAAAAAGCTGCCCATGGTAGCGGATCTTCGCGACGAGTCAGATCATGAGAATCCGACCCGGCTGGTGATTGTGCCGCGCTCAAATCGCGTCGATCTCGACGGGCTGATGGCCCACTTGTTTGCCAGTACAGACCTGGAAAAAACCTACCGGGTTAACATCAACGTCATCGGTAACGATGGCCGCCCGGGTGTGAAGGGCCTGCGCCAGATGCTGACGGAATGGCTGGCATTTCGGCGCACTACGGTCACCCGGCGTTTACAGTATCGCCTTGATAAGGTGCTCGCACGGCTGCATATTCTTGAAGGCTTGCTGATTGCCTATCTGAATATCGATGAAGTCATCCATATTATTCGCACCGAAGACAAACCCAAGCCGGTGTTGATGGAGCGGTTCGGATTGTCCCCGGATCAGGCCGAATCCATCCTTGAGCTGAAATTACGGCACTTGGCCAAGCTTGAGGAAATGAAAATTCGCGGCGAGCAGGACGAGCTGGCCGCAGAGCGGGATGAACTCCAGACTATTCTCGGTTCTGAAGATCGCCTGCGCGAGCTGATCAAGAGCGAGCTGCAGGCCGATGCCGAAACTTACGGAGACGATCGCCGCTCTCCTATTGTTGCGCGTGAAGAGGCCCGGGCGTTCAGTGAGAACGATCTGGTTTCCAATGATCCCGTTACCGTGGTTCTGTCTGACAAAGGCTGGGTGCGCGCCGCCAAGGGCCATGATATCGACCCGGACGGGTTAAGCTACAAATCTGGCGACCGTTTTGCTTTGGCAGCTCGAGGTCGCAACAACCAGCAAGCAATCTTTCTCGACTCTACCGGCAGGGCGTATTCACTGATGGCCCATAGCCTGCCTTCGGCCCGGGGGCAGGGCGAGCCTCTGACAGGAAGGATCAACCCTCCCTCGGGGGCGAGCTTCTCCGGACTGCTGATGGGCGATCCTGCGCGCAAGACGTTGCTGGTAACGGATGGCGGTTATGGATTCGTGACTTCGCTGGAGGATATGATCAGCAAAAACCGCAACGGCAAAGCCGTGGTCAGTGTTCCGAAAGGCGCGAAGATCATGCCGCCGGTGGTTATCCCCGTTACGGACAACGTCTTGTATCTGGGAGCAATATCCAATGAGGGCAGAATGCTTGTTTTCCCCCTCAGTGAACTGCCGGAACTGAGTAAGGGCAAGGGCAACAAGATTATCAGCATTCCCTCTGCACGGGTGCAGAGCCGAGAGGAGTACGTGGTCGCCGTAGCGGTATTCGCCAGGGATGACCAGTTGGAGATTCGCGCGGGCAAGCGCAAGATGGGTTTGCAGTTCAGCGATCTTGAGCATTATCTGGGCGAGCGCGGCCGGCGCGGGCACAAGCTGCCGCGAGGGCTGCAGCGCGTGGATGCCATTGACGTTATCCCTTCTGCCGCAAGGGCAAAGGAAGAGGAGAGTTCTGATGATGGAGAGCTCAGACCGTGAGTGAACTGGTTCTGATCAACGTATCCGGGCGCGACAAGCCCGGGCTCACGTCGGAAATTACCGGCATCATGGGGCAGTATGACGTCCGGATTCTCGACATAGGGCAGGCGGTTATTCACGACCATCTGACCTGGGGCATTTTGATAGAAATACCCGATGAGTCGAAATCCTCTCCGGTGATTCGTGATCTGCTTTTCCGCCTGCATGCGTTGGATCTTCAGGTCAGGTTTGCGCCGATTACCATAGAGGAATATCAGACCTGGGCCGAAGGACGTAATCGCGCCTGTTACATAGTTACTCTGCTGTCTCGTGATATCAAGGCGGAGCAGATTGCCCGCGTCTCTGCGATCACGGCTCGTCACGGCCTGAACATCGACAATATCTCCAGGCTGTCGGCAAGGCCATCACTCAATGCGGCCGGTAACGGGATTGCCTGCGTGGAGTTTTCCGTGCGAGGCACACCTTCGGACCTTGAGCAGCTGAGAGCCGACTTCCTGCACATTGCGGGTGAGATGAATGTGGATATCGCCTTCCAGGAAGATTCCATCTTCCGGCGTAATCGCCGTCTGGTTGTGTTTGATATGGATTCCACCCTCATTGAAGCCGAAGTGATCGACGAGCTTGCCATGGAGGCCGGTGTTGGCGAACAGGTCGCAGAGATCACCGAGCGTGCGATGCAGGGCGAACTGGACTTCAGTCAGAGTTTTGCTGAGCGCCTGTCGCTGCTCAAAGGCCTGGATGAGTCTGTGCTGGAACGGGTTGCCGGCCGGCTGAAGATGACGGAGGGTGCGGAGCACCTGATCCGGAGCCTGAAAGCATTGGGTTACCGCACAGCGATTCTGTCTGGTGGCTTCACCTACTTTGCCAAGCACCTTCAAAACAAGCTGGGCATTGATTACGTGTACGCGAACGAGCTGGAAATTCGCGATGGCAAGGTGACTGGTGAGGTTTCGGGCCAGATTGTGGATGGCAAACGCAAGGCCGAATTGCTACTGGAGATTGCCGGAAAAGAGCACATTTCCCGGGAACAGGTTATTGCTGTGGGTGATGGCGCCAACGACCTGCCCATGTTGAGCCAGGCTGGCCTTGGCGTTGCATTCCGGGCCAAACCGCTGGTCAAGGAATCTGCGCGCCACGCGATCTCAACGCTCGGCCTGGACGCGATTCTCTACCTGATCGGCTTTCGCGAAAGTGAAACGAATCAAGGATTGAAAGACGCCGGCTTCTGAGCCGGCGTCGCTTTCAGTCCGTGGCTCTCTCAGACCGCGGCACTCAGTTATCGCCGAAGTCGTAGTTCATTTCCGGTACCGGAGCCTGTAGATAATACCCCTGAATGTAATTTACGCCCGCCTGCCAGAGTGTCGCAAGAACAGCGGCGTTTTCCACCATAGGAATAATGGTTAATTTGCCGGCGCTTTGCAGGCTCTTCACCATTTCCTTTACCTGCTCCCGGGCTTCATCATTCTTCTGAATTTCTTCAGTGAAGGAGCCGTCAATCTTCACATAATCCGTATCGATGTGCTTCAGAGTATTGAACGGATTCAGTGCACAGCCGAACTGGGCAATGGATACTTTGCAGTGAAGCTGGTGCAGGGCTTTGGTGAAGTCTTTGGCCTGCTTCATGTAATTGTTCGCGTCGCACTCGCGGATCTGGAAAATCAGTGCGTCCCCGGGCAGGCGTGCTGCCTTCAGGGCTACGCTTAGCCATGGCGTGAAGGTTTTGTCCTGCAGGGTTTCAGCCGTCACGTTGAGGAACAAGCGGGTATCGTTGCCTCCGGAGCGATGGCTTGAAAGCTGCTTGATCGTCTGCAGGATAACCCAGCGATCGATTTTGATGGCGGTATCGCTGGGCCCCATGGGCGGAAGAAAATCGTAAGGTGAAACTTCTTTGTCATCCTGGTCGAGCATTCTCACGAAAGCTTCGTAGTGCTCTTCCCCCTCTCCGCGGAGGTTGATGATAGGTTGGAACAGAAGTCGGAAACGGTTCTCATCCAGCGCCTTCAGTATTGCTTCTATGGAGTTGCTGTCTTCCAGCGCCTCATGATCTGCCGGGTTGTAGGCGCGGACACCGTTGCCCTGAGCCTGGCCTTCCTGCTTGCGAACGTCTGATGATGCGGTATGGACCCGGGCCATAAGCTCTTCTGCTTTTGGCGAGTTTTCGGTAATAGAGGCAACACCGATACTGACGGTCAATGGAACCGTGCGGCCGTTGATTTCAAACAGGTACTCATCGACGGCTTTGCAAATCTGCTCACATCGGCTAGTCAGGGATTTTTCATCACCAGGCAGGCACAGAAGGCAGAATGCATCATCGCTGAGTCGGGCCAGCACCAGATCACCGGCGGCCTCTTTTTTCAGCAGAGTGGCAAGGTCTCCAAGCAGCAAATCTGCGCCGGAAATACCTACCTGTCCTTTCATGGTAATAAAATTATCAAGAGCGATATACGCCAAGGCACCGGTTTGGTTGTTTTTACCGGCATTGGCGATGGCCTGTTCAAGCTCTCTCATCAGATATTGCCGGTTATACAGGCCGGTAAGGAGATCCTGGCTGCTGATTTCCCGTAACTTCTCCTCCAGCTCTGCATCGCTGTGTTCCGGCTGCAGCACGATCTGGGTACAGACTTCGCTATCGTAAGTCGCACCGGACACCGACATGGTCACGTTCAGCTCATGATCATCGCTGCGCTTGGCAGTGCAGTTGATGGTCATGCCATCTTCACCCTTCCCTGCGAAAGACTTCATAAACGTCTTGTAGTCGGCCTGGCTTTCGGACGTTAGCGTATCGAGCACAGGGACACACATCAGGTCGTCGATATCGTCGTAGCCCAGAAACTCAAGGTAAGACTGGTTTGCATAGATATGCATGCCGTCATTGATATAGGCGATGGCATCTTTAGAGCTTTCCAGTAGCAGTTGGCAGCGTTGCTCAGCTTCACGCAGATGCGACTCCAGTGCTCTGCGGCGGCGGCGATCTTCAAGCGCTGCAAGCTCGCGCTTGGCTTTCAGCATTAGCAGATCGTTGTGACCGGACTGCACTGTGTCCTGGGCGCCAGCTTTCATGACGGCCACCGTTCTTTCGCGACTTTCTTCCTCTGTCAGAAACAGACACGGGATGTCTTTGTCCATGCGCCGGATCATGGCCAAAGCGCTATCGGCCGAGAATTCCTGCTCGATATCACGGGCCAGAAGCAGATCCCAGTTGCTGTTTTTCAGCGCTTCTTCCAGATCCTCTTCGGAGGTAATGCGGTGCGCCCGAGTCGCTCTGCCAGCATTTCTGAGCAGGCTTACCAGGGATTCGGCATCATTCTGGGAAGGGTCGAGGATCAGCAGGTGTACGGTGGCGTTCTGTTTCTGCATTCCTAAGGCGTCTCATAATACAGGTTGGCTGAGCCGGCCCCGGCAGAAAAAATTCTGCCTTAAATACAGTATCTTGCAAGAAACTGTGAACTGGTACTGCGAGACCGGACTGTCACTATCGCTGAATGATGCAGGGGTTGAGGCTTAATAACAAGCCTCCGGCTGATTTACGAAGGCGCCGGAGGTGCTCAGAGAGATGGCCACAAGGAATCGAAATCGTCCTCAGTGGTCGCAGGCGATGTGGATGGGGGTGCGACCGTCGACGCTGCGACACTATTGTGAAGCTTCAACTCGAACTGGCTGATGCTGCCGGTTGAAGAAACCTTCTTCAATAATTGGCCCTGTTCTTCCCTGCCATCATGCAGTATGGAGATCCGGCTGCCGGACTGGAAGGGCAGCCGGGGCGTGATCAAGGTGGCAGGCTGATTGGCGACACTGATCTCAGGCAGCATAAGGCCACGCAGATATTCACTGCTGTTGCCGACTTTCTGGATCAGACGCACACCGCAGGGTGAACCGCTAGGGGCCAAAAGCTCGATGCCGATCTGAGTGCCATGATTTCTGATCTGCCGGATCCAGCGAACAACGGCAATGCTCCATGGATGAGAGCGTTGCTCTCGCACCCCAAGTATCTCGCCCGCCTGCATGGACGGAGGAACACTGGTTTCCCACGAGACGCAGTAGCCGCCGGGGCTGGTATTTACCAGCAGCGTTGTGTGTGATCTGGGTTGGTTCTTGTCGATTGCAGGCGCTGGTGTATTCCCGAAGCTGCCGCGAAAATTGATGGGCGTGTCGGCGGAATACAAGTGCTCATCGCTTGGGGACGCGTCATGGGCGTCAGACCAGGCGTCGTTGCGCTTGCGGGACTTGCGGATAAAAAGGTTTTCTTCATTTGAATCGCTGTTGTCGTTGCCGGTTACGAACTCGGTAAATGACTTTTCACCAGCAATAAAATAGTGCGCTGCCGAAAGCCCTACGCATACTTCCAGCGTGCCTTGACTGGCAATCCGGTTGAAATTGCGCTTTGCCAGAATCCCCAGCGCCTGGCTCAGATGAGTGAGCAGGGTGTCGTTGACATTGCCCGGTATTTTCAGAGTGCCGGGTGCTGGAAGCTGGCGAAGCCGGGCATCGAGATTCTCTGAAATAGTGGCGGCCAGCTCGCGGGTATCGAATCCGAAACTTTCATCCCCGGGCTTGGCCTCCAGCAGGCTTCTGTAGACTGGGGAGCTGTCGCGCTCCATGTTGACAACGAAAAGAGTGTCTTCCCCGATCTCAGGTCCACAGCGGGTTTGCTCAGTCCAGGATTCAAACAGTTCGTATGCGTGAAGCAGTTCTGACTGTCTGAGCTGGTTGGGTCGGGCGCAGCCAAGAAGCAAAAGGCGTTTGTAGCTGGCCGCCACAGTGCTTGTCTGCCTCTGTCTCAGGGTGCCGTCTTCAACGATTACGTCAGAAAGCTTATTGCGGTGAGAAAACCGGAACATGCGATGACATTCCAGCCAGCTTTGCGCCGGGCTCGGACAATAGAGCTGATGAGATCTCAGGATGGTCGAGGCAAGCTCGGACGTAGCCCGTTGGACGGCCGTGGCAATCAGTTTGCGGTTTTTGTCCAGCCCGCCATCGTCTAGCGCTTCGAGAAGGCACAACTTGTAGCCACTGGCCAAGTGCAACTGCAGAGCCTGCGACAGGTTGGCAATTTTACGTTGCTTCTCTGGCAGAGCCACGGCAAGGCCAAGGTAGTGACGGGAAAGTTCGCTGCAGACAAAGTGAATCTTTTCACGAATCAGCTCGAGGAACCGTAGGCGGTTTTGAGGCGTAAGAAACAGATGGTTGAGCTCAATGATCGCGTGGTAAAGCTGGCGCGACACCTCGCCAATATTGGCCATGGGAAGCTGCTTGATCCAGGCCCTGAACGCCTTGGGCGTTGTATCACAGAACGACAGACTTGCTGTTTTCTGCTCTGGTACACGGAGATCTGGTTTCAGGATCATGCCTTCCATGAATATGCGCTAATATCAGAACAATGTTTCGTATTCCGGGCTCTTTCATCAAGCGCAACAAACATTGTTCGGCATGTCAGTTCACCAGAAAAACACCGTAAATACATTTTTTTACAAAATAGCCGGTACTGGATTTTAAAGCAGCAAGCCAGTCTAAGAAAGCGAGAAATTAGCATGTTAACAATGTTTGACATGTGAAATCAGGCCAGCTTTGCATAAACACGATTAGAGCGCTTCCGAATACAGGTCTATGGGTGTCTTGGCTGACTTTCCAGGAACTTCGCGAACCAGCCGTGGAACCAGAAATCCCGGCAGCCTGGACAGTAACTCACGAACCAGCAGGCGGGCCTCCTTGTCAGGTACGTCAAAATGCTGGGCCCCCGCTACCGGGTCAAACGCATGGAGGTAGTAGGGCAGAACGCCGGCGTCGAATAACGTCTCACTCAGTTGCTCAAGTACGTCCGCATGATCATTGACGCCCCTGAGGATCACGCTCTGATTCAGCAGGGTTACTCCCGCTGCGCGAAGATAGCCCAGAGCGCGCCGGGTAGTCTGATCCATCTCCGCCGGGTGATTGACGTGCAGCACCATTACAATCTGCACAGGCGTACTACTGATCCACTTGAGCAGTGCATCACACACTCGTTGCGGTATAACTACCGGGAGGCGGGTATGAAGCCGTATACGGCGGATGTGAGGAATGCTGCTGATGGCTGATGCCCATTGGGCCAGTAGATGGTCGTTAACCGCCAGCGGGTCGCCGCCGCTGAAAATGACTTCATTGATTTCCGGAGATGCGACGAGCACATCAAGCACACGTTGTCGGTCGGACGGGCTAAGGCGCTGCTCGTCGTAGGGGAAGTGGCGACGAAAACAGTAGCGGCAGTTAATCGCACACTGGCCGGTCACCATAAGCAGAGCCCGGCTGCGGTACTTTCGAATCAGCCCCGTGGTTTGTATCGCGCCGTCTTCCTGCAATGGATCGGTAACGAAGCCCTCGGCAACGTTGGTTTCAAGCCCCAGTGGAAGGACTTGTCGTAGCAATGGGTCTGACGGATTTCCTTTTTCCATTCGTGCCAGGAAAGGCTCTGGAACTCTGACAGAAAACAATCGATGGCCAGCTTCTGCGCCATCCAGCCAGGCCTCCGCAGGCAAGTCCAGCCGCGCCAGCAGTTCCTGTGGCGAAGTTATCGAGTCGGACAGCAACTGTTGCCAGCTCCGGTTGTCATCATCTGAAAGCCGGGCTTCTATAGAGGCAGGGGTTCGCTGTATCATAGCCGCCTTTGAATTTTAAACAGCATTTTGGCAGGTGGACATTTCATGGCTTCATATTCTACCAACGAATTTCGCGGCGGTCTTAAAGTATTACTGGATGGCGACCCCTGTATTATCCTCGAGAACGAAATTGTAAAGCCCGGTAAAGGCCAGGCCTTCAACCGTGTCAGGCTTCGCAACCTGATGAGCAACCGGGTTTGGGAGCGCACCTTCAAGTCTGGCGAAAGTCTCGAGGCAGCCGACGTGATGGACCAGGATATGGAATACCTCTACACCGACGGGGAATTCTGGCACTTCATGCTCACCGACGGCTCCTTCGAACAATACGCTGCAGACGCAAAAGCGGTCGGCGACACGATCAAATGGCTGAAAGAACAGGACGTCTACACCGTCACCCTGTACAACGGTGCACCTCTGACAGTAACCCCGCCAAACTTTGTCGAACTGGAAGTGGTTGAAACCGATCCCGGCATGAAAGGCGATACCGCCCAGGGCGGCTCCAAGCCTGCAACCCTCTCGACCGGAGCAGTGGTTAGCGTGCCCCTGTTTATCACCATCGGCGAAGTGCTCAAGGTTGATACGCGCTCGGGTGAGTACATGAACCGAGTCAAAAGCAGCTGATTTCAACATGAAAAACCAGCCTGACTGGCAGCCCACTGCCTCCCCGGCAGCCCTGAAAAGCCGCGCACGACAATCAGCCTTTGTGCGCGGCTTTTTTGCGCAGCGGGATCTACTGGAAGTCGAAACCCCGGTGCTGGGCCGCTTTGGCGTAACAGAGCCCAACCTCGACAGCATATCCGCACAAATAGATGCTCAGTGCATCAAGGGCGGCTGGCTGCAAACCTCCCCGGAGTACCACATGAAACGCCTGCTGGCCGCAGGTTCTGGCTCCATCTACCAAATCTCAAAAGTCTTCCGCAACGGCGAACGCGGCAGCCGCCACAACCCCGAGTTTTCCATGCTGGAATGGTATCGCACGGGTTTTGACGATGAAGCTCTGATGACAGAGGTCTCCGACCTGGTATGCGGCTGGCTGGAATGCCCGCAGCCAAAGGTAACAAGCTACCGCCAGGCCATGATCGATTGGGCAGGCATCGACCCCTTTGTAGTGGCAGAAAGCGAGCTGCGCCAACGCTGCCGGCAGTGGCTCGAACCCGAACAGCTGCAAGACCTCAGCCGCGACGGCTGCCTCGACTTACTGATGGGCTTCGCCGTCGAGCCCAATCTGGGCACCGAAACCCCGGTATTCATCAACCAATACCCGGCCTCCCAAGCCTCACTGGCCAGAATCTCCAACGTTGACGGCTTCGACGTAGCCCATCGCTTCGAGCTCTATATAGACGGCCTGGAGTTATGCAACGGCTACTGGGAGCTCACCAACGCAGACGAACAGCGCGCCCGCTTCGAAGCAGATAACCGCCAGCGAAAAGCCGCTGGAAAAACCGAAATGGACGTTGATGAAGCCGTCCTGGCTGCCCTTGAATATGGCTTGCCCGACTGTTCAGGTGTTGCCCTGGGGCTTGATCGCCTGCTGATGTTGAAAATGGGGACCCGCGACATAGCAGATGTTCTGGCATTCCCACTAGAGAGAGCTTAAAAGCTGTACAAAAGACACAGGGCACTGTCGGAGGGTTGACTCCGAAACCGTGCGGAGCCATGGATGGCGGAGCCGAGCGTACACGGACGTATTCACAGCGTGTTTCGGAGT
>JAGPVT010000079.1 GCA_018066865.1 Marinobacter sp. | reverse complement strand
AAAAGGATTGATTCAAACCATTGAAGATGTATCCGGGGCACTGTTTGACGAGTGGGAAGACGAACTGGACCTATACGAAAGTGCGCCCTTGCGTAAAACCAGTAAGCGCAGGCTTGACGAAACCCGCGAACTTTATAGCAGCCTGATTGCCCGCATGCATCAGATGGAAAAACGCATGGATCCTGTTCTGGAGGCATTTGAAGATCAGGTACTCTTCCTGAAGCACAATCTCAATGCCCAGGCGTTCATACAACGGTTTCGTGAAGGATCTGTTTAACGAAGATAATAGTTTATTTTAATAAAACAATGATCATTATTTACATATACAAATTATAATCAATATTATTTGCACCTTTCTGACATCGATCAAAAAGGACGTTGCAGGCTATCGTGTGGGCGCAACAGTGTTCTGCAATGAGTTTACCGACAAGATTATTGAGGGGCCTGATCTGCTGAGTTCCGCACTCTTTTCACGTTTCCTGTTTTACATATCGACACACCTTTAAACGTAAAACTGCATTGACCCTGCGCTACACTCGGATTTAACACTTTTTAAATTTCTTCGAGCACTTTGTCCCGGAACGTCTTTTAAAGGAGACTTTTCCATGCAGTTAATTTCTTTATTTATTTTGGCAATGCTGACCCTTCTCAATACATCCCAGGTTTTCGCGTCTGAAAGACTGTACATGTATACCGAAAATTTCCCGCCCTACAACATGAGCTCAAACGGTCGCGCGTTTGAACACAGTGCGGACAAGATTGATGGTATTTGTACGGAAAGAGCGAAAGCGGTTCTGGACCAATCCGGCTACGATTACCGGATAAAGCTGCGCAATTGGAATTACGGCTATAACCGCGCCCTGTCCAAAGCCAATCACGGTATCTTTTGCACCACCTATACCGAAGAGCGTGCTCCGCTGTTCAAGTGGGTAGGTCCGCTGGCGCAGAACCTGTGGACCATTTTTGCACCGCCGGGAAGCACTTTTACAATGGAAAGGCTGGAGGATGCCAAGGGCAAAACCATCGGCGGTTATCGCAACGACGTCAGGAGCGAGTACCTTCTGAAGCGTGGTTATAAAATGTCGGTGATCGACAGTGACGATCTCAACCCGAAGCGCCTGGCGCTAGGCCAGATTGATCTGTGGATTGCAGAGCGCCTTGGAGGACCATACCTTGCTTCGCAGCAGGATATAGAAGGACTGGTTCCGGTGTATTCGTTCAACGATGTTGATCTGTATCTGGCGATGAGCCCGGATACCCCCGACGAAGTTATTGAAGACCTGAACAAAGCCCTCGAAGCCACCAGAAAAAATGGCACCTATGATGCAATTGGAACCAAGTACGGTCTGTAATCTTTTGGTGCGTGACTAAAAAATCCCGGGTAGCAGCGTTGCTACCCGGGATATAAAGACACCGGATACCTTATCCGGTGAAGGCCATATCGTCTGCACTCAGCTGCATCAGGTTTTTGCTGGGGCTCAACATACTGCTGGCGTGGGCCTGGGCCCTGGGCAGCAGGCGCTCGTAATAGAATTCCGCAGTTGCCAGTTTGGCCTTGTAGAACGCCTCTGATTCATCGCCGCCGTTATCCAGACGATCTGCCGCTGCTGAAGCTTGCCGCGCCCACATGTAAGCCATAGTCACGTAGCCGCTGTACATCAGGAAATCGTAAGAAGCGGAGCTGACAACGTCGCGATCCTTGCGGGCTGCAAACATGATTCTCACGGTAAGCAGGTTCCACTGTGCAGTGAGCTTGAGCAAATCCAGGGCAAACGGACGTAAACGGCTGTCGGTCAAGTGCTTACGGGCGAAGTTGGCGACCCGCGCGGTGAAGTCGCGAACCGCCCCACCTTTGGTTGTTAGCAGTACCTTGCGACCAAGCAGATCCAGCGCCTGAATACCGGTGGTGCCTTCATAGAGTGTGGCAATCCGGGTATCACGCGCTATCTGTTCCATGCCGTGTTCACGGATATAACCGTGCCCACCAAAGACCTGCATGCCCAGACTAGCTGCCTCATTCCCCAGTTCGGTAAGGAACCCTTTCAGAATGGGGGTGAGGAAGCCAAGTTTGTCATCGTATCTGGCTGCTTTTTTATCATCACCGGTGGCGTGGCCTTCAACCATATGGTCGGCCAGGCGGGCGGCATCATAGAGCATGGCGCGGCCACCTTCCGCGATGGCCTTCTGGGTCAGCAGCATACGCCGTACATCGGCGTGGTGAATCAGGCTGTCGGCCACCTGATCCGGTTCTTTTTTGCCGGAGAGGGCGCGCATGGAGCGGCGTTCTTTGGCGTACTCCAGTGCCCACTGATACGACAGCTCAGCCGGCCCGACACCCTGAACGGCGGTACCGATACGGGCCGTGTTCATGAAGGTGAACATGCATTCCAGGCCCTCGTTCTCCGGACCGATCAGATACCCGGTTGCCTCATCAAAGTTCAGAACGCAGGTCGCGGAGGCCTTGATGCCCATTTTCTTTTCCAGGCTGCCACAGACAACCGCGTTGCGCGCACCTGCACTGCCGTCAGCTCCGGGCAGGAACTTCGGCACAATGAACAGGCTGATGCCGCGGGTGCCTTTCGGCGCGTCTGGCAAGCGCGCCAGAACAATGTGGATAATGTTCTCGGTAAGGTCGTGGTCACCAGACGAAATAAAGATCTTGGTGCCAGTCAGCTTGTAGCTGCCATCGCTTTGCGGCTCGGCTCGGGTTTTGACCTGGCCCAGATCGGTGCCGCACTGGGGTTCGGTCAGACACATGGTGCCGGCCCAGCGGCCCTCTGTCATGGGCAACAGATAGGTGTCTTTCTGAGTGTCGGAACCGTGCAGAAAGATGGTATTCATGGCACCGATGGACAGGCCCGGGTACATGGAAAACGACCAGTTCGCGGTGCCCATCATTTCCTGCTTCAACAGGCCCATGGAAGCGGGCAGGCCCTGGCCGCCATATTCTTCCGGCGCCGACAGGCCCTGCCAACCACCCATAACGTATTGATCGTATGCTTCTTTGTAGCCTTTCGGGGTGGTTACCACACCGTCTTTCAGCGAGCAGCCTTCCTCATCGCCTGGCTGGTAGAGCGGGCTCAGTTGCTCTTCGCAGAAGCGCCCACATTCGGTCAGGATGGCGTTCACGATATCCGGTGTTGCGTTTTCTCCGCTAGCCAAAGAGGCATAGTGTTTCGGGTAATCAAACACTTCGTTGAGCAGAAACTTCATGTCTCGCAGGGGTGCCCTGTATACCGGCATAATCAATCCTCTGTACCAGTCTGATAATTTGAGTGCGGGAGTTGTTCACCGCAAAGTTGCCTGCTGTTTTACGGCATTCCATTGGGGCTTCCATTGACGAAAAGCGCTTACGGCAGTGTCAGAAAAGACAGTCAGAGCGGTGCGCCGGAGCCATCGGTTGATCGAAGCGCACCCTTTTGGCGTATTCACACAACAGCTTTTAACCGTGGAATTTGATGACGCCTTTTGATGGAGTATCCCTATGTACAGTGTAAAAAACATGCAAAGCCGGTGTTCGATGATCCCCAAAGTCGGCCGGCACTCTATACTCTTGTTTATAACGGCTTTAGTGCTGTTAAGTGGCTGTTCCGGACCTGCGCTGACTGATTATGCAGAGCGCGGCCCCAAGCTGATCCCGGCGCAGTTTTTTACCGGTGAACTTACGGCTCGTGGTGTGGTCAAGGACATTTCCGGAGAAGTGATTCGCACCTTTGATGCGGATATCTCTGCGTCCTGGGACAGTGCCGGAGTGGGCACGCTGGATGAAGTGTTCCGTTTTGATGAGGGTGAAGTGCAAACCCGGGCCTGGACGTTGACACCATCAGATACCGCCGACAGTTACCGTGCAGAGGCAGGTGACGTGGTTGAACCGGGAACCATGCGATGGAGTGGTAATACTATTCATATGAATTATGTACTCCGGGTTGCTTACGGCGATGGAACCCTGGATGTACGGATGGACGACTGGATGTACCTGGCGACACCCGACACCCTGATCAATCAGACCACCATGAGTAAATGGGGTATTGATGTCGGAGAGATCGTTCTGGTTATTCAGAAACGGTAACGACTATCTGAACAAACGTGATGGACACTGGAAATTCTATGCTGAAGCAATGGCTGATCGGACTGGTACTGGTGGCAGTCGCAGCGGGTGCTGCTCTTACCTACCGTTCACTGGACAGTGAAGCAATGGCTCAAAGCGATCGCGAACGGCCTGCCAGCGTCGTTAATACACGGCCACCTGAGTTGGATACTGTGCGTGATGTGATCAAGGCAGTTGGTAACCTCAAGGCCTTGAACGCGGTGGAGTTGACCACAGAAGTCAGTGGGCGCGTGGTATCACTCAATCTTGAAACGGGCCGTCGGGTGGAGCAGGGCGATGTGCTTTTGCGGCTCGATGATCGCCAGGCGAGAGCGGATCTGAAGGTAATCGAGGCGCAATTGGCCGATGCCCGCCGAAAGTTTGAACGTGCCAACAGTCTTCGTTCCAACAACAGTATTTCCCAATCCCTGGTGGACGAGCTTCGCACCGCAGTTGACGTTTCGGAGGCCCAACGCCAGGCGGTGCAGGTGCGCCTGGAGAACCATCGGATCGAAGCACCGTTTGCAGGCGTTGTCGGGCTCAGTGATATCAGCATCGGTGCTTATGTCACAGCCGGCACGACCGTCACTACGCTCGATAACACGGACAGGATGGAACTCAACTTTGCAGTCCCCGAGCGGTTCGTGGGGCAGGTTGGTCTGGGCCAACAGGTATTTGGCAGCTCACCCGCTTTTCAGGATACACGTTTTTCCGGAGTGCTCACCGAGCTGGGCTCCCGCATCAATGAACTCAGCCGGACCCTTCCAGTGCGGGCTTTGCTCGATAATCCCGACGGCAAACTGCGCCCCGGGCAGTTCATCTCGGCGACGCTGACCCTGAGAGAGCGGCAAGCACTGCTGATTCCTGAGCAGGCGGTCATGATTCGCGGTGAGGAAAAATATGTGTTCGTGGCCGAGGATGGAATCGCAAGACGCTTATCCGTCGTTCTTGGCTCAAGAACGCCGGGTCTGGTGGAAGTGGCGGAGGGCCTGACTCTGGAGGACAGGGTGATCGTTACCGGGCAGGATCGCCTGAGCAGCGGCAATCGAATTCGGGTGGTGGATGAGGACAATGCCATACCGGACAACCGTTTCGCCAAGTCTGTGGATTCCTGACGGTGATCCTTTCAGATGTCTCCATAAAACGCCCCGTTTTTGCAACGGTTCTCAGCCTGCTGATTGTTGTGTTTGGTCTGGCGGCCCTGTTCGGCCTTCCGGTTCGAGAGTATCCGGATATCGACCCTCCTGTAGTGTCCATTTCCACCAACTATACGGGTGCCGCAGCGGAAGTCGTAGATACACAGATCACTCAGGTGATCGAAGGTGCTATCAGCGGAATTGAAGGCATCCGGTCAATTGAGTCTTCCACTGAACAGGGAGAGTCTCGAACCAGTATAGAATTTTCTACATCCCGGGATGTAGACATCGCTGCCAATGACGTTCGTGATGCCGTTTCCCGGGTTGCTGACCAACTACCCGATGAAGCGGATGCGCCGGTCGTGCGCAAGGCGGATTCTGATGCCCGGCCGATGATGTGGGTAACTCTGCGCAGTGATCTCTGGGACAGCGCCGAGCTGAGTGACTTTGCAGATCGCGCCCTGGCTGACCGTTTGTCCGTTCTGGATGGAGTTGCAGACGTGAGCATTGGTGGTGAACGACGGTACGCCATCCGGGTCTGGCTAGACAGGGAGAGGTTAGCAGCCAGAAACATCACTGTGGCGGAAGTGGAAAGGGCTCTACGCGCGAACAATGTGGAGTTGCCGGCAGGCTCGGTCGACTCTTCCACCCGTAATTTCACCGTTCGAGCCGAAGGCCGGTTATCCACCGTGGAAGAATTCCGCGAGCTGGTCATCCGCAGAAACAATAACGAATTGCTGCGCCTGGGCGAGGTTGCCAATGTTTATATGGGGGTGGAATCCGATGTAGGTCGCCTTCGTGCCAACGGCCAGACAGCTATCGGTATGGGTATTATCCGCCAATCTAAAGCCAATACAGTCGCTGTGTCTGACGCAGTCAAGGCTGAGTTGGAGAAAATCCGGGAAACCCTGCCGCCGGAAGTGACGATTGCTGAAAGCTACGATGAATCTATTTTTATCCGTGCCTCAATCAAGGAAGTCGTCATTACGCTTGCGATTGCTGTCTCTCTGGTAATTCTGGTGATCTTCCTTTTCCTCCGGTCCTGGCGGGCTACCCTGATTCCGGCAGTGACTATTCCGGTTGCAGTAATCGGTGCTTTTATCGGCCTGGGTTTCCTGGGTTTCTCCATCAACGTGCTGACACTGTTGGCCGTGATCCTGGCGATAGGCCTGGTGGTGGACGATGCGATTGTCATGCTGGAAAACATCCAGCGCCGAATAGACGGGGGTGAGCCGCCGCTGCTGGCTTCTTATCGGGGTGCCAAACAGGTAGCTTTTGCCGTTATTGCCACCACCCTGACGCTGGTGGCGGTGTTTGTGCCTATTTCGTTTATGGGGGGCAATATTGGCCGCCTGTTTGCGGAATTCGGCTTCACTCTTGCGGCTGCTGTGGTGGTGTCCAGTCTGGTTGCGCTGACTCTCGCGCCGATGCTGTGTTCAAAATGGCTCCGGCACAGCCCGGAATCGGTCGAGGGGCATCGCCTGTGGGTGGCAAGCGAGAAAGTTCTGAATGGCCTCACCCGGGGGTACGAGCGGCTGTTGCGCTTCTCCCTGAATCAGCCCGGCCTGCTGATTGGTCTGGGTGTTGTGGGGCTGATCGTTGCGGCAGTGATTTATCCGAAGCTGCCCCAGGAGCTGGCGCCTACGGAAGATCGTGGCATTATCATCATGCCTGCCAGTGCTCCCCGGGGTTCGACCGTGGAATTTACAGACCATTATGTCCGCAAGGCTGAAGAAAAGCTGTTGCCCTATATCGAGTCGGGTGTCGCCAATCGTTTGCTCTCAATCGTCGGTTTTCGTGATGAAGAAGATAATGCCTTCATGATCATGGGCCTGGCGCCTTGGGAAGAGCGGGACATCAAACAACAGCAGATCACCAGCGAGCTGCGGGATAAACTGAGCGAGGTTGCCGGTATCCGGATCGTGGCCGTAAACCCTCCGGGGCTGGGACAGAGAGGGTTCAGCCAGCCAGTGGAATTTGTCATTGCTGGCCCGGACTACGAATCGGTTCAGGCCTGGAGTGAGGAAATTGTAGCGCGGGCGAAGGATAATCCGGACCTACTGAATCTTGAAACCGACTTTGAGCTGACCCGACCGGAACTGCGACTCACAATTGATCGTGAGCGCGCGGCTGACCTGGATATAACCGTTGAGGACGTCGGTTTGACCCTGCAAACCATGCTTGCGTCCCGGCAGGTGACGACCTATCTGGATCGTGGCCGCGAATACGATGTGATTGTGCAGGCGGCCGATGCTGATCGTGCCACCCCGGATGATCTTGGGCAGATTTTTCTGCGGCCGAGAGAAGGCGGTTCGCTCATACCCCTTCAGGCACTTGTATCAATTGAAGAAATAGGCGCAAACCCGGACTTGCGGCGAATTGACCGGTTGCCGGCGGTGATCATCAGCGCCTCTCTGGCGGATGGTTATGACCTTGGCTCGGCGCTGACCTACCTGAATAATCTGTCTGTGGATAACCTGCCACCGGAAGCGCGGGTGAGTTACCGGGGGTTGTCCCGGGAATTCCAGGACTCCTCCGCTGCTATCTATGTCACCTTCGGGTTGGCTTTTATTATTGTGTTCCTGGTACTGGCGGCTCAGTTCGAAAGCTGGATTCACCCGCTGATCATCATGCTGCCGGTACCGCTGGCCGTAACTGGCGCATTGCTGGCGCTCTGGTGGAGCGGTATCAGCCTGAACATATACAGCCAGATCGGAATCATTATGTTGCTGGGGCTGATGTCGAAAAACGGCATATTGATTGTCGAGTTCGCCAACCAGCTCCGTGATAAAGGCTACGAGGTGAAAGACGCTATACTGGAGGGCGCGACCTTGCGTTTCCGGCCCGTGCTGATGACGACGATTTCCACGGTCTTCGGCGCGGTGCCACTGGTTATTGCCACCGGTGCGGGTGCCGAGAGCAGGGCGGCTATTGGTATGGTGATTCTGGGCGGACTGATTTTTGCGACTACGCTTACGTTGTTTATCATTCCGGTGCTTTATAATCTGCTGGCCGGCTTTGCCAAATCGGCTAGTGCGATTGAACATGAGCTGGAACGCCAGGCATCTCTGCCCCAGGCCAGCTCGTCAGACTATTGAAAGGTCTGGCGTAACCCAGCAACCCGGATGTTTTCATGGCCATACACAGTCAGTTCCGTTTACTGGGGCAGCGGCGTTTTTTGCCGTTTTATCTAACCCAGTTTTCCGGCGCGTTCAATGACAACCTCTATAAGAATGCTCTGCTACTGCTGATTGCCTATCAGACCACCGGCCTGTTCGGGCTTTCAGTGAACACGGTGATAAATCTGGCTGCCTTCCTGTTTATCCTGCCGTTTTTCCTGTTCTCCGGTATTGCAGGGCAAATGGCCGATCGCTATGAGAAAGCTGCCATTATCCGCAAGGTAAAGCTGGCTGAAATAGGCATTATGGCCATCGCCGCATTGGCGCTCTGGTCTGGCTGGTATGAAGGGCTGTTGGTTCTGCTGTTCCTGATGGGCACCCAGTCCACCTTCTTCGGCCCGGTGAAATACGCCATTCTGCCGCAGGTCCTTGGCGATGATGAGCTGGTAGGGGGCAATGGCCTTGTAAGCATGGGCACTTTTGTGGCTATTTTGCTCGGCACCATTGCGGCTGGTTTGCTGATGGGCCTTGAGGCGGCGGCAAAACTCACGGCGGTAAGCGTGCTGGTGATGTCGGTTCTGGGGTATCTGGCCGCGCGACAGGTACCGGAAACCGGCACCGACATTGCGGGACAGGCGGTGCGCTTTCGGCCGGTTCTGGAAACCTGGCGCCTTATGGGCATAGCGGCCGAGCGTAAGCCGGTGCTATGGGCGATTCTGGCGATATCCTGGTTCTGGTTTCTTGGCGCCGCTTATCTCACCCAGTTTCCCAGCTTTGCCCACGGCAATCTTCAGGGCGACGAAACCGTGGTTACCCTGCTGCTGTCCATGTTTATTGTGGGCATCTCCATCGGCTCGATGATGTGTGAGCGCCTCACCCGGCATCGCATCACTCTGGCGCCTGTGCCATGGGGTGCGCTTGGCCTGACCCTTCTGGGTGTGGATCTGTTCTTTGCGGTACCGGCAAGCCCGGAACCCTCTACCTGGTGGACGCTGGTGACAGATCCGGTTTACATCCGGGTGCTGCTTGATCTGGTCGGCATCGGGGTATGCGGGGGGCTGTTTATCGTGCCCCTTTACGCGTTTATCCAGTATGAAACCCCACAAAACAAACGGGCGCGAATCATTGCTGCACTGAACGTGATCAACGCGCTGTTCATGGTGGTGAGTGCACTTGCGGGAATTCTTGTACTTGGAGTTCTTGATGTGGGCATTCCGGGGTTTTTCCTGCTGCTGTCTCTGGCCAATGGGCTTGTGTTGATAGCCGTGTGGCGTCTTGGACGAAGAACACAACAAGAATCTGTGGATAAATAGTTGGATAAGCTGCGGATAAGCTTTGAGTATCTTTTTTTAAATATAATAAAAACAATAACTTAATATCTGTCTCGGGGTGTCTGATAAGTGTCGGTTGATGTGGATAACTTTCTTGAAAACTTTTGTGAAGAGAGCAGCCCAAGCCCATGAAAATCCGATAATTTCGGTTTTTCGCAGCGTGGAAACTGGCGCGGAGTAGCAGTTTTCCCTGCGTACTCTGCCTGGAAATTTTTACCCGGAGACGATTCTGGTTAAAATTTGCACATCCAGACTGCATTTTCATGGGTGAAACGTTATACTCCCCGCCCTGTTTTTATCCCCCGAATTCCGAGGTGAACTGTGGATTTTCCAACGCGTTTCGATGTCATTGTCATTGGTGGCGGCCATGCCGGTACTGAAGCCGCGCTTGCGGCTGCGCGAATGGGCTCGCAAACCCTGCTGCTGACTCACAACATCGAAACCCTCGGCCAGATGTCCTGTAACCCGGCCATCGGGGGCATTGGCAAAAGCCATCTGGTGAAGGAAATTGACGCTCTCGGCGGCGCCATGGCGCAGGCGACTGACCTGGCCGGCATCCAGTTCCGGGTACTCAACAGTCGCAAAGGCCCGGCGGTACGCGCTACCCGTGCCCAGGCTGACCGGGTTCTGTACAAGGCGGCGATTCGCCACACTCTGGAAAACCAGCCCAACCTGACGCTGTTCCAGCAAGCGGCAGACGATCTGATTGTGGAAAACGATCAGGTTACCGGCGTTGTTTCCCAGACCGGTATCCGGTTCAATGCCAAAACCGTGGTACTGACAACAGGTACTTTCCTTGGCGGCGTTATCCATATCGGTATGCAGCACCACGCCGGTGGCCGTGCCGGCGACGCACCTGCCAACGCACTGGCTCAGCGTTTACGGGAGCTGCCATTTAACGTGGGCCGGCTGAAAACCGGCACACCGCCGCGCATTGATGCCCGCAGTGTCGATTTTTCCGTGATGCAGGAGCAGTGGGGCGATGACCCGACGCCGGTCATGTCTTTTATCGGCAGCCGTGATCAGCATCCTGAGCAGGTCTGCTGCTACGTAACCCGCACTACTGAGCAGACCCACGATATTATCCGCAGTGGCTTCGATCGCTCGCCCATGTTTGCCGGAAACATTGAAGGCATAGGACCGCGCTATTGCCCGTCCATTGAAGACAAGGTCAATCGTTTTGCCGACAAGGACTCGCACCAGATTTTTGTGGAACCTGAAGGCCTGACCACCCATGAGCTCTACCCGAACGGTATTTCTACCAGTTTGCCGTTTGATATTCAGCTTGCCGCGGTTCGCACGATTCCGGGTTTTGAAAACGCCCATATCACACGGCCGGGCTACGCCATCGAATACGACTACCTGAACCCGCAGGACCTGCGCCACACCCTGGAAACCAAGTTCATTCAGGGTCTCTACTTTGCTGGCCAGATCAACGGAACCACCGGTTATGAAGAAGCCGGTGCCCAGGGGTTGCTGGCGGGTATCAACGCCGCATTGCGCGCGCAGGAGAAGAGCGAGTGGTATCCGCGCCGGGATGAGGCTTATCTTGGTGTGCTGGTCGACGATCTGATCACTATGGGTACCAGCGAGCCTTACCGCATGTTTACCAGCCGGGCCGAGTACCGCCTGATTTTGCGCGAAGACAATGCTGATCTGCGATTGACCGAAACCGGCCGCAAACTCGGCCTGGTGGATGATGAGCGCTGGCAGAAATTTAGTGCCAAGTTTGAGGCCATAGCGACTGAGCGCAAACGCCTGGAGTCCACCCGTATTCATCCTGCAACCGATGCAGGCGATCGCGCCAATGGCTTTCTCAAGCAGCCGATGACCCGGGATCACACCTTGGCGGAGCTGCTTCGTCGCCCGGAGGTTGTGTACAGCCATATTGCCGAGATCGGTGCCGCCCAGGCGGATGACCCTGTTGTGGCAGAGCAGGTCGAAATCGAGATCAAGTACGAAGGTTACATTTCACGCCAGGCCGAAGAAATTGAGCGCCTGCGCCGGAATGAGAACACCGCGCTGCCCATAGATCTGGATTACGATGTAATCGGCGGCCTGTCCAACGAGATAAAACAGAAGCTGAAAGAGGTTCGCCCCGAAACGGTGGCCCAGGCTTCGCGGATTCAGGGCGTTACGCCGGCTGCGATCTCGCAGATTCTGGTGAACCTGAAAAAGCGCGAGCTTCTGCGCAAACAGAGCGCCTGAGCAACGTTATGGCCCCGACACTCTGGCAACGCCAGCTCCCGGAAGGGCTGGCCGAGATGCAGCTTTCCCTGAGCGAAACCCGGCAACAAGAGCTGCTGGCATTTTTGTCCCTGCTCAATAAGTGGAACAAGGCCTACAACCTCACGGCTGTGCGCGACGAGAGAGAAATGGTCTCCCGGCAGCTGCTCGACAGCCTTAGCATTCTGCCTTGGGTAACCACGGAGCATCTGCTCGATGTTGGCGCCGGCGGCGGCTTGCCGGGTATCCCTCTGGCTATTGTGCTGCCAGAAAAGCGTTTCACCCTTTTGGATAGCAACGGTAAAAAAACCCGTTTTTTGAATCAGTGTGTGCTTGAGCTTGGCCTGAAAAACGTGGAAGTGATCCATGGTCGTGCCGAAGACTGCAAGCTGGAAAAACCGTTCAGCCAGATCAGCAGCCGTGCGTTTACTGCGCTGGATACTTTGGTGGGTTGGTGTGGTGATCTGCTGGCAAATGAAGGCAGTTTCCTTGCCATGAAAGGCCAGTATCCGGATGATGAGGTAGCTGCCCTTCCTGTCGGCTGGCAGGTATCATCCAGCCATTCCCTCGAAGTCCCCGGCGCCGGCGGTGAGAGACACCTGCTTGTCGTGACCAGGGCAGAGCAGCCCCGGTAGAGAACAGTCCCGGTAACCCGCAGCTGTATTCAGTAACTGTATTTAAGAATAAGGAGGCGAGACATGGCGCGCGTGATTGCAGTGACCAATCAGAAGGGTGGTGTTGGCAAAACCACCACTTGCGTCAACCTTGCCGCCTCACTGGCCGCCACCAAGCGCCGGGTTCTGCTGGTGGATATGGATCCCCAGGGCAACGCCACCATGGGCAGCGGTGT
>JAGPVT010000068.1 GCA_018066865.1 Marinobacter sp. | reverse complement strand
CATGGGTGGATATTTCTTGGCGAAAGAGATGGCCACGGCAGCGGACGGCACCATTAACTACGGCGCCTGGATGTACGCCGGCCTGATTCTGGGTGCCATGATGGGCCCCACTATCGTGTTCACCATTCCCGTTGCCGTTGGCATTATCAAAGAACAGGATCGCCCTTATCTGGCGTCCGGAGTGCTTGCGGGTATCGTTACCATTCCTATCGGGGCTATTGCTGGCGGACTGGCTGCCATGGCATCAACGGTTCTGATACCCGGCACTGATCAGGTAATACAATTTAATCTGCCTCTGATTTTCATGAACCTGATTCCGGTAATTATTGTCTCAGCTCTTATCGCAGCCGGGTTATGGTTTATGCCCGATCGGATGATCAACGGCTTTTCGATTTTTGCCAAATTCCTCGTTGCGTTTATCACCATCGGCCTTGCGGCCGCGGTGCTGAAGCAGACCTTGGGTATTAACCTGATTCCCGGAATGGATCCGATTTTCATGGTGCCAGGGGACGCGCCCGGCATTGATATGCGAGCCATCGAAGTCATCGGTTCCATCGCCATCATTCTGTTAGGCGCCTACCCCATGGTGCTGTTGCTGACCCGCTGGTTTGAAAAGCCATTGCTGAAAATGGGCAATGTGCTGAACGTAAACCCGACAGCGGCCACCGGCCTGATTGCTACTCTGGCCAACAACATTCCGATGTTTCAGGTCATGAAGGATATGGACAGCCGCGGCAAGATTCTTTGTTCGGCCTTTGCTGTCAGCGCCGCGTTTACCTTTGGTGATCACTTGGGTTTCACCGCAGCCAACAAGCCGGACATGATCATGGCCGTCATCATCGGCAAGCTTGTCGGTGGCATCACCGCTGTTCTGTTCGCAATGCTGTTGGCCGACAAGATGATTGCGTCGATTGAAAAGAACGGCAAGCCGGCCCCGGATCTATCCACCATAGAGGAAGCGGAAGAACAACTGTGAACAGAAAAACCGTACAGAGTGTCGGTATTGATATCGGCACCACCACAACCCAGGTGATCTTTTCACGGCTCACTATGGTTAACCGGGCGCCTGTTACCCAGGTGCCCCGGTATGAGTTTGTGGAGCGGGAAATCTTTTTCCAGAGCCCCGTCAGGCCTACGCCTTTGCAGGAGGATGGAACAGTGGACGTGCCCATGCTGCAGAGGTTTATTGACGAACAGTTTGCGGCAGCTGATCTGACGCTCAGTGACATTGAAACCGGAGCCATCATCATCACCGGTGAAACCTCCAAGGTTAAGAACGCCAAAGATACAGTGATGGGGTTGGCTGATCGCCTGGGTGATTTTGTGGTGGCAACTGCGGGGCCAAATCTGGAGTCCGTAATTGCCGGCAGGGGCAGTGGCGCCGGGGAATACTCGAAGCGAAACCACGCCCGGGTACTGAACATTGATATTGGTGGCGGAACCAGCAATTACGTGGTTTTTAACAGTGGCCGCGTAGAGGACACAGCGTGCCTCAACATCGGTGGGAACCTGATCAAAACAGACCGCTCCGGAACTGCGACCAAAATCCGCGAACCGGCGAAGTGGATTATCGAGTCCCTGTTCGGCGAGGCGCTGCCGGAAGCCCGGGTAAGCGCAGGTCACCTTAAAAAGGTCGTCAATTGCATGGCGCAGTTGGTTGTTGATGTCATCGTCGGTAACCGCTCTGAGCTTTGTCAAAAGCTGATGATGACGCCTTATCTGAAAGAGCCTGGTGAGTTTGACGCTGTATTCATAAGCGGAGGCGTAGGCACCAGCTACTACAGCTTGAAAGTCGAAGAACTCGAGTGGTTCTATTGGGAAGACATAGGCATATTGCTTGCCGACGCGTTGCTGAAGCATCCGACACTGGCAGCCATGAACGTTAAAGTGCCTCAGCAGACCCAGCAGGCTACGGTTATCGGTGCGGGCGCCTACTCCATGTCGCTTTCCGGAAGTTCAATCTGGCTGAATGTTGATTCGCTGCCTATCCGCAACATACCGGTGGTAGAGCCACCAATCGACTGGGGGGCTGCCGACCTGCCACCGGTTTGCCAACAGATTATCGAAGCCGTGAAGCGTATGGATCTGCGCCTGCGCGAGGACAACTACGCCATCGCGCTGGGCAGGGATATGCCGATGAGCTATCGAGTGGTGCACCACACAGCAAAAGAGATTGCAGAATATTATCAGCAGCATGGCAATCGCCAGGCACCTGCAATCGTTGTGACTGAAAACGACCTGGGAAAGGTGCTGGGGATGGAGCTACAACCCCTGATCAACCCCCAGAAACTACTGGTTATTGATGAAGTGCGTGCCGTTGCCGGTGATTACATCGATGTCGGCGAAAGTTTTTTTGGCGGGGAAGTTGTGCCATTAACCATCAAATCTCTGGCATTTCCTGCCTAGAGGGGGAGGTTTTTCATGAACTTGAAGACAACATTGTTCGGACAGGTCTATCAGTTCCGTGACGTAAAGGATGTACTCGCGAAAGCCAACGAGCTCCGCTCCGGCGACGTGCTTGCCGGAGTGGCGGCGGAAACGGCGCAAGAGCGTGTCGCTGCGAAACAGGTATTGAGCGAAATGCGCCTGGAAACATTACGGGAAAACCCGATCGTTCCCTACGAAGAGGATGCCATAACCCGGGTCATCCAGGATGCGGTAAACAAGGCTGTCTATGAGGATATCAGGCATTGGACCGTCAGTGAGTTGAGGGAATACATACTGTCTGATGTGCCCACCCGTGAGGACTATGAAAGGTTGCGCAGAGGCTTGACGTCCGAAATGGTCGCCGCCGTGTGCAAGATATGTTCGAACGGCGACCTTATGGTGGGAGCCAAAAAATTGTATGTGATTTCCAAGGCTAACTGCACCGTAGGCATCCCAGGTCGCTTTTCCGCCCGTTTGCAGCCAAATGATACCCGTGATGATATCGACAGCATTATGGTTCAGGTCTACGAAGGGCTGACCTATGGCTGTGGTGACGCGGTTATTGGCATCAACCCTGTCACCGAATCGGTGGAGAACACCATTCGCATTCTTAATGCAGTCAAGGA
>JAGPVT010000060.1 GCA_018066865.1 Marinobacter sp. | reverse complement strand
TGCCAGATCCACTGATTCTAGGTGCTGCTGGTGATCAGGGTACTAGCCAAAAGTTAATCGTTAATTCCTGATATATCGTTGAGGAAATAAAGTAATGACAGTTAAACAAAACGCACATGCTGTGAACGTGGTTAATACTTTTAAGGCGAAATTGCCAGCAGAAACCGTAGAGGTGATAGGTGAAAATCATTTCGATGAGCTCTCCTTGCTAATTGAATCTGCAATTAGTGCTGCTGTCTTTGATGAGATGGAAAAAGCGGCGAATAAGGTTGATCAATTGGCCCATGATATTCGTCACTTTGCTGAGTTTTTTGAAAGGGGTTAAATGTTAGCCTCGCATGACAGAAAACCGCCTTCGGGCGGTTTTTTTGTGTCTAAATGATTTTCACATCTAGTTGAGTGCCAGAGAGCGTGAGCAGGGCGCCACCTCCCAAAACACGCCGTAAACCCTTCCATGGAGGCTTGGTGTTGCCATCCTTGGCAACACACAGTTTTGGGAGGTGGCGCCCTGCTCACTTGGCCCTGGAGTGGCCGGCATCAACGAGAGGCTATGGCTCCTTTGCCGACACCTTCGTAGGCTTTCACCAGAATCGTGTCCGAAGGAAACTCTGCCTTGAGCTGGTTAGCTATGTGTGCGGCGATCAATTCAACTGTGGTGTCAGTACCCATCATATAAACGCGCTTTTCAGGCAAGGTCAGGGCAAATTCGCCCTGGTTGGCCTCGTACTCAAAGGTAACGTATGGAACACCATCTTCTGCTACGTGCCTGCGCACTATGTCTTCCTCAGAACCCACATAGATGTCCTGCCAAAGCTTGGCCCAGGCGCTCTCCAGTTCATAGTCCCTATGCCCGTTTCGATCAATGCGAATAGGTGAGCGGTGGCCGTGGGCGATGCGTTGGCAGTTTCCCAGATGCTTTTTCAAGCCGTGAACATAGTGGTAGTAGGCGCCCTCTATCACGTCTTCCCGGAGATCGATCTGTACCGAGGTTACATTTGCCGGCAGCACCGCCATCAACTCACGCTCCAGCAGTGCCGCAACCGCAGAGGGCACAACCCGCTCTGAAGAAAGCCATACAACAGCTTCATCCGGTGAGCGGTGCCCAATGTGGCTGCCGTCGGTCAGGGCCCAGGTAAAAGTGTCGGGCGTGTCCTGGTTCCAGGAGAGGCCTTCGTAGCCTCGGGGTATGACCAGCCGGTGATCCACGCGCTCATCTATAATGCGCTTGATGGTGCGCTTCACATTGCTGAAATCGAATACCATGCCCTGGTCATCAAGTTCGCCTCCCAACACAACGTCGGCAATCCAGCTTTCCCCTACTAACCCACGGGTGGGATCCAGGTAAGCAAAATCAATAACGGTGAGGTTGTCTACAAACAGGTGATTCATCGAATTTCCGGGCGGGTAGGGTTGAATGATGTGGGGATTCTAGCAAAAATCCTGAATGAGTGACCTGTCAGGTAATGGCCTGAGTCGATTCATGCCATTATTTCCGTTTTCACCTCTTTATCAGGAGCGAAATCATAACCGCCTCTCGTTGTGACAGCGATCAGGAATTTCCGGCACTTGTTCTTGCCGCAGGTGCTTCCAGTCGGTTTGGGCGCCCAAAAGCGCTGTTAACCCTGAGAGCACAGAATGGGCAGAGCTGTACGTTGCTCGATCGTGCAATCGCTCAGGGCAGGCTGCTGAGCCGGGATGTGCGAGTTGTGTGTGGTGCCTGGTACCCGCTGATTCGTTTTCGTTGCCGCGCGCAGCCTTCCCGGTGGGTGCCTGTGGCAGATTGGCACGAGGGTATGGCGGCTTCGTTAGCCGCTGGTGTTCGAAGCCTTGGGCCGCGCGTGAAAGGTGTATTTGTGCTGGTGGCGGACCAGCCGCTGCTGGACACGGAGGCACTTGGGGCTTTTGGCGAAGCGGCGCGATGTTTCCCGGGGCAGCCGGCTGCAGCGGACTATGGCCGGCACCCGGGCGTACCGGCGTATCTGCCCCGGGGGCTATGGTCCGAAGTGCTGGCACTGGAAGGTGATCGGGGCGCAGGCCGCTTGCTTGCCAAAGCAGGTGCGACCCGGCTTAACATTCCAGGTGTCCATGACGACATAGACACACCGGAAGATTGGGAGAGGATTCGCCAGGCGGTTAGCCGAAAAGGCCTGCGAGCCAGGCAATCCCAAGGCTGAAAACCCCAAGACTGACTGCAAGCGCAACCGTATAGATTCTGGATGAGGCAGAGCGCTGCTGGGCAACAAACAGATCAATAGTTCGCTGGGCGATGTCTTCTGCCGTTTCACGGGAAATCTCATGGGCCTGCTGGATGGCTTCAGATTGCAGTGTCTGCCAGAAATCGGTATCGATGGTCTGTACGCTGGTAATGTGGTCTTTGAGTTCGTCCATATGGTTGCTGGTAAAGCCGGTGTTTTGTGATAGCTCTTTTTTCAGGTCTGCCAGCTCGCGGCCCAGATGGAGGTTTACCTCAGCCGCCACTTCGTCATGCAGGTTCCGGGTGCGCTCCTCTATCATCCCGCTCATAGCACTCAGGCGCTCTTCAATCATGGTTGCCTGCTTGCCACGCGATTCATCCAGTGCGCGCTTCAGGTGATCGAACTGTTCGTCAAATAAAGAACTGAGCAGCTCATGTAGACGATTGTTGACGTGAGTTTTGACGGCGGAACGGGAAATCTGCTCTATCAGGTCACTGGTCAACGGCACAACGCTCGGCGTCGTGCCACCATTAAGCGCGGGTTCGCCCTCAGGCTGCATTGGCGACATCTCCACAGCTGCGTTGTCGGGCATATCGGCCAGGTATTCGTCGGTATCCGGTGTCAGGTCGAATTGCGGCGCCTCTGCCAGGGTGCCTCCCTTAACGTCGATGGCCAGTTGCTCCAGCACCAGGCCAAGGCCCTCAGGCTGTGTTGGTTTGGTCAGGATGTTGTAAACCCCGAAATTTTTCGCTTCTTTCGTAAACGATGAGGACTTATGGGACGTGCACATGATGATCGGTATGCTGGCGGTCTCCGGATTGCTCTTGATGGCCTTGGTGGCCTCCACGCCGTTCATTCCGGGCATCAGGTGATCCATGAAGATGACGTCCGGATGCTCACGGCTGCCGAGAAACTCCAGGGCCTCTTCGGCAGAGCCGGCCATACTGACGTTCATGTCGAGGTTCTCCAGCAGCTTGCTCAAGGCAAACCGGGCTACCTTGGAGTCATCCACCAGAAGAGCATTCTTGATCGCCATCTAACTACCTCAAGCTGTTACTTCAATCGCGTTGGTTATCGGGCCGGCGTTACCAGCCTTTCAGTTTCGGGCATTGTGTTGCCCTGTAATTCTTGTCCCAATAACACATGCCGGGCTCTGTGGTGCGGGTAGCGGTTTTATCTTACCCAGCGTGCGGCGAGTTATGTATCCGAAAGTGCCTGAACTTGGCGAGAATGCAGGCCAAATCACACTTTAGCGGGAAGTTGATCATGATTGAGCTGCTCCCAGGCCTTCATGTAGACATCGGCTTCGTATTCGTAGGGCGATTTGAAGGGCGTGAGAACAAAATCAAAGATCAGAAAGAAAAAACCAACCGACGCCCAGGCAATGGAGAGTGTACTGAGTGTTGTAGCCTGCACTTCGGGGTTCGAGTTCACGAAATCCTGGAGTAAAGGAATCAGATCAGACGCGAGGACCACCGGATTGAAGCTGGCCAGTACCAAAGGCACCCAGAAGGCCATGAATATGGGGAAGAAGCCGAAAGACCAGAGCAGACGGCGCGCCAGATAGATAACAACTTCGCGCCGGAAGCGTTGCCGAACCTCCGGGGATTTACGTATGCGCTCAAGGTAACTCCGCCGCTCTGCCCAATAAGCGGCGACTTCGGGAGCCTGTGAGGCTCTTGCTGGGCCTGAAGATGTACTCATGATCCTGGGAGCTACCTTATCGCTGGGGACGGATACAGGATAACTGATACTACGTGTTACCCTGTCATTCTCCAATTGTTTAACGACAGGATAGTTTGAATGGCTGCAGTGATCGATAACGCAACCCATCCGGCTTTTGAGAAGCTTCGCAGTCACCGGATCGATACGCTTAATCTCGATGTAGAAGAGTATCGCCACAAAAAAACCGGTGCCCGCCATCTCCATCTCGCGGCGGACAACGATGAAAACGTGTTTTTTGTGGCGCTCAGAACCTTTCCGATGGATTCGACAGGCGTTGCCCATGTTCTTGAGCATACGGCTTTATGCGGCAGTGAACGCTACCCGGTTCGCGATCCGTTTTTCATGATGATCCGTCGCTCGCTGAACACGTTCATGAACGCGTTCACCAGCAGCGACTGGACGGCTTATCCCTTTGCGAGTATGAACCGCAAGGATTTTGACAACCTTTTGTCCGTCTATCTGGACTCCGTCTTTTTCTCCAAGCTGGATCCGCTGGATTTCGCTCAGGAAGGGCATCGGCTGGAGTTTGAAACGCCGGACGATCCAAGTACCGATCTGGTCTATAAAGGTGTTGTTTACAATGAGATGAAAGGTGCCATGAGCTCGGCTACCTCGCAGCTCTGGCAGAACCTGAGTAGCCATCTGTTCCCGACTACTACCTACCACTACAACAGCGGCGGCGAGCCGGATCATATCGTTGACCTGAGTTACGATGATCTTATTCGTTTCTATCGACACCATTACCACCCCAGTAACGCGATCTTTGCCACCTACGGCAATATTCCGGCCCATGAACACCACGAGCGGTTTGAAGAGCTTGCTCTCAAGCGTTTCGACAAGCTGGATATCGAGCTCCCCGTGCGCGATGAAAAACGCATGTTT
>JAGPVT010000051.1 GCA_018066865.1 Marinobacter sp. | reverse complement strand
GCCTTGGCAAAAGCTTTCAGGCGCGCATGCAACTGCTTACCGGTCAGCTCCGAGAACTGACGGACTGGCAGGGATTTGCGACCGAACCCAAGCAAGTGGCGTTATGTGAGCAGATGGAACATCTGGCAGAGCAACCCATTGAGCCGGAAGCGAAGGCAGAACACATAAAAGAACTTCAGAAGGAATGGCAGGAGCTGGGTGGATCGTCAGACCGCACCCTGTGGTCTCGTTTCAAGCAGGCATCCGACAAAGCCTATGAACCCTGCAAAACCTATTTTAAAGCCAAGTCTGGTTTAAAGCAGGCGAACCTGGAAAAGCGCAAAACCATTTGTGCCGAGCTGGAGCATTTTGTTAACGGAGCAGACTGGAACACGGTCGACTGGAAAGCTGTCGACCGTATTTTGCAGACCGCCCGCCAGGAATGGAAATCTGCCTGGCCTATAGAGTTCCGGGACAATCGTCAGGTGCAGAAACAATTTGACGATCTTCTTAAGAAGCTGGAAGCCCCCATCGATCAGGAGCGCCAGAAAAACGAGGCCCTGAAACAGGCAATCGTCGAACAGGCACAGGCTTTGACTGAACACGAACCCCTGCAAGAGGCCATGAACAAAGCCAAAGCACTGCAATCAGACTGGAAGGCCGTTGGCATTACCCGCCACCGGGAAGATCGCAAACTTTGGCAGGCATTCCGCAAAGCCTGCGATGAGGTGTTTGCACGTCGCGACTCCGAGCGTTCGGAACAGCAGCAAGCGTCGAAAGAGGCAGACTCATCCGCGGAAACGGTGTTGCAACAAGTAGCCAGTGTGAGCTCCGATCAGGACGCTCAGTCGCTGGAGCAGGCGGCTGCCGCACTACGCGGCCTCGATGTTGCGCAAGTATCTGCCGGGGTTAAAGAGCGGGTCCAGCAAGAGAAACAACGCATAAGCCAGGCTGTGGCCGCCCAAAAACTCAGAGCGGGCATATCGGAATGGCAAGCGTTTGTGCTTGCCCGCGCAGCGGGCGAAGCACCTGCAGATCGTGATTTCCCCGGCAAGTGGGCCGCACTTGCAGAAAGCGCAGGGGCGCTGGATGATCAAGAACTGGTTATTCGTGCAGAAATCCTGGCCGGCGTGTCATCACCCGAAGAAGACCAGAACAAGCGGATGGAAATACAGGTTCAGCGCCTGGCAGAAGGCATGGGTTCAGCAGAAAAAGCTGACAGCGCGCTCCAGAACATCGAAGCCCTGGTCGCCAGTTGGTGCATTCAGTCTGCGGCCCAGCCTGCCGACCCGGCGCTGGCAAGCCGTTTGAACAACGCCCTGGACAATCTTATCGCTTATTGATCGTCCCTTGATCAATACCTGATTAATACCTGATCAATAGCTGATCAGAACCTGAGCGCTGAGAGCATCACTCCCGCTGATGCTCCCTGACAAACTCCCTGGCACCCTGAACAGCAGCCAGGGATTTCTCTTTCATACCCCTGAGCTCTTCGTCAGCCAGATAAAACATCATATCAATGGTATGTCTGTAATAGCGGGGTGGTAGCCGGTTCAGGGCAACGCACATCACGTCAGTCAGAAAATCCGCGGTATCCCCCTGCTCTCTCGTTGCATCAATGGCGTCCAGCACCAGGCGTTCGTAAAAATTATCGATGGCATCTCGAAAAGACATGGCTCTGTGCCTCCTGATTCTGCATGGGAACCTCTGAAAGCCCCCACCTGTATCTGAACAATAGAACCCCCGGCCTCACCTGTCATGGTCTCTGAGCAATTTCGCCAATCCGATTGGCAGGCCGCGTCATTACCCTGAGTGCTATCAAAGAGCTATGGTGATGCCTCTTACAGGTAGATCACAAAGCAATAATCATCAGAGGAAAAGCAATGACCACCGAGGCGTATATCTTCGACGCGGTCCGCACTCCCAGAGGGCGTGGAAAGAAAGACGGATCACTGCACAGTGTAAAACCCATTACATTACTGACCACTGTGCTCAATGCGCTGCAGCAGAGAAACAACCTGGACACCGCGCAGGTGGACGACATCGTGATGGGGTGTGTCACTGCCGTTGGTGATCAGGGCGCTGACATCGCCAAAACCGCAGCCTTGGCAGCCAATTGGGACGAAAAGGTGGCGGGTGTAACGCTGAACCGTTTCTGCGCCTCGGGCCTTGAAGCGGTTAACATGGCCGCGATGAAAGTGCGCTCAGGCTGGGAAGACATGGTCGTTGCCGGCGGCGTGGAATCCATGTCCCGCATACCTATGGGGTCCGATGGTGGCGCCTGGGCGATGGATCCGCAAACCAATCTGCATACCGGCTTCATGCCTCAGGGTATTGGCGCAGACCTCATTGCGACCCTGGAAGGCTTCAGTCGCGAGGACGTTGACGGTTTCGCGGTAAGATCCCAGCAAAAGGCTGCCAATGCCTGGAAGCAGGGTTACTTTTCCAAGTCGATCATTCCCGTCACAGATCAGAACGGCGTAGTGATCCTGGATCGCGACGAACATGTGAGAGGAGATACCACGGTTGAGTCCCTCTCGGGCCTCAAGCCATCCTTCCAGATGATGGGCGAAATGGGCTTTAACAGTGTCGCCAGTGAAAAATACCACTACGTCGAGAAAATCACTCACGTGCACCACGCCGGCAACTCGTCCGGCATGGTGGATGGCGCTACCGGCATTCTTATTGGTAGCGAAGCAAAGGGTAAGGCTATGGGTCTCAAGCCCCGTGCCCGCATCGTTGCAACTGCGGTCACCAGCACCGACCCGACCATTATGCTAACCGGCCCTGCTCCGGCGACCCTGAAGGCACTGGAAAAAGCCGGCATGACTGTTGATCAGATTGATCTGTTCGAAGTGAACGAAGCCTTTGCCTCCGTGGTAATGCGCTTCCAGAAGGAGCTCTCGGTTCCGGATGAAAAAGTGAATGTAAACGGCGGCGCAATCGCCATGGGCCACCCCCTTGGCGCTACAGGCGCGATGATTCTGGGCACTCTGCTGGATGAACTGGAGCGCCGTGAACTGCGCTTCGGGCTGGCGACGCTTTGCGTCGGCGGCGGCATGGGCATTGCCACCATCATTGAGCGGGTCTGAACCCCACACTTTTTCTGTAAGGAGAACCGATTATGAGAGCCATCCGTTATGAACTGGGTTCAGATCAGATTCTGACCCTCACCATCGACATGCCGGGCCAGTCCGCGAACACCATGAACATGGCGTTCCGTGAAGCCCTCAACGAAACCGTCAATAAGGTTCAGGGCGACCTCGAAAACATTCGCGGTATCATCATTACCTCTGCCAAGAAAACCTTCTTTGCCGGTGGCGACCTGAAAGAACTTCACAAAGTTACCCGCGACGACGCCGAAGCCTTTGAAGGCATGGTCAACGGCCTGAAGGCCCAGATGCGGGCACTGGAAACTTGTGGTAAGCCCGTGGTCGCGGCAATCAACGGTACTGCGCTGGGTGGCGGTTTCGAAATCGCCCTCGCATGTCACCATCGTATAGTGCTGGACAACAACAGCATCCAGCTGGGACTTCCGGAAGTAACGCTTGGCCTGCTTCCCGGCGGTGGCGGTACTCAGCGCCTGCCCAGAATGATTGGCCTGGAAGCGGCGTTCCCGCTTCTGATGGAAGGCAAAAAACTACGCCCTTCTGCTGCCCTGAAAGCCGGCATTATCGACGAGTTGGCGGTCTCCCCGGAAGACATGATAGCCAAGGCTCGGGCGTTTATTGATGCCAACCCTAAATGCCAACAGCCCTGGGACAAGAAAGGCTTCAAGCTGCCAGGTGGCGCGCCCCACCACCCTGCCATGGCACAAAAGCTGGCGATTGCGCCCGCCATGTTGAAGCAGAAAACCAAAGGCTGTTATCCGGCGCCTGAGCGCATTATGGCTGCGGCTGTTGAAGGCGCCCAGGTAGGCTTTGATAACGGCAGCCTGATTGAAACCCGCTATTTTGCTGAATTGGTGATTGGTCAGGTCGCCAAAAACATGACTGGCACCTTCTGGTTCCAGTTGAATGATATTAATGCGGGCGGCAGCCGCCCTGAAGGCGTAGAGAAAGAGAGCTTCAAAAAGGTTGGTGTACTGGGCGCCGGAATGATGGGTGCGGGCATCGCCTACTCCACCGCCAACCGTGGCATAGAGGTGGTGCTTAAAGATATTTCTCTCGAAAGCGCTGAAAAAGGCAAAAGCTACTCTGAGAACCTGCTGGCGAAACAGGTCAGTCGGGGGCGCATGACTGAAGAGGAAAAGGTCCAAATACTGGGTCGCATCAAGGCCTCCGACTCTGCCGCCGACCTTGAAGGTTGCGATCTGGTCATTGAAGCCGTGTTTGAGGACAGTGAACTGAAAGCCAAGGTTACCGCCGAGGCCGAGCCGAAGCTGGTTAACAACGGCATTTTTGCATCAAACACCTCCACCATTCCCATTACCCAGTTGGCAGAAGCTTCCGCCAAGCCGGAAAACTTCATTGGGCTGCATTTTTTCTCACCCGTAGACAAAATGATGCTTGTGGAAATCATTGTGGGCGAGAAAACCTCAGACGAGACTCTGGCGCGAGCATTCGATTACGTTCAGCAGATCGGCAAGATTCCCGTCGTTGTAAACGACAGCCGTGGCTTTTTCACTTCCCGCGTGTTCGGCACCTTTGTTAACGAGGGAATCAGTATGCTGGGTGAAGGTATTCACCCGTCCAGCATCGAGAATGCCGGTTTGTTGGCAGGCATGCCTGTGGGCCCACTGAGTATCTCCGATGAAGTCAGCATGACTCTGATGCAGCACATCCGCAGCCAGAGTAAAAAGGATATGGAAGCGGCCGGTGGTACCTGGAAACCGCACCCGGCAGAGGCGATCATCGATCAGATGGTTAACGACCATGGGCGCAAAGGCAAGGCTGCCGGCGCCGGTTTCTATGAGTACCCCGCCAAAGGCAAGAAGTACCTGTGGCCAGAGCTTGAAACACTGTACGTGGATAGTGAAGAAGCCCGCAAGGCGAAACTGCGGGAACTGAAAGACCGAATTCTGTTCATTCAGGCCATTGAAACCGTTCGCTGCCTGGAAGAAGGCGTGTTACGCACCGTGGAAGATGCCAACATCGGCAGTATCTTCGGTATCGGATACGCGCCCTGGACCGGCGGCGCCATACAGTTTATCAACCAGTACGGCGTGAGAGCCTTTGCAGAGCGGGCCCGAGAGCTGACGGCAGCCCATGGCGAGCGTTTTGCGCCACCAGCTCTGTTACTTGAGCATGCGGAACAGGACAAACCCTTCATCTGAATTGACTGAAAGGCGGAGGGCGAACCCCTCCGCCGCACTGTCTAGCAACACCGCTATCTGCAACTCTCTCAATCTGCAGTGCTTTCAAGGAGCAAAAAGTATCGCCATTCATGGCACTGCCTATACGCGTAATTAACACTCAACCAACTGAAATAACAGATATTTTTATAGAATTCATGACAAGTTATGGACATATTGTCACGAACCGATACGCCATGCCTATAGCAACGGGTGTAGCCCTTGCCTACAATAAATCTATCAGCCCACGGGTAAACCGGTTCCAGATCCGTCTGGCAGGCACCCAGTATCGTCAGGTATGTCCATATGACCATCGCGGAAAAAACATCTGTCCGTCGCGCGCCGCTAAAAGCCGGCAGAATGGGTGTGTGCAAAGCGCTCACCGTTGCCCTGCTGCTTTCAGCACCTTTCGGCGTTCAGGCGAAAGCGACCGAAACAGAAGCGTATACTCCGGTTGCCCCAACCATTGATCAGGCACGTGCCAACATACTCATTGCCAGGCAACTGCAGTTCACCCATTTCCGTGATCTGGGTATCAGCGACAAGCTCTCCGGCGATGTGTTTGATGCTTACCTGAATTATCTCGATGGCCAGCGGGTCTATCTGACGGGCAGCGACATTCAGACACTCGGCCGAGTCCGAAGCCGGTTGGGATCTGCCCTTAAAACCGGCCAGTTACAGCCCGGATTTGATATCTATAACCTGATTCAACAGCGTGTTATCGAGCGCCTTCAGTTTGCGCTTGAGACCCTTGACGACGGCATCGACAACCTCGATTTCAACACCAGTGAAACTATTCTTCTTGATCGCTCCGAAGCACAATGGGAGCCGGACGAAAAGGCACTTGATGAGCTGTGGGTGAAACGCATCAAAAATGCGGTGCTTGCGCAACGGCTCAACGGCAAAGACGACGAAGCCATCACCGACAGCCTGAAGCGTCGTTATGAAGGCCAACTGAAACGTGCCTATCAGGCTCGCAGCGAAGATGCTTTCCAGGCCTACATGAATGCCTTTACCGGCATGTGGGACCCACATACCTCCTACTTTTCGCCACGCACCTCCGAGAATTTCAATATTAATATGAGCCTTTCACTCGAAGGCATCGGTGCAGTTTTACAGGCGGATAACGAGTACACCAAAGTCGTCCGACTGGTTCCGGGCGGCCCAGCGTCCAAGCAAGGCCAACTCCAGCCTGCAGACAGAATCGTGTCGGTTATGCAGGAGAACGAAAAACCGGTCAACGTAATCGGATGGCGCCTTGATGAAGTAGTCGACCTTATTCGTGGCCCACGTAACTCCGTGGTGACGCTCGAGGTAGTTCCGGCCAGCTCAACCGATGAAACCCTGACGAAATCCATTGCCATCAGCCGCGATGAAGTCAAGCTGGAAGAGCAAAGCGCCAGCAAAGATACCATCGAGTTTGAGCGCAATGGCCAGGAATACACCGTTGGTGTGATTACCATACCTACGTTCTACGCGGATTTTCGCGCCATGCAGGCTGGAGACCCCAACTACAAGAGCACTACTCGCGACGTCCGCAAACTGATAGCGGAGCTGCAACAAGACGGCGTAGACGGTTTGGTAATGGATCTGCGCAACAATGGCGGCGGCGCGCTGCACGAAGCCAACGACCTGGTTGGCCTGTTTATCGACACTGGCCCCACCGTGCAGATTCGCAACTCCAGCAACGAAGTTCAGGTGCTTAGTGACGACGATGCGTCAGTTGCCTATGACGGGCCTTTGGTTGTGCTTACGAACCGCATGAGCGCCTCGGCATCAGAAATTTTTGCGGGTGCAATCCAGGATTATGGCCGCGGCCTGGTGGTTGGCTCGCAAACATTTGGCAAAGGCACAGTGCAGGCCGTTCGCCCGCTCAACCACGGCCAGCTCAAGATTACCCAGTCAAAGTTCTACCGTGTGTCCGGGGGGTCAACTCAGCACAAGGGCGTGATTCCGGATATCGAAATCCCTTCACGTATCGACAAAACCCGCATTGGTGAGGATGCACTCGATCATGCCCTGCCCTGGGATCAGATCGACGCCGTTCCTCATGCCCGGTATTTTGATTTCAGCGGCATTATTGATGAACTCCGTAAACGTCATGAGGATCGCTTTGCCAACAGCCCGGACTTCAGCCTTCTTCAGCAGGAGATTAATTTCCTCAAAGAGCAGCGCCAAAGAGATACCGTAAGCCTCAATCTGGGCGAGCGCACCTCTCAGCAGGAGCAGATCGATCGCACCCGGCTGGCCATTGCCAATGCGCGCCGGGAACTGCGTGACGAAGAGCCGTTCGAGTCTCTGGAAGAGCTCGAGGACTGGCAGGACCTGCAAGCTGCAGACCTGGGCTCTACCGATGAAGAGCTGGATTTTGTGATTCGTGAAGGCGGCGACATCATGGCGGATATGCTGGAACTGGATAAGCGAATGGCTTCTATTCTCACTCCACAACAGTTTGCGGCTCAGGCTGAAGCACGGTAATGAGCGAGAAGAACGACAAACTGGTCAACAAAAACCAGGAAAGCCAGAACAAGGCACGCGCTCTGCAGGACATGCTGCTGGATGCACTCCATGCCATGCGCTCGCTGGAAGAGGTTGATGATCTTCGCAAGCCGGCAGCAACGGAAAAGGCGCCAGAAGGCATTATTGACCGATTGGCCAGCCTGACAGGCTCGGCATTTCGCTTGGGCGCGCGCGCGACCGACACATCCCGGCGGGTTGGCCGTGCGCTGATCAATTCTCAGGATCAGCTCCGAACCATGTTGGCCGCTGGCCGATCCCTGAAAGATATACGGGAAGTGGCCGGGCTGACGTTATCGGAGATGAGCGAAGCTCTTGATCTGCGCGACAAGTCCGTTCTTGAAGCCATTGAGAACGGAACGGCCACGCTGTCCTTTGAGCTGATTCTCCGCCTGGCGGCATTGATTGCACGGAACGATCCCATTCCTTTCATCATGCGCACCACCCGGAATTACAATCCGGAGGTCTGGCAGATCCTGAACGACTGGGGCATAGGCAGAGTGCCTCTGCAATTCGAGCGGGAGCGGGAATTTATCAATATTTTCCGTCGGCATGACTCCGCACGCACTCTCTCAGACGAAGGCTTCCACAAAGTGCTGGAATTCACCCGACAGAGTTTCGAAATGTCTCTGCACTTTGCGGAAGATCAGGAAAAGCAGGTTGCGGAGCTCCGCGCCAGCTTTGAGAACCCGGAGAACAAGCCGGCTGAAGAAAAGGCTCTCACCGGGAAGAAGCCCTCATCCAAATAAGTCTCGCATCCCTTGGACATCCGGATTCCGCACAGCCCCCTTCTCAGTGATGATGACGTCAATCAGGTTTGCAGGCGTCACATCAAACACCGGATTGAACACCGGCACACCTTCCGGAGCCAAGGAAATACCGCGTATCTCACGGACTTCGCTGCCATCACGCTCCTCTATCGGAATTTCTGCACCAGACTCCAGTGCCATGTCCACGGTACTGGAGGGCGCGACGACCATAAACCCGACCTTATGAAACCGTGCCAGCACCGCAAGGCTATAGGTGCCAATCTTGTTAGCCACATCGCCGTTAGCGGTAATCCGGTCAGCACCTACAATGATCCACCGAACCTCGCCCGTTGCCAGAATGGCCGCCGCAGCGCCATCGGCATTCAAAGTCACCGGAATACCATCCCGCATCAGCTCCCATGCCGTAAGGCGGCTACCCTGAAGCCAGGGTCGGGTCTCGTCTGCATAGACCCGTTTGAGCAACTTATTTTCATGGAGCCGGCGAATAACACCCAGCGCAGTGCCATAGCCACCGGTTGCGAGCGCTCCAGTGTTGCAATGAGTTAGAACCGAAATTGGAACGGAGGTGCCTGCGCCCGCAGAAAGCCCCATTGCCTCGATAGCATGTTCTGCCATTGCCAGGTTTGCAGCGAGGTCTTCCTCATGAATTGCAACCGCTTCATCGGCCAGCTGTTTTTGCGCCTCGCTGAGAGAGCTACATCCGTCACACACGCGCTCCATTCGCTGCAAAGCCCAGAAAAGATTCACGGCCGTTGGCCGGGAAGCAGATAATTCACGGATAGCCAGTTTGATTTCAGCTTGCCAGTCTCCGCCTTCGGCGTGTCGAGCCGCCAGTGCCACACCGTAAGCTGCGCTGATACCAATAGCCGGCGCACCGCGCACCACCATATCCTGAATGCATTGCGCAACGCCGGAAGCGCTTTCAAGAGTTATCCAGCGCTCCTGAGCCGGCAAAAGGCGCTGGTCCAGTAATTCCAGGCTACTGCCACGCCAACTCAGTGCGACAGTACCTGTGGCACCAGCAGAAGGGACACGTAAAGAAGGAGATTCCTTGGAGTTATTCATTGCCTGGCTCCGGTTTCATAACGCTGAAAACGGCCAGTATAACGGTTATACTTCCGGGCTACATTTCATTATCCGGCGCCCTTGTGCACTTTAGTGCTCGATCAGATTCGTCGCCGGCACTGCAAGGCAGGGTTCATGAAGGCAGACACCATCACCGCAGCCGATATTCGCATCAACGCCCGCTGGCTGATTCCGATCGAACCGCATGGAGTCGTGCTTGAGCATCAAGCCGTTATCATTCAGGGCGCCAACATTGCGGCCGTTTTACCCGTGGCGCAGGCAGATCGCGAGTTCCGTACCCGGGAGACGATTAACCTGCCTCACCACGTGGTTATGCCCGGGCTGATCAACATGCATGGCCATGCGGCCATGTCACTGTTTCGGGGCATGGCAGACGACCTTCCGCTGATGACCTGGCTGAACGATCATATCTGGCCTGCAGAAGGCCGTTTTATCAGTGAGCAGTTTATTGCTGACGGCACACAACTGGCCATGGCAGAAATGCTGAGAACCGGCACGACCACTTTTTCGGATATGTATTTTTTCCCGGAGATTGTCGCCCAGATGGCTCACGATACCGGCATGCGCGCACAGGTGTGCTTTCCGTTGCTGGACTTTCCCACGGTTTGGGGCGCGGGACCCGATGAATACCTCAGCAAAGGCGAAACACTGATCAATCGCTGGAACGGTGACAGCTACATCATGCCGGCGATCGGCCCACATGCGCCTTATACCGTATCTGATGGGCCCCTGACCAAAGCTGTCGCGCTCTCCGAAAGAACCGGTGTACGCATCCAGATTCACTTGCATGAAACTGAATTTGAAGTGGCGGATGCCGTGGAAAAACAGGGCAAACGCCCTGTCGAACGACTTGCGGAGCTCGGCGTTCTTGGGCCCAGAACCCAGTGCGTTCACATGACCCAGGCCAGCGGCTCGGACATTGCCCGGCTCGCAAACTCAGGCGCGCACGTTATCCACTGCCCTGAATCCAACCTCAAGCTCGCCAGCGGCCTGTGCCCAGTTCATAGACTGATGGAAAGCGGTGTAAACCTGGCAATCGGAACAGACGGGGCCGCCAGCAACAACGATCTGGACCTGTTCGGCGAAACCCGCACCGCTGCCATGGTTGCGAAAGTGGTCGCTAACGATGCAGCCGTTCTTTCTGCGCATAAGGCTCTGCAGATGGCGACACTCAACGGTGCCAAAGCGCTGGGCCGTGAACACGAGCTGGGCTCACTGGTGGCGGGCAAACTGGCCGACCTTATCGCCATCGACCTCAGCGATCCGTTTATTCAGCCGGTTTATGACCCCGCTTCCCATCTGGTTTACAGCAACCACGGCCGTGCAGTAACCCATAGCTGGATTAACGGCGTACCTCAGGTACAGGATGGAAAATTGACGCGCATAGATGTTCCGGATCTTATGCTTCGTGTTGAGGACTGGGCCGGAAAAATCCGAGAACAACAGGCTGACTAACCGAATTCCGATAGATTGATCAGGCAGAAGGTAACATGACAAACCAGAACGTTGACCGTAACGAAATCGCCAAGTTTGAAGCCCTTGCCAGCCGCTGGTGGGACCCTACCAGCGAGTTCAAGCCACTGCATGACATTAACCCGCTGCGGCTGAACTATATCGACGAGCGCGTATCCCTCGCTGGCAAGCGGGTGGCGGATATCGGCTGTGGCGGTGGCTTGCTCTCAGAAGGCATGGCACTGCGCGGAGCTCATGTAACCGGCATAGATATGGGTGAAGCGCCCCTGGCCGTTGCGCAGTTGCACGGCCTGGAAAGCGGGATCAAGGTGGACTACCAGCAAACCACCGTTGAAGAGCTGGCCCGGGATCCCGAACATGCCGGCCAGTACGATGCGGTTACCTGCCTGGAAATGCTGGAGCACGTGCCGGACCCGGCTTCGGTTATCACAGCCTGCTCTGCCCTGCTCAAGCCCGGCGGGCACCTGTTCGTGTCTACCATCAACCGCAACCCCAAATCCTTCCTGTTTGCCATTGTTGGTGCTGAATATGTTCTGAACATGCTGCCCAAGGGCACCCACGAATGGAAGAAGTTCATCCGGCCATCAGAAATGTCCGACTACCTGCGCCATGCCGGGCTGGAAGTGCGCGAACTGACCGGAATGACTTATAACCCCATTACCCGCTCTTACAAGCTGGGTCGGGACGTAGATGTAAACTATCTGATGCATGCCAAGGATATCCGTGAAAACTGAACAGCCCTCCACCGTTCTGTTCGATCTGGACGGCACTTTGATCGACACAGCGCCGGATTTTATCCGTTGTCTCAACGAATTGCGCCAGCAGCACGGGCTTCCGGAACTTCCGGCAGAGCACATACGCCGATCTGTCTCCAACGGTGCCCGGGCTATGGTGCTAGTGGGCTTTGGACTGGAACCTGAGCATCCCGACTATCTTGCCAAACACACCGCTTTTCTGGATCTTTACGAGGCGGGTGTTGCCGTTGAAACCCGCCTTTTTGAGGGCATGGATGCACTTTTGCAGTCCCTGGAACAACGTGGAATCCCTTGGGGCATTGTCACCAACAAACCGGTACGCTTTGCAGCGCCACTGGTTCAGGCGCTTGACCTTGCGGAACGTTGCGCCTCGCTGGTCTGCCCGGACCACGTCACCGATCGCAAACCTCATCCTGAAGCCCTGTTTCTTGCTTGCAAACAGATCGGGGTGGATCCTGCCCGGGCGGTTTACGTAGGCGACCATGAACGGGACATACAAGCCGGTCGCAATGCTCACATGAAAACCATCGCCGTGCGTTACGGCTATATCGAAGAGCCAGAAACCGTTGACCTATGGCATGCAGACATCATCGCCGATACCGTCAACGATCTCGCAAAGCTGTTATAATAGCGCGCTTCTGAAACAGACCAATTTTGACCAACGCTCAGGTTGATACGGAGACAGGTTATGCAAGATTACCAGGCGCCCGCTGATCTTCTGAAAGACCGCATCATACTGGTGACCGGTGCAGGCAGTGGAATCGGCCGGACAGCCGCAAAAACCTTTGCTGCCCACGGCGCCACTGTGATTCTTGTCGGAAGAACCGTGAGCAAGCTGGAGTCGGTTTACGACGAAATCGAAGCCGACGGACACCCGAAGCCCGCCATTGTGCCGATGAACTTTGAAGGCGCTGCCGTGAAAGACTACGAAGAATTGGCCATGACCCTGGAAGACAATTTCGGGAAACTCGATGGCCTGTTGCATAACGCCGGTATTCTTGGCGACCGCTCCCCGGTAGAAATGTACGACCCGGAAACCTGGAACAAGGTCATGCACGTGAACGCGACAGCGCCATTTTTGTTGAGCCGGGCAATGATTCCCTTGCTGCGCCAATCAGACGCCGCTTCCGTTATCTTCACGTCCTCCGGCGTTGGCCGAAAGGCAAAGGCTTACTGGGGTGCCTATGCGGTTTCCAAGTTTGCGGTTGAAGGCCTGAGCCAGCTCTTGGCTGATGAGCTTGACGACAAACATCACAACGTGCGCGTAAACAGCCTGAACCCCGGTGCTACCAGAACCAATATGCGAGCCCATGCCTACCCGGCAGAAAACCCGCAGCAGAATCCGGCACCGGAAGAGCTGATGCCGGTCTACCTGTACCTTATGGGCAGAGACAGCGCAGGTGTAAACGGCCAGCAAGTAGACGCTCAACCAAAGTAATGGAACTGTTTTTTTATACGACCTCCCAATGCCACCTGTGTGAGCTGGCTGAAGCCTTGCTTGTCAGCACTCCTATGCCCGCCCCGATACCGGTGGACGTGGTGGATATTGCACAGTCCGAAGAGTTGGTAGAGCGCTACGGCACGCGGATTCCCGTGCTGCAGCGGAACGATACCGGGCATGAACTCGACTGGCCATTTACCCGGGAACAGTTACTCGCGTTTCTGCAATGAGGAATTACCTGACATGTTGATGGTTATCTCACCCGCTAAAACCCTCGACTACGAGAGCCCGCTGGCAACGGAAACCTATACCCAGCCGGACTTTCTGGACCATGCCTGCGAACTGATTGATCAGCTCAAAGAGCTGGAGCCCCACCAGGTCAGCAACCTGATGAGCATCAGCGACAAGCTGGGCCAATTGAACGCCGAGCGTTTTCAAAGCTGGCACACACCCTTCTCTCCGAAGAACGCCCGGCAGGCGGTTCTGGCATTCAAGGGCGACGTTTATACAGGGCTGGATGCCGAGAGCTTCAGCGAGCACGATTTCAGTTTCGCCCAGAAGCATCTGCGCATGCTGTCCGGGCTGTACGGCATTCTCAAGCCGCTCGACCTGATGCAACCTTACCGGCTGGAAATGGGCACAAAGTTTGAGAACAAACGCGGCAAGGATCTCTATGCGTTCTGGGGCGATCGCCTCACGCAGGAAGTAAATCGCCTGCTGAAGAGCGATGACGAGGTGCTGGTAAACCTGGCCTCGAACGAATATTTCAAAAGCCTGAAGAAAAAAGACCTTGAAGGGCGCCTGATCACCCCCCAATTCAAGGACTGGAAGAACGGTCAGTACAAAATGATCAGTTTCTACGCCAAAAAGGCCCGCGGCCTTATGTGTCGCTACGCCATCCTGAACCGTATTACCGATGCAAACGACCTCAAGGGTTTTGACCTTGATGGCTACTATTTCAGTGCAGACCAATCCGACAAAAATAGCTGGGTTTTCCTGCGAGACGAACACTAATCCAAATTAAGTTCGGAGCAAATCATGAATGAAGCAGTCTTTTCGCAGATCGCCATGCTGGTGTTTCTGACAGGTCTTGTTGGTTGGATGGGCTTTATTGTTTGGGATTTGGCCAAAAAATCAGAGGCCGGAAAGTTTGGCACCATCGCCCTGTTCACTGTGCTGGGGGCGGGAGTGTTCGGTTTTATCGTCAAGACAGTACTCGTAGAAATCATCCAAATATGAAAGACAAGGATCAAGCCTGATGTGGTTTCGTAATGCCCGCGTTTTCCGTTTTACCAAACCGTTTGATATTTCTGCTGAAGAGTTGGAAGAAAAGCTCAGCGGCGATGCGTTCAAACCCTGTGGCCCACAAGAAACCGCCCGCCAGGGCTGGGTTCCGCCTCTTGGCAAGCACGGCGAGCAGCTGGTTCACAGCGCAAATGGCTACCACCTGATTGCCTTGCGCAAGGAAGAAAAAATCCTGCCAGGGCCAGTGATAAAGGATGCGGTAGAAGACAAAGCCGAAGCCATTGAGATCGAGCAGGGCCGCAAGGTTCGTCGTAAGGAGAAAGAGGAAATCAAAGAGCAGGTGATGCTGGAAATGCTGCCCCAGGCATTTTCGCGGAACCGTCGTTGCTTTGCGTATCTGGCGCCGCAGGACGGTGTTCTGGTGGTCGATGCCGGCTCTGCAAAACAGGCGGAAGACCTTGCTTCAACCCTGCGTAAAAGCCTGGGCTCGCTGCCCGTACGCCCGCCTGTGCTGGAACAGGCTCCGATCTTCACGTTTACGGGCTGGCTGAATGAAACCATCGACTTGCCCGGCACCGTGGTGCTCGGCGATGAGTGTGAGCTCAAAGACCCCTCCGAAGACGGTGGCGTGGTTCGCTGCAAAGGGTTGAACCTCAAGGCAGACGAAATCCGTAATCATCTGGACGCAGGAATGGAAGTGACCAAGCTGGCCCTGACCTGGGACGACAACGTGTCCTTCGTGCTGGATGAAGAAATGGGCATTCGCCGGCTGAAATTTGGCGAAACGCTTCAGGATCAGCTCGACGACGTGGATGTAGATGATGCGGCCGCAAAGTTCGATGCAGCCTTCACCCTCATGACACTGGAACTGGCGAAACTGATTCCTGGATTGCTCGACGCCATGGGCGGTGAAGACCGTTCCGCAATCGTCGAGGAGTAGTCACTCAGGCGCCACTGAAGCCTTCCAACGTAAGGCTTCAGTGGGCACTCGTTCCCAGCCGCTCCTTCTGCCAGTCGTTCTCTGGTTCATTCAGTACCAGCCGCAAATCCATAACCTCTTCCTCAAGGTTATATTTGATCTCGAAGCCCAAGTGTTCCGCCAGCTGCAGCATGGGGCGGTTATCTGCCAGTACGTTGCCAACCATTTCCACCGTGCCCCGGGCGCGACAGTAATCGATCATTTTCTGCATCAACGCGACACCCAGGCCTTCACCCTTCATTTTATCGTGCACCATCACGGCAAACTCGCACTGAAGGTTGTCTGCGTCTGTCCAGGTTCTTACAGTGCCGAGCGTTTCTTCCCCCTCACCGTCTTCTTTCGGTGCGTTGGCAATAAAGACCATCTCCCTGTCGTAGTCGATTTGCACCATCTGCGCGACATCTTCCCGGGAGAAATGTTTGCGATACTGAAAGAATCGATAGCGAATGGATTCCGGCGACTGCAGCTCATGGAACACTCGGTGCGAGGGTTCGTCTTCTGCCAAGGCCGGGCGGATAATCACCCGACGGCCGGATTTGGGAAGCACCAGCCACTCCTCAAGCTCTCTCGGATAAGGCTGAATAATCGGTCGGCCGGGCGTTTCAGAAAGGTTGATAGCGATATTAACGGCTACTGCGCCCTGCTCGTTGAATAACAGCGGTGAAATCTCCAGCCCGCGGATCTCGGGTATATCGATCACAATCTGGGAAAGGGTCACCAGCGTTTCCGAGACTGCCTGGATATCCGATTCAGGTTTCAGGCTATGCTCCCTGAGCAATTTGTACATATAGGTACGGCGCAACAACTCCCGGGCGAGAACCATGTTTAGCGGCGGCAGCGCAATCTGACGATCCGTGATTACATTGATGTGAGCACCCGAGGCTCCGCAGACCACCAATGGTCCGAACTGGGCGTCCCTCGTGATCCCTATACTGAACTCAATGCCACCAACGTGCTGATAAGACCGCTGCATCGCAAAGCCGAGAAATCCGCTGTCCGGGAAGTGCTTCTGGTATTCCTCCATCAGGAAACGGCAAGCATCGATAATCGCGTTCTCACTGTTCAGCTTCTGTAATGTGCCTTTATAGCGGCGCTGGGCGACAGTGAGGTTTACAAACGGGTGGCAGGCCTGCTCGTGAATAACGGTCACGTCCACCGGACGCCGCTCTATGGAAAAAGCCTCGAGAACTTCTTCTACGTCATCACAATAAACCGTCTCAATAGCGCTAATGCCATAGTCACAGACCACGTCCCGGGCTTCCCGGCTCGACAAATGTTTGCGACCTGAGCGAAGCGCGTTCATCACAACACGCCGCGTTTTCGTGTGATCAGAGAAATGGTCGGTAAAGGATTCGGGAGTCTCCGTCAGCAGGCGCTGAACACGCTGGTGCCGCACATGCTGCATAAAGGCGACGACCGCTTTTTCCGGATTAAAAAACGATGGCAATCCGGCACGATAAAATTCCTCGCGGGCTTCCATCACCGTACTCTGCCCAAGCCAGCAGGTAAAAATGTTGAGCCGCGTGCCCTTTGCAGCCTGCACCACTGCGTCGGCAATCTGCAGGCTGTCTTCTGTCAGGGTGGGTGCATACATTACAAGCAGGTTGGCTATTTCGGGGTCCTTGGCCAGAATCTTGATTGCTTTTCTGTACAACTCAGGGGACGCATTGTAGTTAAGGTCGATGGGGTTCTTGCGCGTCCAGTATGGCGGCAATAACTCCGCCAGAGCCTTAGTACTGGATTCCGAAAGGCCGGCAAGCTCCCCGCCCAGATCGGCCAGCCGATCAACCGCCAGAACCCCAGGACCTACGCCGTTGGCCATAATCGCAAGGGACTCCCGGCGTAGCGGTCGCATTCGTGTGAGCGTTTCCAGCGCATCAAACATCTGCCCAAGACCGTCAACCCGCAGAACACCAGCACGCTGCAGCATGGCATCGTATATGGGGTCACTGCGCCTGATGCCGTCAGGCAACTCATGGGTTAGCCACTCGGATTCCGGCACTCTTCCGGACTTCACAGCAATCACAGGCTTGGTTCTGGACGCCACCCGCACAGCCGACATGAACCGCCGTGCATTTGGAATATGTTCAATGTGCAGAAGGATGGCACGGGTCTGGGTATCCTGGGCAAGGTAGTCAATCAAGTCATCGTGATCGATGTCCATGCCATCGCCGAGCGTGAGGAAGTAAGAAAAGCCAACTCCGCGGGCAAATGCCCAGTCGATCACTGTACTGGCAATGGTGCCAGACTGCCCTACAAACGCCACACGACCGGGAAGTACACCCATGTGCGCATAAGTGGCATTCAGGCTCCTGGCCGGTACTATAAGGCCGATAGTATTGGGGCCCAAAACTCTGATGCCGGTTTCCTTGGCCGCCTCCCGAACAGAATACATCAGTGGCTGATCGGTTTTACTGTGAGTACGAGACATGCCGCCGGTCATCACAATGGCTGTGCGCACGCCCGCTTCGCCCAGGCGCCTTATGGTTTTAGCGACCGTATCCGGCGGTGTACAGACAATGGCGAGGTCCGGCGAAAACCCCATCCTGGACACTTTCTTGACACAGAGCACACCGTGCACATTGTCGTAATCGTTCTGGTTTACCACCAGAAGCTTGCCTGGATAGCCGCCGCTCATCAGATTTCGTAACACCATACCGCCAAGGTTGTCTGACCGTTCCGACGCCCCTATCACCGCTATGGATGCAGGATTGAACAGACTTTCCAGGTACCGAGTGCTCAAGCTGACTCTCCTTTGGTATGTGACTGCCCTATCTTAGGCATAGACGAGCCGATGTGAAATGCCTACCGTTGCTATAAGACCAAAGAAACGCGGCAGCATTGGGTTATCCCTGATAGGATTAAAGAAAATATAAGTAATAGTGGGGCGCTTCGAGATTCATGACCACCGCATTTTTTTCCCACGATGACTGCATGAAACACGACATGGGGCCGGAGCATCCGGAGAGCCCCGGTCGTTTGGCAGCCATCATCAGTTATATAGCCGACACCGGAATTGCTGAGAAACTCGACTGGGTGCGGCCCGAAGAAATCACCCGCGACCAGCTATTAAGTGTGCATCCCGAACGCTACCTGCAACAGCTCGACATGATGCAGCCCACAAGAGGGCGGGTATTCACCGATCCCGATACTGCCATGATGCCGGACACCCTGCGCGCCGCGAAACTGGCGGCCGGTGCCAACATTCAGGCTGTGGATATGGTCATGAGCAGCCAGATCACCAATGCGTTTATCTGTGCACGGCCTCCCGGCCACCACGCTGAGCGCAGCAAGTCCATGGGTTTTTGTTTTTACAACAACATCACACTCGCCGCCATGCGCGCACTCAACTTCCATCATCTTGAGCGCGTAGCCATCATTGATTTTGATGTGCATCAAGGTAATGGCACGGTAGACATTGTGAGCGGAGATGAACGCATACTGATGTGCTCCAGCTTCCAGCACCCTTTCTATCCGCACTCACACGTGCACCGGCAAGCCGACAATATCGTGAATATCCCGATTGAAGCAGGCTGTTCCGCGGCGGACTTCCGCAAACGGGTGGAATCCGGCTGGATCAAGCGCCTGAACGCCTTCAAACCTCAGGTTGTTCTTATATCCGCAGGATTTGACGCTCACCGCCTCGATCCTATGGGCGAACTCAATCTGGAAACCGAGGATTACCGCTGGCTAACTGAAATTCTGGCTGGCGTAGCGGCCGAGCACAGTAACGATCGGATTATTTCGACACTGGAAGGTGGTTACCACTTGAAGGCACTCGCAGAAAGTGTGAATGCTCACCTGGAAGTGCTGAGCTCAATCTACTGATTGATTGAAGGCGGCAGACTCTCAGGTCAGCAGCAATTAGCCCGCAGAGGCACCACCATATCCATTCGCTTGCTGCAATTCCGGGCGCTCGCCCTCGCGTTGCAAGCGGATGGTTGTGCGGCGATTATCGGCAGGCCGTTTGGATACCGGGTACTGATCGCCATGGGCCCTCACCGTAATCAGGTTCGGATCCACTCCCCGGCTTTTCAGATAATCCGCTACCACGTTGGCGCGATCCTCAGACAATGCGCGATTATCAATACGGCTTCCAACGCTGTCGCTGTGCCCATCAACAAATACCCGCTCGACCGTGGAATCGGCTATGAGATAGGCAACGATATCGTCCAGCATATTCATATCCGTTTCAGACAGACTCTTGCTGCCGCTGGCAAAGGCAACTCGTGATCTCCCGACTTGATCGATATTGACCGGCAGCAGATTCGCAACACACGAACGATAGCGCTGATACTGGCCGTTGAAATTGATATTGGAAACCTGCACACGAACCGGGCTGCCATCGTACCAGGAAGCACGAGTAATCGTGGGGCGCATGCCGTCAAGAAGGCTTTGTGCGAGAATCACAGCCTGTCGCGTTTCAAGAGATACCGGACGACGCCCCTCTGATATGTCTACCGCTCCCACAGGCCTTGGTGCGATACCCGGCCGCCAGGCAGGCGCCTCAACAACCAGGGCGCCTCGCCCGGGGCGCATAAGGTGAGATTCAGACTCCAGGAAAAACGACAGACTTTCTCCCGCTCTGTGACGAAAAACAGCCCGACCATAGCCCGGAACTTCATGCACCATAGAGCACTCGAACACGGATTCGGCAAGATACCACTGACTGTTTGAGATTCCCGCGCCATAGCTTCCAGCCAGGCCTGACCCGGGCAAAAAGATGCCTAGTGTCAGCATTCCCAGCAGATTTCGCGATTTTCTGGTGAAAGCGAGTGCCATAACAGTCATACAGTTGTTTCACGGATGTTTCATGATTTCCTTGTTTATCGGCACCTACGCGGTGTTCTTTAATCGGTGAGAGGAAAAACAATCACCGGCGCGTTCTGCTATAATCTGCAAAATTTTTCCGGGCCAAAGCGCCTTCCAAAGCGAACGCGCCTTTCACGCCTCTTTTTTTCCCCTTTGAAGGTATTGCGGAAGCCAGCAAATGACCGAACAGCTTACTCTTGTGCGCCCCGACGACTGGCACCTCCACGTTCGAGACGGCGATGTTCTAACGGATGTTGTGCCTGCAACCGCCGCCTGTTTCGGGCGTGCCATCATCATGCCGAACCTTGCTCCGCCGGTAACCAACACCGCTGAAGCCTCGGCGTACCGGGATCGCATTCTGACAGCAGCCAAGGGCACAGGCTTCCGGCCTCTGATGACGCTTTATCTGACAGAATCCACGTCCCGCGAAGACATCCTTGAAGCAAGTGCAGATGGCGTTGTTGCAGCCAAACTCTACCCGGCGGGAGCCACCACAAATTCCGCTTCCGGCGTGCAGGACATCCGCAACATTTATCCGGTACTCGAAGCCATGGCTGAATGCGGCATGTTGCTGCTTGTTCATGGAGAAGTCACCGATGCAGACATCGATATTTTTGATCGGGAGAAGGTGTTCCTCGAACGCGTTCTGGCACCCACACTGGACGCCTTCCCCAGCCTCAAAGTTGTACTTGAGCATATAACCACCGCCGACTCCGCGGAGTTTGTTCGGCATCATCAGGGCGACAACCTTGGGGCAACGATTACGCCTCAACATCTGATGTACAATCGCAATCACATGCTGGTCGGTGGCATACGCCCTCACCTGTACTGCCTGCCGATCCTGAAGCGCAACCGGCACCAGCAATCCCTGAGGGATGCCGTTGCCAGCGGCGACAAGCGATTCTTTCTGGGAACCGACTCCGCACCGCATGCCAAGGACAAGAAGGAAGCTGCCTGCGGCTGCGCAGGTTGTTATTCGGCCTATGGTGCCATCGGACTGTATGCGGAGATTTTTGAAGAACTCGGCATTCTTCACCAACTGGAAGCATTCGCCAGCCTGAACGGTGCGGATTTCTATGGTCTTCCGCGAAATACCGATACCATTACACTGGTGAAGAAACCTTGGACAATGCCCAATGAGTTGCCACTGGCGGGTGGTGCCATTGTTCCGTTGAAAGCCGGCGAAACCATTAACTGGCGCTTGGCATAAACCTATCCTGACTTCCTGATAAACGGCCACAACCGGAGCTTTAGTGACTGACGAAAACAGACAATCGCACCCCATGTCCCGCAGATTCCGCGGTTTTTTGCCCATTGTTGTCGATGTGGAGACCGGCGGGTTCAATCCGGAACGCGACGCGCTGCTGGAAATCGCTGCGGTAATACTGACCATGGACGAAGACGGTCGGTTGCGACGGGCTGAAACCTATGTGCAACAGATTGACCCGTTTGAAGGCGCCAATCTGGAACAGTCTGCACTGGACTTCACAGGGATCGACCCTTGGAACCCGGAACGGGAAGCCGTGCCTGAGCGGGAGGGCCTGAGCGAAATTTTCAGCCCCATCCGCAAGGCGGTCAAGGCACACGATTGCAAGCGCGCAGTGCTCGTGGGACACAACGCAACCTTCGATCACAACTTTGTATTTGCTGCAGCACAACGAGCGGAGATCAACAGGAACCCTTTCCACCCTTTCTCCACATTCGACACGGCCACCCTTGCTGGCCTGGCCTATGGCCACACGGTTCTGGCGCAAGCCTGCAAACTGGCGGGCATTCCGTTCAATAGTAAAGAAGCCCATTCCGCTGCCTACGATGCGGAAAAAACAGCCGACCTGTTCTGCGGGATAGTCAATCGCTGGCTAGACCTGGGCGGGTTTCCGCCTCCACTGATTCCGGATGAAACCGAATAGCACCAGCTACATTCCGACAAACAGCACCCACAAAAAAACCCGCAATTAAAATGCGGGTTTTTTCGATTCAAAGCTACAAAAAATACTGCTTACCAGTGAATACCGCGCATAACAGCAGCGAATGCCACCTGCTCCGTGGACACCTTCTGCCTTTCAATGGACTTGCCACCTACTCCCGGAGATGAATCCGGGAACATGCGATACCCGGTATTCATTATGATTTCCCCCATCTTCGGCGCCAATGCATGTACCACCTGAGTAAAGATACCAAGGCGCGTAGCAATACGCTTGGGGCGCTCAACAATTGCGCTCGTCACTAAATCTGCCGCCTCTTCCGGCGAGAGGGTCGGTACCGAGTCATAGATTTTAGTAGGCGCAATCATGGGCGTTTTCACCAACGGCATATTGATGGTGGTAAACGTTACGTTGCGATCTGACCATTCAGACGCTGCGCATCGGCTGAATGCATCCAGCGCCGATTTGGACGCTACATAGGCCGAAAAGCGTGGCGCGTTGGTAAGAACACCAATGGAAGAAATATTAACTACATGCCCGCGATGGCGCTCCAGCATGGAGGGTGCAAAGCCCATAATCAGGCGAACAGAGCCAAAGTAATTCAGCTGCATGGTGCGCTCAAAATCGTGGAAGCGATCGAAGGACAACGACAGCGAACGACGGATCGAACGCCCGGCGTTGTTCACCAGCACATCAACGTGGCCATGGTTATCCAGAACGGTTTTCACAAACCGGTCGCAGTCTTCCATATCGGAGAAGTCACACTGGTAGGCGTGCACGCTGCCACCCTTGGCTTCCAGGGCTGCAGCCACCTCGTCCAGTTTTTCCTTGGTGCGGGCGCCAATCACCAGAATAGCGCCAGCTTCCGACAGCTTCTCAGCCGTTGCCAAGCCAATACCGGAGGTTGCACCGGTTATCACACACACCTTACCTTCAACAGTGCCTTTCAGACTGTGATCCTTGAACAGGTCAGGATCGAGATGACGCTCCCAGAAGTCCCAGATCACCGGTGCATAACTCTCGAGGCGGGGCACTTCTATACCCGTTCCTTTCAGCGCGCGCTCGGTTTCACGAGCATCGAAGCGGGTGGGGTAATTG
>JAGPVT010000022.1 GCA_018066865.1 Marinobacter sp. | reverse complement strand
GGTCCACGGCCAGCTCTATCGACCTGCGCTGGACCTCAACACCCGGATGCTTCTTGCGGAAGGCTTCGACTGTCAGGGTAACTTCACGCCACAGACGATCTCTGTCCTGCTGGCTGTATTCTTCATGGGGGCGATGAACTTCAAGCCAGACTTCGCCACCGGACATCCCCATTTTTACCGGTTCATTGACGATTTGAACCGAGGTGCCTTTGCTCACCTGATACACGAAGCGGGAAATGTCTTCGTTATACATCCGGAAACAGCCGTGGCTGACCGGCATGCCCACGCCAAACCGCTTGTTAGTGCCGTGAATCAGGTAGCCCTTTTCACTCAGCAAAAGGGCATGGCTGCCTAACGGGTTATCAGGGCCGGGCGGTATCATTCGCGGCAGAAAGTCTCCAGACGCTTCATACTCCGCGCGAATGCTGGCAGGCGGATACCACGCAGGTGATTCCAGAGGCATGGTGACCTTTGCATCGGCCAGTGGGGACGGGTTTTCAGACGTACCAACCCCAACCGGATAAACCTGCACGCCATCCTCGGAAAAATAGTAAAGCCGGTACTCCGCCAGATTAATCACAATACCTTCACGGCGGGCCTCCGGAATAATGTACTGGCGCGGCAATGTGATCGTGGTGCCTTCACCGGGCAGCCAGGGATCAACACCCGGATTCGCTTTCACCAGCTCGAGATAGCCCATCGCAAGCTGGCTGCCCACTTCGGCAAACGTATCTTCGTAACGGGTAGTAAACACGCCCAATTGGCCGGCCAGATCTCCGTTCACTTTGAACGTTGGCACCCGGGGGCTGCGATCAGGCACCGTCCCGGCGACAGGCTTTTCAGTTGCACTGCTTGGCTCTGCGGCCCACAGTGGCTGGGAAACCAGCGCACCCGCCAGCAACATCAATGCTGAATACTTTTTGAATCCCATAAATCCCATTCCAGAAAAACCTGCATCTACGCATGCAGTGACAGCGGCCACTCTCAAGAGTTCCAGATGACCGATGAAAGGGTCACAACGGCCATGACGGCAAACAGAATGCTTGCGCAGACTCGAGCGGTCGCAAGTGGCATGCGATCCATTAACCAGTGACCCGCCATGATAACCGGTATATTGGCCAGCAACATCCCCGCTGTTGTACCGACGATAACCCAGGTTGTTTCAGTAAAACGGGCCGCCAGTACAACAGTGGCTATCTGGGTTTTATCACCGATCTCTGCCAGGAAAAACATCACGGTTGTCGCCATGAAAGCCCCCATGCCCAGAAACCGGGAGTCGTCGGTGTCGTCCTTGTCGGGAATCAGGAGCCACAGCGCAATCAACACAAAGCTCACCGCGAGAATCCAGGGTAACCAGGCCTCGGGAATCCATGCCGCGACCCAGGCACCCAGCCAGGCAGACAAGGCGTGATTCAAAATCGTTGCAACCAGAATGCCCGTGATAATGGCAGAACGCCGGGAATAACGGGCAACCAGAAAGAGCGAGAGCAACTGGGTCTTGTCACCAATTTCCGCGATGGCTACGGCTATGGTGGAGGTAAGAAATGCATCCATGGATCAGTCCGGGGCGGATAGTGAGACATGAGACAGCCTCACCTTCCGCCCTTGGAGGTAAGTCTGCCTCAGGTCTTGCCAATTTCACCGGTAAACCAATGAAACACGATGGCCATGGGGAATGTGCCCCAAGTATGTTGACCACCGTCCGCCCCTGAATACCAAGCGCGGAAGCTACTCCCCTGAAGAAGAAGAGTTGTATCTTAAGCAATCACTGCAGGCTTAACAACTACCCGAGCAACGCACTTTGCATGCAAGTGCCGAGCGGTCGCCCCAAAGAACTTACTTTTGCTTTTCAGCATTATCCAGAATTTTGTGAAACACTTTCAGCGCGCTTTCGATTTCATCCTCGCTGATGCCGTCAAGCATTTCGTCCCGCAGCGTATTGGCTCGAGCGGTCAGAACCTCCATGAACTCCCGGCCTGGATCCGTGAGATGCAAACGACGGGCCCGGCGATCATTGGGGCATGCCCGACGTTCAATCAGGTGCTGTTGCTCCAGGCTGTCCAGCAAACGGACAAGCGTAGGATTCTCGATAGCCATCAGGCCCGCAAGCTCCCGCTGGGTGAGGCCTTCGCCACCTTCCTTGAGATAGACCATGGTGGTCCAGCGCGCTTGGGTAACACCCAGGTCTTTCAGGCGCTCGTCTAACAGCTTGCGCCAGCGACGGGTTACCCGGGCGACAGCAAAGGGGAATTGATCTTTCATGGTTAACACTCCGTTCCGGGGCCGGAATCGCGCTTCGTGAGCCACACAGCGCCGACCAAAAGACTCACATTATGGGAAAGTTACTAATAGTAAGCTAACCATTGAAATAAGAACAGAGTTTAAAACAAAACGACATCGGGAAAAACCGAAAGCCTGGCCGGTTCCCCCTGCGTCAGCCGGTGTGACGCAGAGATTCCTCATGCATTTCTTCAACCTCAGGGGATTCATGGAATTCCGTATTCCGCGGATCCATTTCTGTCAGTACAGAAGAGGTTTCGGGCATTGCGGGCACATAATGCTCCTGGTCCTTTACAGCGACATCATCGGTATAAGTAATGCGCAGCGACGTGATCGCCGCAAGAACAAACAAGACCCCTGCATTGCCCACAAACAGGCCTATCGGGCCCATCAGATTAATCAGCTCCGCCATCGCAATGGGGCCGATGACACTGCCAACACCGTAGCTGAGCAGCAAAGTAGCACTTGCCGCTACAATACGAGTGCTTTCCATGCGGTCGTTGGTTATAGCAACAGAAATCGGGTAAATCATTGCCGAAAGGCCGGTAAATATTCCCACCAGAAGCATGAGCAACCAGGGGTTTCCAGCGCCCGTAAAACTGACTGCAACTGCTGCAATTGCCGCAGTAAACACCACCCAGAACATGACCCGGCGGCGATCAAAGCGGTCACACAGCCGCCCGAGAGGCCAGGCAAGAAGCATGGCCGCAATAATGGCGCTGGCCATAAAGGTTGACGTTTTGGCGACATCCAGCCCGATCAGGGTTGCGTACACCGGCCCCAGTGCATAAAAACCGCCAATCAGAATGCCACAGGTCACGGCGCCGGAAACGCCGGTAAATGACTCGCGGGCGAGCGTGAAAAACGAGATGCGCCGAACCTGTTCGATGACCGGCGCTTCCATCCGGGTAAGAGACAAGGGGATCAACGCCAGCGCCAGCAGAATCGCGGCGAGCGAAAACGGCATGAAGTTGGCTGGATCGCCCACGTTGACAATAAGCTGGCCACCAGCGGCAGAAAGGTAGAAAACGATCTGGTAGACCGCAAACAGGGCGCCCCGGTTACTGTTGGTGGCACGGCTGGAGAACCAGCTTTCTATAACAACCAGCACGCCGGCAATGCTGAATCCCGAAAGCACCCGCAAAAACGCCCAGAGCTCCGTGGAAACGGCCATGGGGTAAAGGAGTGCGGTCACGGCAGCGATCGTCGCAAATACAGCAAACGCTCGAATATGGCCAACCCGGCCAATAATTCGGTGCACGTAAAGAGTACCCAGAACAAAGCCTATGGAATAGCACACCAGCACCCAGCCGATAACGTCTGGTGAGACCGACTCGATGCTCAGGCGAATACCCAGCAGAGTCATCAGAAACGCATTTCCGCTGACCAGCAGAACGATACTCATGAGAAGAGCAGAGAGGGAGGCGACCGTGCGGGTCATTGAGAAAGCTCCGGGCTTTACTGGAGCGGTATTACAACAGTACCTCAGCGAAGTGACTACTACGCACTTGCCGCAAGTCTGCACACAGCGCGGGAGCGTCAGCCGCGGCTATGGCGCGATTTCACAATGTTTCACATTAATGTGACGTAACAGAACAACCGTGGCATAGGAGGTAACATAAACTACAGATATTCAATAAACCCGTGAGCGTCTGGTTATGAAGAAAACGGACTGGCCCATCCGATGGGATTTGCTGCTTCGCTACCGACTCATCGAAACCATTGCACTGTGGGAGGGTCGTCTGACCACCAACCACATTTGTCACAGCTTTGGTATCGGCCGGCAGCAGGCATCCAAGGATATAAACACTTACTTGCGCGAGCTGGCACCGGGCAATCTTGTTTATGATCGCCACCTCAAAGGCTACGTGCCTGCGGCCCGTTTCAAGCCTGTGGTTACGCGTGGACACGTCAGCGAATACCAGGACCTGCTCGCACGCCAGCAAAACCTCAGCGGCACTTTCGAAGACCTTGATATTGGGCTGCCAGACAGTACCGTTGTCTACGCCCCGATCCGGGTTATCGCGCCCGAAACCATGCGCGCCGTTGTCGCTGCCACCCGCCATGGCCGCCAACTCAAAGCGAGTTACGCATCCTTGAGCCGCCCTGAAGCTGTAGAGGGCATTCTTGAACCGCACACGCTGGTTTGCACCGGAAACAACTGGCACCTGCGCGCCTGGTGTGACTCCAATCGCGAATTCCGGGACTTCGCCCTCAGCCGCTTCCACGCTGCACCCATCGCTCTGCGACAGAAAGCCAAGCACTCCAGCCAGCAAGATGATGACTGGAACCGCAACGTCACCATGTCGATCGCTCCGGACCATCGCCTGACCGAGGCCCAGCAAAAGATTATCGCTCTGGACTACGGCATGGAAAATGGCGTTCTGAATGTTGATGCCCGGGCCGCTCTTGTACCTTACGTTTTGTCGCGGCTTGGAATCACACTGGACAACCATCATCCAGACCCGCTGATTCAACAACTTGAACTGACCAATCCGGATCAGCTCGGCTTCGGCAGCAAACGCGAACGCGCCCTGAAAGCCGTTGCGGGTCTCAGATAAACGAATCAGCATGGTGACGGCCCCGAGCGCAAAGCACTTTTGTGCCCTGTTCCTTGTTTTTTCGCTACCTGCCTCATACGGCTTTGCAGCAACCGCTTGTGGCGAGCCGGCGACACCGGTCTCTGAAATTCAGGGCCGGGGTGACACCTCTCCGCTCGCCGGTGATCGCGTTACTGTGGAGGGCATTCTCACGTTCGACGCCCGCATGGACGATGGGTTTAACGGCTTTTATCTGCAGCAGGCTGACGGCGAAACCGACGGTAATCCCCAGACCTCCGAAGCTCTGTTTATTTTTACCCGCAAAAAGACGGGGGCGCCGGGGCAACGCTTGCGCGTCAGTGGCACCGTCAAGGAATTCCATGGCCTGACCGAACTGGCCGATATTCAAACTATCACCTCCTGCGGCTCGGCACCCCTCCCGAAAGCTCAAACTCTGGCGCTGCTATGGCCGGGCGCACTGGAATCTCTTGAAAACATGCGGATCCGGGTGGCTCAGCCGTTGACGGTTATCGATTCCTGGAACCTGGCACGTTACGGCGAACTCACACTGGCAGCTGGCGATCAAGTGGTGCCCACGGAATACCTGGAACCAGGCCCACAGGCCACACAGATCGCCGGCCGAAACCGGCAGCAGAGACTCCTACTGGACGATGGCCGCGGCGCTCGCGATCCCCGCCCGATACCCTGGCCACCCGGCGGCCTGGGTAACAAGAACACGGTTCGCAATGGCGATATTGTCCGGGAACTCACGGGTATTCTCGATTACCGGTTCGGAGCCTGGCGGATACAACCCGAAAAACCACCGGTTTTCGAGTCGATAAACGTGAGGCCGTCCGCACCCGGCCGTCCGGAGGAGCAACATATCCGGGTTATGACCATGAACCTGGAGAACTATTTTAACGGCGATGGCGAGGGTGAAGGCTTTCCAACGGCGCGCGGTGCTCCGACTGCGCTGGCTCTGGAGGTACAGCAACGACGGCTGATAGAAGCGCTCCGCCGGCCAGATCCGGATATTCTGGCCATTACTGAGCTTGAGAATGACGGCTACAGTAGCAGCAGCGCAATTGCACAACTGGCACAGGCTCTCGGGCCACAATGGGCCTTTGTTGCCACCCCGGACGCTGATGGCCAGGACAAGATCCGCACGGGCTTGCTGTACCGGCGTGATCGCATCGTAGCCGAGACAAAGCCGGAACGCCTGAACACCGGCCCGTTCAGCAAACAGGGTCGCCCCCCGCTGAGTCAGACCTTCCGGCCCGAAGGCCAGCGTCTTGCAATTCAGGTCGTGGTGCCACATCTGAAATCAAAGTCCTGCCAAGGTGCAACAGGCCTCAATCGCGACAGGAATGACGGCCAGGGGTGCTATGCCGCGCGCCGTACAGAAGCGGCTCATGCCCTTGCAGACTGGCTTGAACAACTGCCGCAGGTCCCCGACCTTGCGGGTACGCTGATCACCGGTGATCTCAACAGCTATTTCCGGGAGGCGCCCTTGCAAGCTCTGCAACAAGCGGGATTCACCAGCATGGTTCATCATTTCCACCCCTGCACGGCGCAGCAGTGTGACCAATACACCTATCGATACAAAGGTGAAAAAGGTTCGCTGGATTACGCTCTCGCCTCGCCGTCCCTCAAGTCACGGATCATCAGTGCCAGAACCTGGAACATCAATGCCGACGAGCCATCGGCTCTGGCATACAAAAATAATTTGCCGGGCACCGCTGCGTCGCCGTGGCGCTCCTCTGATCACAACCCGGTGATCACCGATATTCGGCTCTGAACCTCCCCGCGGAACCTGACTAACCCTGCCTTAATCAAGCCGATTGGCCTCGAGTGCCCATTGACGCGTCATTGAAGTCATGGGGGCAAGGTGCTGCAAAGGTCATAATCGAAGTCAGTGGTCATTCCGTCAGATAACAAGAGCAGCTTTTAACAAGGATTCCCATGCGTGTCTCTGCCTCGATTACTCAGGACCTGGGTATGCCGGCCATCTACCTGCATATACTGGCTGAACTGTTGAACAGTATTGGTCTGGACGAACGCGATCTGCTGCGTCGGGTCGGCCTGGACCCGGTGCGACTGAAGTCTGCAGATGTCAGGGTAAGCCAGGCGCAGGCCAGTGAGTTCGTCACCCGCGCCATGGTTGAAAGCGGTGAGCCGGGCCTTGGCATCATGCTGGCCAGCAAACTGAAGCTACCTCTGCACGGTGCCCTGGGCGTAGCCGTAATGAGCAGCCGCACACTCCAGGACGCGCTCAACCTGATGACCCGCTATCTCACTCTCCGGGCACCGGACCTGAGCGTAAGGCGCCATGAACACGGTGACAACATGCACTACAGCATTCTCTGTGACGGTGATCCGGGGCCGGCGCAAGGGTTTGTCATGGACGCCATGTTGTTTGGCTGCGCCTTCATGGGCGAACAGCTTACCGGCACTACAATAAAAGGGTCGAGAATTCTCAGAATGGGGCCAGAGCCCGCTTATTTTCACCGCTTTCGACCGTCGATCGTGATCCCGGTTGAGTATGATGCAGCGGAAAATGCACTGGTTATTCCGACCGAGGGCCTGTCAGCGCCCATCCGCTTCAGCGACGATCAACTTGCGGAATCATCCCGCACCCAGTGCGAAGATGCTCTTAAACAACTTACCGGGGATGCGGGTTTTGCCTGCCGTGTGCGGCGGGTGATTGAAACCAGCTACCCGTTCCCGCCAAAGCTGGCGCGGGCCGCAGCCACTCTGTTTGTATCCGAACGTACGCTGAAGCGCCGGCTTCAGGAGGAAAGCGCCAGCTTCCAGAACCTTGTGGATCAGGTGCGGTTGGAACGTGCAGTGGAACTACTGACTGGCACCAGCTTGAGCCTGAACCAGATTACGGAAGTATTGGGCTACGCCGACGCAGCAAACTTTACCCGTGCCTTCAAGCGCTGGACAGGCGTCTCCCCAAGTCACTACAGGGCGGCTGAACGGAAATCAGCCTCGGTATTTCCGCGCGCGCACTCACCGGAGACAGCGTGATCAGTCGATTCCGATGATTTTGTGCATTTGCAGGGTCAGGCGCCAGCGGGGGTGTGCCAGGCAGTAATCCGTAGCTCTGCGAGTATTGCTCTGCTTGACCGGGTCTGTGCTGCCATCCGGGGCAGACGGTGACGCCATAGGCGACAGGAAAAAGTGCCGCGCCTTTATATGGGTGAACCTCTCCGGCATGGCCTTGGGCTGGGGGTACACCAGCTTCAGCTCATCGCAGGCTTCAATCACAACGGGGGCGTCCGCCTTCGGGCTTACGCACAGCCAGTCAATACCGGCTGGCGCTGGCAGGGTGCCGTTGGTTTCTACACCCACCTCAAAGCCCTGTTGATGAAACGCATTGATCAGCTCGTCGTCCAGCTGCAATAACGGCTCACCACCAGTACAAACCACATAGGGTGCCCCTGGCGCATCCGGCCAGAGACTGCGGATGTGAGCCGCCAGGGCCTCTGCGGTTTCAAAGGCGCCGCCATTCTGGCCATCCGTGCCCACGAAGTCGGTATCACAGAAATTACAAACCGCCGTTGCGCGGTCTTTTTCCCGGCCGGTCCACAAATTGCATTTACTGAAGCGACAGAACACCGCTGCGCGCCCCGCCTGGGCACCCTCACCCTGTAAGGTATAAAACGCTTCCTTGACCCGGTACATCAGCGCCCCGCCTCGTAGGCCAACGGATCTGCAAGAGCATTTTCCGCAAAGGCTTCGAGCCGTTCCACGCAAGAGCCGCAAAGCCCGCAGGCCTTTTCCCGCCCGTTATAACAAGTCCAGGTGTGAGCATAGTCGAGCCCGAGCTTCAGGCCTTCGGCCAGAATTTCACCTTTGCTCATATGCATGAACGGCGCTTCGATACCCACTGGCTCGTAGTTTGCGATGCGGCATACGGCATCCATTTTCTCGACAAACTCCGGCCGGCAGTCAGGATAAATCGCATGATCGCCCCCGTGAGCGCCGTACCACACAGCACCCGCATTCACGGTTACGGCATAGCCGGTTGCCAGGGAGAGGAGGATCATGTTGCGATTGGGTACCACCGTGGCCTTCATGTTTTCTTCTTCGTAATGGCCTTCGGGTATGGCATCGTCGGAGGTCAGCGCTGAACCGGACATAACCTCGCTCATGGCGCGTATGTCGATCACCTTGTGGGGAATGCCGAGGTCTGTGCAAACAGAGCGGGCAACATCAAGCTCACGGACGTGACGCTGGCCATAATTGAAGGACAACGCATGAATCTTCAGCCCCCGGGCGCGCGCACGATGCAACAAGGTAAAGGAGTCCATACCTCCGGAATAGATTACAACCACGGTGTCAGTCATGCGGGCTCCTGGCAAGGCAATAAACGATTGTGTAAAAACCGGGCAATATAATCCGCGTATTGTAACAGTGCAAAGGCGGGTTGGGTTCGCGTCTGTGAAGGCGGGCGGGTAAACTGGCCCCAAAACAACCTGACTGTCAGACTGCCAATGATCACAGAACTGCGCCCCGCATTTATCGATTTCGAGGCTTCAAGCCTTGACCTGATTGCAAGCTACCCGATCGAGGTGGGCGTTTGCATGCCTGACAGCGCGCTCCATAGCTGGCTGATTGCGCCCCACATACTCTGGCAGGACTGGTCAGCAAGCGCGGAGCAGATTCATGGTATTTCAAGGGCAAGGTTGTCTGCGGAGGGCAACGCCGTAACGGAGGTGGCTCATCACCTTAACCGGCTGTTGTCCGGTTACGTGTTCTGCGACGCCTGGACATTCGACAGTTTCTGGCTGTATCGGCTGTTCCGGGCTGCCGGTATGAAGCCCGGATTCCAACTGGAGTCTGTGTCCATGCTGCTCGATTCACGGCAGGTAAAGCTGTGGCCAGATGCACGCCAGCAGGTTATTGCAGAGCTGGGCCTACCCGTTCACCGTGCGGCAAACGATGCTCTGATTCTGCAGAAAACCTGGGAATACGTCAGTGCTTCAGCTTCAGGCCGCGCGCTCTGAGAACGATCATTTCCAGACCGCCCCTCAGGGTAGACAAGGTCCAGTAAGTGACCAGCGCCATTAGCCCGGCCCCTACAATGGTGAAGGCAAGATCATCACCAACGACCTGTCCCTGTGCCAGCACCATGTATATGGCCAGAGCGGCTACCAGAATGATTTCTACTGCGAAATGGAAACGGAACTTATTGCGGGCAGATCCGGATTCTTCGGACATCTTCTTAGGTTTCAACCTCTGGGTATCTTCAAGCATGGGAGTTAGTTAGTATGCGAATTATCGCCCATGCGGCACTGAATATCTGTACGAGTTAGTGGCTACGAACTTTCCACTACCGGGCCTGATGCCCACGAAACCCCGAGCGTCTAAGCCAGTTAATGGTGCCGGTTCAGACCCTGTGCTTTTGCCGGGCCGCCATCATGCATCACTTCATAATTGCCGATTACATCGTAAATTTTCTCCTGGGAGTAAGGCTTCACGACATAGCCGTTGGCACCGGCACTGATTGCCCGTTGAATGCTTTCGATAGAGTCATCCGCAGTGACCAGCACAACATGCTGTCCATCCCGGGCCGCTTTGAATGCCTTCATCAATTCATGGCCATCGCCATCCGGTAAGCCGAGATCCAACAGCACGAGATGGAACTTGCCGCCTTCAAATGCCTTTTGGGCCGACGCCACATTTTCGCACTCTGTTACGTCAGTTGCTCCAGCTTTATAAAGCATCTCAACCAGGCGTTCGCGCATCACTGGCTCATCTTCAACAACCAGTACGGTCAAATTACCCATCTTTTGTCTCCTATTTTCGCCGGGCGTATTGCCGCCCGGGCGCCTTGCAGAACGGCGATTACCAAGAGTCGGTGCCTGTGTGGCGAGGGAGATCCAGTGGCGCATGCCTGGCTCCCGGAACGTGGGCTATATCCGTCAGATGCTCATCAGCATTGGCCGTGTATGATTCCTGGCCGTCATCCCGGGTCAGTATATTGCTGATACTGACAGCGGTTGAATAGAGCGAGATCGCAATAATCAGCAGCACAGGCTGCACAAATGCCACAAATCCCGGTACTTCGGTGCCCCCGGTGATGCTTAGCATCAGAATAATGGCGGGCCCGAGCACCACAAACAGTGTCAGCGCAATAAAGAATACAATACGCTCCTTGTAGCGGCCAAGGTCCCGGTTAGTGACCAGACCGAGCACAAACCTCCCGATGGCAAGGCCGGCAAGAATGGCTGCGGCTATGCTCAGATCAGCATTCATCAGAGTCTCATAAAGGCGACCATCCCAAAGGCGCTGCATACCAATAACAAGGAAAGGAAAAAGCACAAACAGAATATCGGCGTAGGTGCCGTACATTATGCTCATGGACTGGTGTTCACGGTGTAACTGGCGCTCACTCATAGGCCCGATCCTGTTTTACTCTGTGTTTGTTCATTCACTATCATCTCATCCAGTATCGCCAGTTCACTGCGAACCTGGCTCCACTGCGGGCAGGTGACTTTTACAAGCGCCTCCAGAATGCCCGCCTGACGGGTCATTGCCGGATACCCCATGGCGCCCGCAGAGCCTTTGATCTGATGCGTTTCCGTTTCAAGCACGGCCTGATCACCGTTTGCCAGTGCCTGGCTCATCCGCTGCCGGCGTTCACTCAACCCTGACAGGAATCTGGCTGCCAGGCGACCAATCTCCTCGTCGCTCTCCGCACTGCCGTCCCCAGGTAACCCAGGCTCCAGAAAACGACTCAACAGTGACTGTAAACGATGCTCATCTATCGGTTTTTCCAGCACTCCATCGCAACCTGCATCACGCAGTGCATCGGTTTCCTGCTGGTCGCCCGCCGTAAAGGCAATGATCGGGCGCCGGAAACCTGCCTGCCTGAGCAGCTGCGTGGCTGCCACGCCGTCCATTTCCGGCATGTGCCGATCCATGAGTACCAGTTGCACCGATTCTGAAAGCGCTTTACGTACGGCTTCAGCGCCCGAGGCAACCGTTACAACATCCGGGCCAAGGCGGTTCAGCATCCGTTCCATAAGCTGCCGGTTTTCTTCATTGTCCTCGGCCACCAGCACCCGGCCACGGTATTGCTGGCCCAGCTCTACGGCATTGCCGACATTAGCTTTCAGGTACTGGGCCAGAACCTCATAAAAGCGCTGCTTGTCGATCGGTTTAGCGAGGTGTTCGTTGCAGCCTGCAAGCCGGTAGTCGGCAATGTCCTCAGACATCACATTGGCGGTCAGTGCGATAACGGGCGTATTCACCCCGGCCTCCCGCAGCGCTGCGGTGGCATCGCGCCCATTCATCACGGGCATCTGAATGTCCATCAGAACCAGGTCAAAAGGCTCCCGGACAGCCATCTCAAGCGCTTCGGCGCCATTACCCACGTGCACAAGCTCAGCTCCGGTACGACTCACCAGCAACGAGACCAGGCGCCGGTTTACATCGTTGTCCTCCGCACAGAGTATGCGCCCGGAAAGGCGCGGCGCCACAACCATTGGAATGGCTCGCCGGCGCTGACTCATCTCCGACGCATCCTGCAGGAAGTGAACCTGATCCAGGGCACCGGTGCGAATCGATAACTCAAATTCGCTGCCCTCTCCGTAAGTGCTACTCACACGGATACTGCCCCCCAGCATTTCCGTCAGCCGTCGCGAGATACTCAGGCCGAGGCCGGTGCCGCCATACTGCCGGGAAATTGCAGCACTGCCTTGAGCAAAGGGATCAAACAGCCGGCCAATCTGCTCCGGTTTCATGCCTATTCCCGTATCGACAACCCGGGCGACCAGCATTTCCTGCTCGCGATCACAGCGTATCGACAGAAAGATTGACCCTTTTTCCGTGAACTTAAGCGCGTTTCCACACAAATTGATAATAATCTGGCGCAGGCGCGTGGGGTCAGTCTGGATCTGCTCGGGCAGCGGAAATTCACAGAGTATATTGAAGTCGAGACCTTTTCCCTTGGCCCGGGGGGCAAAAAAAGCACGAATCTCATCTAACAGCTCTGGCAGGTTCACCGAAACTACGTCCACATCCAGCTTGTTGGCATCGATTTTGGAATGGTCAAGAATATCATTCACCAGTTCAAGCAGATGTCGCCCGCTCCGGACAACGGTCTCCGCGCTGCTGCGCTTTTCCTGCTCATCAAGATCCGGGTCCATAAGCGTCTCGCCGTAGCCAATAATGGCCGCCAGCGGCGTTCGGATCTCATGACTCATATTGGCCAGGAACTGGCTCTTGGCCTCTGCGGAATTGCGCGCAAGCTCTTTCTCCAGCCGTTCCTGTTCCCGTTCGCGCTCAATGCGCTGGCGGCGATGGCTTTCTGTGGAATCGACGCAGGTTCCTTCCAGGTGCGTAGGCTCGCCGTCAGTATCGTAGGCTGTGTGGAGTGAAATAATGGCCCAGCGCTCCTCTCCGGCGTTCGTCAGATAACGGGCCTCCACCCCTTTTATCGTGCCTCGCGCCTCCAGCTGCTCAACCACCAGCTCCCGCAACTGGTTGTCTGCAATACACGCCTCCAGTACATCCGGGTTATTTGCCAACAGCTCCTGACTATTGCCGAACCCCATCAACCGCGCCATGGCAGGGTTGGCCGTTACAAACTGCCGCGCGGGCGACATCTGGAAAACGCCCTCAATGGCGTTATCAAACAATGACTGGTAACGCTGCAGGCTGTTTAGTGCCCGCCGGCTCCAGTTCAGTGCCTGGCCCTGAACCTGCTTGATCCGATCGGCCAGAGCAAAGGAAAACAGGATAATCTGAGCGGTGAGCCCGATCTGGGGCGCGTAACTGGTGAACGTATTAAGCGGCAGATAACCCATAACCGTCAGCGCGTAGATGCCAAAACCAATGAGTGCCAGGGTCCATGCGAAAAAGTAGGAGCGAGCCGCCGGGTTGTAATAGCGCCAGGACAGGTAGCTCACCAGGATCAGAATAAGACAGAGCAGCATCGAGCCAATAACAATCCATTCCATCGCAACGTGGTACGGAAGGAACAGCGACAGCAGAAACGTAAGGACAACCGAATAAATGCACATCATGATAACCCGGTCCAGATCCATTGAACGAGTACGGGTTTCAAGCAGGGCGCGGGCCATCAGCAGGCCCCAGAACCAGGTCATGATGATCTGGAAATGCAGGTACTCTTTGTCGAGCAGGGCGGGCCGGCTATCCAGCAACTGGATACCATGAACCTGTTCGGTCGCAATAAACACCGCCGCTGAGACCAGATAGAGCACGTAGTAAATGTTGCTGCGCTCGCGAACAGAAACGGCTACAAACAGGTTGTAGGCCAGAATGGCCAGCAGGCTCCCCAGCAGCGCACCCCGGACGATTTCGTCCACCGACACCTTTTCAATGTAGCTATTGGGGTTCCAGAGGCTGACAGGTAAGCGGAAGGTGTTGGTATTGATAATGCGCAGGTATACAGAGGTAACGCTGCCGGGCTCCAGGGTCAGCCGGAAGGTGGGGTTTGGCACAGCCAGATCACGCTCTGCCCAGTTGTCCTGATAGCCTGCTTTGCGCTGGTCAATCAGCTCTCCATCGCGCACCAGATACAGCACCACCTCGTCTACCAGCGGCAAGGCCAGTTCCAGAATCCACTCTGTACCCACCTCTCCGGTATCTGCACGTAAATCAAAGCGGGTCCAGTAAGCAGATTCGGTATAGCCAAAATTCAGTACGCCGCTTTGGTGGCGGGTGAACCGCTCAGGTTCCATTCCCAGAATGTCCGGTAAAAGATAAAGCTGGCCGGCATCCTCCATATAAGAGATGCAACCGCCAAAATCACGGACGCTTTCTGTATTGCGTTCCAGAACGATCTGGCCATTTCGGCACTGCTCCTGAGCGCTCGCCAGGCCGGGCACCAGAGCCGTTACCAAAAACATGGCGACAAGCAGCCACTGCACTGCTTTGCCTGAAGCCGGGTTACACCGTTGCTGCAAAATGTGATCTCCGCGAGGGTCGATGCCTGTCTTATGGTTTATTGTCTGCAGTCGGATCGGGGCGGTTGCGGGCTGGAGGATACCGGGGAAGTCGGCGTTCAATCCGGCAACCAATGTAGACCTGGTCTTTTCGACTTTCGACATCGAAGATACAGAAAGCGATGCGGCTGTGAGCTGGACTGCAACCGGAGCATACGTGCGTCAGTAACCGCGATGCCCATCAAGATCACAGGTCTGCAAAAAGCTTTTTTTGTGATCAATCATCCGCTCATAGGCTGAAATCATAACGCCGACGTGGGGCGCCTTGGTCAGGCGCAGAACTTCGATTCGGCGTTCCAGCCGCTCTACTTCCATACTGACTTGTTGGTGCACATGGCTTAGCACGCTGTCGTGATGATCGAGCCGGACGTTTCTGGTCGGTGAAAGATATTCGTGATGCTGGGTTGTGTACTTGTCCATTGTCTCTCATCCATTGAGTGGCGGCAGTTCCTTTATCAGAGTGCAGTTTGCACAACTGTCCGACAAAACGCAACGAATGAATACGTTTTCATTTTTACGTCATTATCCAGCAACAGAGCAGGCGCCCAGAGAATCCCGACGAATCCGCTGCTATAGTTCTCCTGACTGTTTCTTTTCCAGCTACCGGGATTGTTTATGAGCCAGACATCCGTTGCCGATACCCTGAGGGAATATCTCTCCCTACTTGAACTGCTGGACGACGCATACTGGGAAGCCGCCAGCATCCAGCACAAGGACATGCTGTACGACATCATCAGTATTTTCAGCCAGGAAGTGTCCGAGATAAACAAGCTCAGTATTCAGGATCACCACTATCCTTATGAGGTGATCACTGAAGGCATTCGCCGGGTTGTGCCGAAGCTTGAAAAGCTGGACGAGAGCCGCGAGGACGTTATCCAGCGCACTCAGACGCTAACGGACTTCCGCGATATTCTGTCATCCGTGCTTGGCATTCTGGAGGCCCAGCTAAGAACCCTGTGAATGGTCGTCGCTTCAGGCGGCGACCACAGGGCGCTCGCTTTCCGGGCGAAATGGGAACTGACTGGCAATGGTATAAACAAACTTGCACAGCGCAGGTATGTGATGCCCCACAATAGGAAACCCGGTGTTGAGCAGGCTTACGGAGATATCCCGGGCGGCATCTGCCCAGCAGAGCTTGTTGATCAGCCCCACATGCCCGAACGCGTAGCGACTTTTTTGCCCCCACAAGCCAACTGGATTGCCGCCCAGCATCATGCCGGCACTGAAACGCATGGGAATCATCATGGTGCGGTCAATCTGTAACGAACCGAACTGCTGAATGGCACGGCGAACGGTGATTTCGCTGCAGATACGCTTGCCATTCCAGGTACCTCCATTAAGCATCATCTGGAAGAACCGCCCCATTTCCTCGGCCGTGCCGCACAAATTGCCCGCCGGAATCACAGCTTCCTGAAAGCGTGGATCGTTTGTCACCTGCGCCACTGTGGAGATATCACCGCCAAGCGCGCGGTTGACAACCCAGGACACAGGAAAGCGCGGTGTGGGGCCAGTGGCGTAGTTGGTGGCCAGTTCATGCAGGTTCTCAGACTGAATGCCATAGGTGAACCACTTCATGCCCATGGGCTGACGCAGGTGTCTATCCAGGTAGTTTTCGATGGAGTCACCGGTTACCTTTTCAAGTACGCGCTGCAGTACATAGCCGCCGGTTATTGCATGATAGGCGACCTTGGAGCCGTTTACTTCAACCGCTCTGGCCTCACACAGCAAGCGCCAGATCTCATCCTGGTTCCACAAAACATCAATCGGAGTTTCGTTGGGAATCGCGGGAATTCCGCCCCTGTGAGACAAAATCTGATGCACAGTAATGGTCCGTTTACCGTTCGTGGCAAACTCCGGGCAATAATAGGACACAGGATCCATCAGATTAACCAACCCCTGCTCGACCAGCATGTGCACCAGCAAAGCAGTAACCGCCTTGGAGGCAGAGAAGTAACAGATGGGCGTGTCTGTGGTCATGGCTATTTTAGGTGTGCCGGCAGGCTCATGGGGGCCGTTGCCGCTGGCATGGCCAATCGCCCGGTGCAGTATCTGCTCACCGCGGTGGCGCACGGATATCTGGATGCCTGGGTGAACACCCGTGCGATACAAGGCTTCGACGCTTTTCCAGATAGTGTCTATCGTGCGGGTATCAACGCCAGCCGCTTCCGGCTTTTCGCCCGCGGCATCGCGGTGAGTAACGCTGGATAGATCCTTGGGGACCTTGCAGCTGTGCAGTGCACGACGGGCTATTGGGTTCATCGGGTACACCTTGGTATTGGTGACTGTTTTTATTCTGTCTTCGAGCTGGCTAACTCTGAAGTTATCATAGACCGTTGACCATTAGAAAAACCAACGATTTCAGGAGCATTCTATGACGCCCGGCATTGATGCGGCCAGTAAAGCCGGCATTTTTCACAATATCCATGAGTATGAGCACGACTCTTCCAGTGCCGGGTACGGCAACGAGGCGGCAGAAAAGCTGGGTGTTGATCCATCCCGGATATTCAAAACTCTGGTGGTCTCTGTTGATGGCAAAACGCTAGTAGTCGGCGTGGTCCCGGTCACCGGCATGCTGAGCATGAAGCTGATCGCCAAGGCTGCCGGCGGAAAGAAAGCAAGCATGGCGGACCCGCAGGAAGTCCAGCGCCGCACCGGTTACGTGCTGGGAGGCGTTAGCCCCCTGGGCCAGAAGAACCGCCTGAAAACCTTGATTGACGCCTCTGCAGAGGCCTTTGACACTATCTACGTCAGCGCTGGCCGCCGCGGGCTGGAGATTGAGCTTTCACCCGAAGATCTGGCCCGGCTGACCGGCGGGCAATTGGTGCCGCTGCAGCAGGCATAAAAAAACCCGGAGAGCTGTGTTACAGGCTTTCCGGGCTTCTGTCTCAGGCAGCCCCGGGCGAAGTGCCCGGGTGCCGTCCGGGATTATTTCACCGATGCGCGGGCATCTTCCATAATCCGGTTGAGAGTTTCACTCGGCTGCATGACCGCCTTCACCTTCTCCGCAGGTGGGTGGTAATAGCCGCCGATATCCGCCGGATGACCCTGGACAACGCTCATTTCCTCCAGGATCTTGTCCTTGTTTTCTTCCAGCTGTGCCGACATTTTAGTGAAGAACTCTTTGAGTTCCTTGTCGCTATCCTGGCTTGCCAACTCCTCTGCCCAGTAGCGGGCAAGATGGAAGTGACTGCCACGGTTATCCAGCTCACCGGTCACGCGAGAAGGCGACTGGTTGTTTTCCAGCAGACGCTCGGTGGCTGTGTCGAGAGTCTGACCCAGCAGGCGTGCACGATGATTGTCGTGTTTCTCACCCAGTTCATCCAACGACACGGCAATAGCAAGGAACTCGCCCAGCGAATCCCAGCGCAGATGGTCTTCCTGCAGCAATTGCTGCACGTGCTTGGGTGCAGAACCGCCAGCGCCGGTTTCGTAGAGCCCACCACCGTTCAGCAGGGGAACAATTGACAGCATTTTGGCGCTGGTACCCAGCTCCAGAATCGGGAACAGGTCGGTAAGGTAGTCACGCAGCACGTTGCCGGTTACAGAGATGGTATCCAGGCCACGAATCAGGCGCTCCATGGTCCAGCGAATGGCGCGAACGGGCGACTCGATACGGATATGGAGACCCTCGGTGTCATGATCTTTAAGGTACGTATGAACCTTCTTGATCAGCTCGGCATCGTGAGCACGCTCGTCGTCCAGCCAGAACACAGCAGGCGTGCCGGTAGCGCGGGCGCGATTAACCGCCAGCTTGACCCAGTCGCGGATCGGCAGGTCTTTGGTCTGGCACGCGCGCCAGATATCGCCCTGTTCCACGTTGTGCTCGGTCAGAACAGTGCCATCTTCGGCAACCACACGCACAATACCGTCTTCCTGGATTTCGAAGGTCTTGTCGTGGGAGCCATACTCTTCGGCTTTCTGCGCCATCAGACCTACGTTTGGCACTGTACCCATAGTGGTGGGATCGAATGCACCGTGAGTCTTACAGAAGTTAATCGCTTCCTGATAGATGGTGGCGTAGGTGGACTCCGGCATAACGGCCTTGGTGTCCTTGAGCTTGCCATCTCGGGCCCACATTTTACCGGAGTTGCGGATCATTGCAGGCATGGAGGCGTCAACAATCACGTCGCTCGGCATGTGCAGGTTGGTGATACCTTTGACGGTGTCAACCATAGCGATTTCCGGGCGGTGCTCGTAGGTTTTGTGCAGAGCTTCCTGGATTTCTTCCTGCTTGGATTCCGGCAGCAACTTGATTTTCTCAAGTACGGAAGACAGGCCGTTGTTCGGGTTTACACCGATTTCTTCGAACAGGTCGCCGTACTGATCAAACAGCTCTTTGTAGTAAATCTTCACCGCGTGACCGAACACGATCGGGTGGGAGATTTTCATCATGGTGGCTTTGACGTGCAGGGAAAACATCACACCGGTCTTTTCGCAATCTTCGATGACATCTTCGAAGAATTTGCAGAGCGCTTTCTTGCTCATGAACATGCCGTCGAGCACTTCGCCTTCCAGCAGGGGCAAATCGGATTTGAGCACGGTCTGCTTGCCGCTTTTGTTCTCGAAAACGATACGGGCGTTGGTCGCCTTGTCGAGGGTCAGGGACTGTTCGTTGGAGTAAAAATCGCCACCACGCATGTGTGCTACATGGGTACGTGAAGCCGGGCTCCAATCACCCATAGTGTGGGGATATTTGCGTGCGAAGGCTTTGACGGCGGCTGGTGCCCGACGGTCGGAGTTGCCTTCACGCAGAACCGGGTTCACGGCGCTGCCCAGTACTTTGGCGTAGCGGGCTGTGATGTCTTTTTCTTCGTCGGTTTCAGGGTTCTCCTTGTATTCAGGAACCTTGTAACCCTGATCATTCAGTTCTTTAATGGCTGCGCGCAACTGCGGTATCGAGGCAGAAATGTTCGGCAGCTTGATGATGTTGGCGTCGGGGTCTTTGGTGTACTCGCCCAGCTCTGCAAGGGCATCCGGAACCCGCTGATTCTCTTCCAGGTACTCCGGGAAGGTCGCGAGAATCCTGGCCGCCAGGGATATATCGCTGGTTTCGAATTCAATGCCAGCCGGCTTGGCGTAGGTTTCCAGAATCGGAAGAAGTGACCGTGTAGCGAGGGCTGGCGCCTCATCGGTCAGTGTGTAAACGATCTTAGCTTTGGATGATGTCATTTTCGTCCTCAGGCTTATAGGTGGGTTCAGGACGGTCATGGCGTGATCCTGCGCTTTTTGGGCGCCTGATCTTTGCAATGACTGATTTTGGAGCTTTTAATTGGTCTACTAAGATACCATTTTTTTGTAATCTCGGGTTACGATCTTAGTATAAGAACGGACTAAAAACCCCTGATCTTCGGTGACAGTGTGGTTATGTGGTGGGAATTTACGAAACTTTCTAACATTTTGCTCTTCGGGCCTGGGAGTAAAGCGTCGAAATTAACGCCTCCCAAAACCCGCTCAAGCACATCACTGTGGCGCTTGGGCGACGGGCATGGAGGGCAAAGGCTGGCGGCAGACAAGTTCACCTCGGTCCTGTTCGACGGGGCTGCCATCTTCTCCGTACGCTATAGCGTCGACGCCCAGCAAGCTGCACTGGATTTCGCCCCGGCGTACGGGTAGCAGTGGAGTGGAACCGACAAAGCAGCCGCAGGTGGTGAAGTAGAGGAAGCGATCTTCCGGGCCTACGTCACCGCGCAGCATAAGTTCTTTGGCGTGATTGACCAGCAGGCCGGCGGTGCAGTGCGTGATAATCCGCAAAGGGGCCATAACCCTGGCCTTCAAGCTACGTTTTAAACCGGCCCATATGGGACTTGTCCAGCGTCGCCTAAGTGGGAGACCAGACTACGGGTGATTGTTCTGTAAGGCTCATCCGTCGCTCCTGTTGCTTACTGTATGTGCCAGCCGTGGCTGACAACAATAGATTGGCCAGTGAGGGCGGCCGAAGGAAAGGCCGCAAGATGTACGGCCGTTTCGGAAACATCTTCCAGCGTAGTGAACTCGCCGTCCACTGTGTTCTTCAGCATGACCTTGCTGATAACTTCCTCTTCAGAAAGTCCAAGCTCTTTTGCCTGTTCCGGAATCTGTTTATCTACCAGCGGCGTTCTCACAAAGCCCGGGCAGATAATATTACTGCGCACACCATGTTCGGCACCTTCTTTTGCAACTGCACGGCACAACCCCAACATACCGTGTTTTGCTGCCACATAAGGCGACTTCAGAGGCGAAGCCTCCAGCGAATGCACAGACCCCATGTACAGCATAGTGCCCCCGCCGCTGGCGTACATCTGCTTGAGCGCGGCCCGGGTTACCAGAAAGGCGCCATCCAGGTGCACGTTGATCACCCGGCGCCAGTCCGCATACGCCAGTTTGTGCACCGGGTCTATGTGCTGGATACCGGCATTGGCGACAGCGATGTCGAGGCCGCCCCAGGCTTCCACAATGGCGGCAACACCTGCATCGACTGCAGCTTCATCCGTCACGTCCATGGCCAGAGCCATCGCTGTGCCGCCGGCTTTTTCTATGGCGTCAACGGCCTCTTGTGCGCTTTCCAGCGTAAGATCCGCGACCGCAACGCGAGCACCTTCACGGCCATAGTGCTCGGCGATTGCGCGGCCGATGCCACGCCCCGCCCCGGTAATCAGCGCAATCCGTTTTTCTAGACGCATGGTTTTATCTCCTTAGTCGTAAGCCACGCTGGGCAGCCAGGTTGCGATCTCGGGCACCAGGAATACGATCGCCAACGCTATCAGCTGAATAATGATAAAGGGCATGACGCCCTTGTAGATGTCGATTACCGTGATTTCCGGTGGCGCCACGCCCTTGATGTAGAACAGCGCAAAGCCTACCGGTGGCGTCAGGAACGACGTCTGCAGGCACATTGCAAAGAGTATGGTGAACCACACCAGGTTAAATTCCAGATGTTGGACAACCGGTGCTACCAACGGAAGAATAATCAGAGTGATCTCAACCCAATCGAGGAAGAAACCAAGCAGGAACACCGCGAAAAGAATGCTCAACACCACACCATAGGGCCCGAATGGCAGCCCCAGCAGCGCATCTTTGATCACCTCGTCGCCACCAAGCCCCCGCAACACAACAGAGAAGGCCGTCGCACCAAGGAAAATTGCAAATATAAACGCAGACGTGCGGGTGGTTTGTTGTATTGATGAGCGGAGCACTTCCATGTTCAGTCGTCTTGCCATCACAGCCAGCAAAAGAGCACCCAGGGCGCCGACACCGGAAGCTTCCGTGGGCGTGGCTATACCGGCAAAAATAGAACCAAGCACACCGAGAATCAGCGCAGCCGTGGGCAGAACGGCCTTGGCTACTTCCCAGACAATACTCCAGGATACTTTCTCAGTACCCTCAGGCACAGGCGCAATGTGCGGCTGCAGCATGGGGCGGATGATGGCATAGGCAACGTACATCGCACCCAGCAGCAAGCCAGGCAAGAATGCTCCCATGAACAGATCACCCACCGAGGCTTCCGGAACCGCCAACCGGTCAGCCATCAGCACCAGCATGATGGAAGGAGGAATCAGGATCCCGAGGGTGCCGGTGGCACAGGCAGTGCCCACGGCAAACCCCTTGTCGTACTTGTTCTCCATCATCACTGGCAAAGAGAGCATGCCCAACAACACGACCGAAGCACCAATGATACCGGTGGTGGCTGCCAACAGTACGCCAATAATAATCACCGTTACCGCATATCCGCCGCGAACCGCGCCAAACAGCTTCACCATGCTGTTCATCAGTCGCTCGGCGACACCAGACTGGTCAAGCATGATGCCCATGAAGATGAACATGGGCAGAGCCACAAGGGTCTCGCTGTTTACGACTTTCCATACCCGCTCGGGCATGAGCCCCATAGAGGAGGCATAGTCGAACCAGAGATTGGCACCAAAATTTTCAACGGCCACTACACCGACTAACGTCCAGATGACTGCGGTGCCGCCCAGCACCCAGGCAACCGGAAAGCCGGTCATCAATAACGCCCCGAACGTCAGGAACATACCGATTACAAACAGGGTTTCAAGCTCCATCAGGACGCATCCTCTTTCTTGTCTTTCCCGGTCTTGACAGGGATTGGCTTCGGAAAACCGAAAAGCAGTGCAGTGACTTTCAACAAACGGGATAGCGCAGCCAGAGCCAGAAGAACAAACGACAATGCCACGACACCTTTGAGTACCCAGCGGTATGGAAGCCCGGCAGGCGCCTGACTGGTTTCACCCTGTTGCCAGGAACTGAAGGCATAAGGAATCATTTCGTATATCGCTAAACCGAGAAACGGTAACAACAGGAACAACAGGCCGAGCAGTTCAACCCAGCCCTGACGTCTCAGGGACATGCGTTCGTGGAGTACATCCACTCTCACGTGATCATCGACCACGAGGGTATAGGCCAGTCCCAGCAGCCAGCCCATGCCGGCCAGGTGCCACTGGACCTCTTCCAATGTTACAGAACCATGGTCAAAGGCATAGCGGCCAACCACCGCCCAGATGATCACTCCAGTTAGCACCACCCAGAGCCAGGACGCAGCCTTGCCGATTGCCGCAATCACGCGGTCCATCTGCTGACTGACCCGGGTTGTCGGTAGCTCTGTGTGGTGGTGAAGAAATTCACCGGTGTCGGGCAGCGATGCCCGCGAGTTTTGCGGTGAGCCTTGATCAGACACCGTCATGGAATAATTCCCCGCTCAGAAAGCCTATGCTGCGAAACAAGGACGGCCCCGAAGGGCCATCCAGACTTGGTCGGAGAGCATCGAAATTTCATCCGATGCTCAGGGTCAGCCCCGGATCTTAAAGATCCGATGGAACATAGGCGCGTGAATCCCACACCTTGTAGGTCTCCATAAACTCGTTCTGGCTGTCATAAACGCGTTTGAAGTCAGCATCGTTGGCAGCTTCTTCTTTCAGCACTTCCTGGGTAACCTTCTTCAACTCCTGCAGGACCTCGCGGGGGATCTGGTCAGCGCTGACACCCTTAGCCTGGAAGCCGGCCAGAACCTTGCCGTTCTTGTACTCGCCTTCGGCCAGCGCCAGAGTTGTCGCGGCGGTGCAGGAGGCTTCAACCAGGGCTTTCTGTGCATCGGTCGCGTTGTTCCACTCATCCTTGTTGATCAGCATATACTGGGCAGTAAACTGCTGATGCCAGCCGGGGAAGAGGTTGTACTTGACCACCTGGTCGAATCCGAGAATCTGGTCAATGGCAGGCATGGAAAATTCGGTCGCATCGATTGTGCCTTTTTCCAACGCCTGAAAGAGCTCACCGCCGGGCATCATGGTGACCGAGGCACCCAGCTTTTCCAGAACCTTGCCGCCGAGGCCGGCGAAACGGATTTTCAGACCTTTGTAGTCTTCCAGGGTGTTGATCTTGTCTTTATACCAGCCAGCTGTTTCAGGCCCGATAATGCCGCACAGCTGCGCGTGCACTTTGAAGCCCTTGTTGGCGTAGACTTCCTGCAACATTTCATGGCCACCACCGTAGTAGTACCAGCCGGTGTAGGCCCAGGGCTTCATGCCAAAGGGTACAGCCGCAAACAGCGGAATCGCAGGCACCTTACCCTGGTCGTAACCGATCCAGGTGTAACCTGCGGAAACCTTGCCGTCGGAAACAGACTGTAGGATATCGAAAGCTGGAACCAGCTTGCCGGGCTCATAGACGCGAACCTGGATACTGCCGTCGGAAGCAGTGTTTAGATTATCGGCAACCCAGGCGGCAGGCGAACCCAGACCAGGGAGATTGGTAGAGAAGGCGACTGGCATTTTCCAACGCAGGTCGTCTGCGTATACCGATCCCGTTGTAAGGGCAATCGCACCGGCGATACCGGTGAGGGCCTTGAAGAGTTTCATTGGCGTGTCTCCTGACATTGTTGTTGTAGCTGGCCAGCAGAATAATTTTCCTGACAAGCCAAGTCTGAGTGTAGTCAGACATCGCAGGAAACGAGACAGACATTTGTATTTTTCGGGTCCAACGAAAGCGCCAGTCTTGTTTTCTGCGTTGTTCTGACGTCCTGCATTCGAGACTTAGCAGGGACTGTGCCAAAATCTCTTTTATCTTTTATATCAGATAGATAAGAATAAAATAAGAAATTTATGAGCTCTTAAAATGTCCGGAAAATAGGACAACATAATCCTATAGTCGTACGCACTTGTGCTGATATCAAGACACCTGTCCGGAAATCAGGACATCTTGGCCAGTTTCTCGTAGAGTACCGAGCGGGAAATGCCCAATAGCCGGGCGGCTTTGGTGCGGTTTCCCCTGCTTGCAACCAGGGCCTCTTCCACAGCCTGAGCTTCCGCCTCTGCCAGTGTTTCAGCCAATCGCCTGATGGGTCGCGGCGCAATCTGAGAGGCCGGACGCACCCCGGCCCGAGGCAGCACCTTGAACATGGCATCCGCATCCAGAACGCCACCTTCTTCACTCATGGTCAGGGCTCTCTCCAGCACATTACGCAGTTCGCGGATGTTGCCGGGCCAGTCGTAACTGGCCAAGGCCGCCACGCCGGCATCGGTAATTTCCGCCCGCATGTCCAGCCCCTCGCTGATTTCCCAGAGCAGGGTTTCGCACAGCAACCCGATGTCGGCAAGACGCTCTCTCAGGGGTGGTATGGGGATCTCCAACACGTTGAGCCGGTAATACAGATCCGAGCGGAAGCTGCCATCGGCGATCATGGCTTCAAGGTTGCGGCTGGTTGCCGCAATAACGCGGACATCCACAGATGCAACCTTGTTGGAGCCCAGCGGTTCGACTTCCCCTTCCTGCAGGGCCCGCAATAGCTTGGCCTGCAGTGGCAGGGGCATATCGCCGACTTCATCCAGAAACAGCGTGCCGCCGTTGGCGAGCTGGAACTTGCCCTCCCGGTGCTTGCGGTCTGCGCCGGTATAAGCGCCTGGCGCGACGCCGAAGAACTCTGCTTCCAGAAGATTGTCGGGAATGGCCGCCACGTTCACGCCTACAAAAGGCTTTTCTGCGCGACTGGAGACGGAGTGGATTGCCTGGGCCAGCACCTCCTTGCCGGTGCCGGTTTCGCCCAGCAACAGTACAGCCATCTCACGGCCGGCAGCCAGACGAGCACGACGTTTCACTTCGAGCGCTCCCGGGCTGGCACCAACAAAATCACCGAGACTGTATCGAGTGCTCCTCGCTTTTTTTGCCAGCGCCTTGCGGGCCGCAGCGAGATCCTGATGCAGCCGCCGGTACTTGCTGACCAGGGGCGTGAGCGGTTGCAGGTCATCGTAGAGGACAAACGCTACAGCGCCTTCAATCTGTCCGGCCTTGTCATAAAAGGGTAACCGGGTAACCACCAGTTGTTGTTGCTGATGCTCCATGATGTCCAGCAGCAGGGGATTGCCGGTTTCCACAACTTCGGGCATGCGGGTTTCTGGGATCACCTGGCGCACCGGGCGACCAATGGCAATGGCTGGGTCTTTCAGGCCCAGCAGCTGTGAATAGCTGCTGTTCATCCAGGTAATGCGGGCATCACGATCTACGGCAATTGCCCCTGCGCTGGCTTCTTCGAACATGGGGAAAAGCGCTTCGATAAGTTCCCGAGTCAGCCCGTTTTTGCTTTTCTCACCAAACAACTGTGTCATGTACTGCGTACCGCCGGGTTCAATATCATTCATGTTGAAAGCCCTGACACCCGGCAAGCCGGGTGTTCTGTCGGAAGTATATGGCCCTCTCAGCAGCCTGAGCAAATGAGAGGGCGTGCGCGACGGTCAAAAAGACGATTATTCCGGGATGCGTAACTCGTTACCAACCAGGCGAATGCGGTCTGCTCCTGCAGGTTGTGCTGCCACAGCGGGCAGATTGGACTGTGCCAGCGGCGTTGCCATATCGCCTCGCGCAACCGCACGGACAACCTGGCTTGGCGGCAGCGGAGTACCGTTCGTCAGGCGCTCCCATACCAGATCCAGAGCCTGGAAGTAGTAGTGATGCAAGGGCACATACCGGCTACCGATGCCGTTGAACTGGTTCAGTATGTCCAGGTGATGCGCGTTGAGCACTTCGTAGTAACGAAGCTCACTGTCCGCACCCTCCACCCGCTGATTCAGCCCGAAATACGGCCTGGATGTGTGATTGATGGGTAAAATGGCATCCGCCCGGCCGGTCACAAACACCGCAGGCTTGCCACGGAGGTTTCCGGTTGCCCTGATGTCTTCAATGCCCTCGAAGATCGCATCAGCAAGAGCAGCATCGGTACCTGTCAAAGCATCTCCTGTAATAGCATCACGACCGAGGGCCAAGCTGTGCAGGCACAACAAGGCGTCCAGGCCATAATCCATCTGACTACTGCTTGGAGATACACTTGCGGGAAGCGCCGTGGGCTCGCCTTCAGCGTCATCGTATACAATATCGACTCCCGCAGTAGGTGGGATACCGTTACTGGTCGCAAAGGCTGCTGCTTCCTCGGTCGGTGTCAGCGGTCTTACCGCGTAGGCATTGTCTTTATCTGTGGCGGCAAAGCTTAGCCCGCACACACGGTCTTCAACACCCGCGCGGCCATAGGCGTTGGCGTAGGTCATGGAAATGCTCTGGGCAACCTTGGAGGCAAAATGCACCGGCGCAAGCAGGTTCTGCTCGGGCTGGATGCCGAAGTCCTCGTTCAGGATACGCTGTGCCTCGATAGCGTAGTCGTCGATGGTTGCGCTGGCGGCACCGCTGAGCAATCCTTTGCTAGCCAATGAGTTACAGATATTGTCGCGCACCGCTGGCGTGTTAAGGAAGTTCAGTGGCGCGTCATCGCGAATAGCCGGCGCCTGATTGGCACACCCCTGGTACACCGCCAGAGCTGTGGTGTATTCGAAAAGGCTGCGACTGTGCTCAGTAATTGCGGTGCCGGTACCCTGAACAATGGTGAAGCCTGTATCCACAACCGGATTAACATTGGGTTCGGATACCGCCACACCATCAATCAGACCTTTGGTGTCCTGCTCCGCCGCGCGAACGGATGAGCCGCCACCATTGGAAACACTGGAGGCAATAACGAGAGTTTTCTTTGGCTTGATCGTGATGAGGGTTTTCCCGTTGCCCAGCTCACGGCCAAATTTTTCGTTGAGCACGTAAAAACCGAACTCAATGGATTGCAGCACGTAACGCCCCCAATCCGCCTCAGGATTGGCTTTGGAGTGGGCGTGTTTGAAAGCAAAACGGTCTGGCCAGACCGCACTGAAATCCGACCGGGCCGTGTCAGACAGATCTGCACGGAACTGGACCGCTTCGTCCGCACCGGTCAGAGTGCCATCCATGCGCTGGGCCGTATTGGTTTCCAGATTGTGGGAGCCGGTGCCGGTGCCTTTATCGGTATAGACTACGGCGCAGCCCTTCTTCAGCCCCCACTCACCGGCGGTGCCGATCGCGCCATAGATACCCCGGGAACCCGAAGAGGGTGCGGTCACCATACAGGCGTTGCGCGGATCGAAGCTCTCGGGTACCTGGGCCATGACGGTTATCGGCACGTTACTGCCCGGCACCGTCATGAAGGCAAGATATTCCTCGCCGGCAATCCGACCTTCGCCGGTGGCGCCCACACTGGGGCCAAAGAAGGTACCGTATCCGCCACCGGGAGCCGTGTCGACCAAGGCCCGGTAATTGTTGTAGATCGCCAGTCGCCGAAGTTCGGCGGGCGTTGGCGCAAGCGGTTCGTTAAAAACTGGCGCCGAACCGACGAATCCGGAGGCGCCGAGACCAGCGGTCAGGAGATCGTCGGTGATGCCATCGTAGGTGGTCTGCGCAATATCGCCCTGGATGAACTCGGGCAGCGCGTTGAAGGGGGAATTGCCTTTCGCCCAGACACTCGATGTGAACACGGTGACACCGATCAGGGTGCCCATCATTATACGTTTCATGGTCGTTCCTTATTTGTTGTTGTTAAGAACGGGTCGGGACCACGACCCGAAACGACACCCATGCGCGTCCTGTGCCATAATTTTACGCGTTTGTTTTTATTGATTATTCCCAGGATTTGTTTTGGCGAGAAGAAATATTCGTCCTGATTCCCGGACAGCTTTACTCCCGCCGGGACTCGGATTCACATTGGAACACCCTGTTATAGGGGTTACTACAGCCGACATGTCCTGAAAACCGGACGCCGTCTTGATTGTCGGACAGCCGATTAAAGCGACACAAATCCAGCCCTGTCCGCAAAGCATAAATTCGCCTTGTGGAATGGCCAGGGAACCTAACCTATGTGGATAAACGGCAGCAAACTCAGACCAATCATTACCAGAATGGCCAGGCAGGCCGCGAAGGTGCGAACAGGCTTATGCCGGAACATCTGCCAGACGCCACCTGTTTCGCCACTCAGGCGCCGCATTTCATAGGCCTCACGCTGGTTTTCCAGGCGCTGGCGCTGGTAGTCCTGCAGCAAAGCTTTGGCTCTGTTCGCTTCTTCTGTGTCGTGCACCCAGAAACCCCCCATACTGATACCCCAGCGGCTTGGCGGCGTCTCGTAAAACCGCACATCGTGAGCCTCAAACAGCGCCCGTATTTCCTCGGCTTCGTCATCAGGCACGTGGCGCAAATTCATCAGGTGGTGGGGCATGAAAGCTCGTTGTCTGGTATCGGACAGGGTAATACCGATATCCTAACACCAAAGATCAACAGACCGAATTCACAACCGGAACCGTTCATGACAGATCACCCCCTCCGCCTGTTGCTGGATTTTGATGCCTGCGCCCAGAGAGACAATGGCCAGGCCCCGGCATTTCTGCACCGGCGGGATCGCAAGTTTGCACTGACCTGCGAACAACAAGGCGTGACGCCTGGTCCGAAACGCTGGCTGGCACACATGAACCATCTCAGCGGCCCCGGCGCAAGCTCATCCTCCGCAGAACAGACTCTGCGTTTCTGGCGCCGGATCAACAGCGGTTTTATGGCAGCCGGTGCGATATTCGGCTTACTGACCATGCTAGGCCTGCTGTTCTATGACGGTGGCCAGCGCATCAACATTACCGTTATTCTGGCCTTTGTGGCCTTCCAGTTGTTGCTGGCGCTGTTAACTACCGTTCAATCCCTGGCTGGCTGGCAGCCATGGCGTGGACTGCTCAGACGCTTCCACAACAACTTCCGATCTGACGTTTCGGTCAGGCTTCAGCCTGTCCTTATGGCGCGGGCCGCGCAACTGGGCGGGCTGAGTTTTGCTGCCTCTGGCCTGGCAACCTTGCTGATTATGGTGGTGTTACAGGACCTTGCTTTCGGCTGGAGCACCACGCTTGATACCGATGCTAGCCGCTACCATGGCCTGATTACAGCGATCGCGACTCCCTGGGCCTGGCTATGGCCTGCCGCTGCTCCTGACTTGGCGCTTGTAGAGGCGACCCGGTTCTTCCGCGCCAGCGCAGGAGAGACCGGCCTTGATCCGGTTCTTTGGGGCCAGTGGTGGCCCTTCATCGCCATGCTCTGGACAACCTGGGCGCTGCTGCCCCGGCTCGTTCTTTTCGTACTGGCGGGCGTACTGATCCGTCGCAAAGCCAGGCACCTGCTAGCCAGCCACCCGGCGATGCGCGCGTTGATGTACCGCATGGAAACACCGGCTCTTGAAACCGGCAATAGACATAACGATGCCGCAGACCTTCCCGACACCGAAACGGATCTGACGGTACAGCCCTTGCCGGATGCCCGCATAGTGTTGTGCTGGGCCGGTGCTGGCGACCCGGAGCTGCCAGATGCGCTCAGCACTGGCAAGAGCCTGATTGCCAGAGCAGGAGGCAAGATGACTCTCTCAGAGGACAGGCAGACACTGGAGCAGATAGCCGCCCAGCTGGCCCTGGGGTCCAATCAATCCGTTCTGCTGGTTACCCGCAGTTGGGAGCCGCCCACCGGCGAACTGGAGGACTTACTGGCCAGCACCAGAGAACTCTGGCCCAAAGGAACGCAGATCGCCCTGGTACCACTGGCGGCTCACATTGAGCGGGAGCCGGATGCCCATCAGGTTCAGCAATGGCTGAGGTTTGCCAGGCGCGTGGGGCCAGAGTTTGTGACGGTCAGTCTTATACCGATTCCTGGAGCCGTTCCGGACATGGGCGGGGGAGTTACCCAGTGAATACCACACCCTTTTTTGCTGTCGTAGGTCACCCGAACAAGGGCAAATCCAGCGTCGTTGCAACGCTGTCACAGAACGATGCCATCGCCATCGCACTGGAGCCAGGCACAACGCGCACGCGGCAATCGTATCCGTTAAGCGTGGACGGCAAAATTCTCTATACGCTAGTGGATACACCCGGTTTCCAGCGCCCCCGGCGGGTTCTCGAATGGCTGGAAGCCCACAGTGTATCGGCATCGGATCACAGCGAAACCGTGCGGGCGTTTGTTCTGCAGCACCAGGGCGACGGCCGCTTTACCGACGAGTGCGAGCTGTTGACGCCGTTGATCGAAGGCGCCGGAATTATCTACGTGGTGGATGGATCCTCGCCCTACAGCGCCCAGCACGAAGCCGAGATGACTATTTTACGCTGGACAGGGCGGCCCAGCCTCGCGCTGATCAACAGCATCGGGCCCGACGATTACAGTGATACCTGGCAAGCGGCACTGGGCCAGTTTTTTCAGGTTGTTCGAAAGTTCGATGCCGTTCGCGCCCCGTTTGAGCAACATCTCAGCCTTTTACGGGCTTTTGGCCAGCTTGAGCCCGACTGGGAGAAGTCGCTGGACCAGGCAACACATCACTTGTTGGCCCAGCGCCAGCAACGTCGCCTCCAGGCGGCAGGCATCATTGCCAAAGCCTTGAAGGACATGATGTCGTTCCAGGAAAAACGAACCCTGACCCTGGACCAGGCAGCCGGTACCAGTGACAGCACCCTTGCGGACCAACTCCGGCAACGCTGGTATCAGCACCAGCGCCAGCGGGAACAATCTCTACGGGTGGAAATCGAGCATCTGTACCAGCATCAAAGCATCCGGCGACAGGAAGCCGAACTGGAATGGCACAGCGATCATGACCTGTTCTCGGAAGACAGCCGCAAGCATTGGGCTGTCAGCAGGCGTTATCTGGCCACAGCCGGTTTCGGTGCAGGCGCAGTAAGTGGTGCGGGGCTGGACGCTCTGACACTGGGCTCATCGCTGGGCACCGGGGCGCTGGTCGGTGGCCTGATCGGTGCGGCCGGGAGCTATTTTTACGGCGGCAAGTTTACCCTGCCGGTTCTGAACATCGGTCTGCTCCAGGACGGCCTGAAAACAGCTACTTTCGGGCCTGTGCAGGACAGCCAGTTTGGCTACGTGGTGCTGGGGCGAGCTGTGGATCACTGGTGGCACATCAGCCATCGCAACCACGCCGGCAGAGAGCTGCTCGACCTGCAACCCGCAGATTATCACTGGCTCGAACGTCTCGATAAAAAGAGCCGTCAAACCATCCAGAGAACTTTGGACAAATGCCGTAAACAGCAGCCTCTGGATGAAAGCCAGCAGCACAGGTTTCACATCGCAATAGAGCAATGCATGGCAGTTTATGACGACTGGCGGTTGAATCGGACCTGAAATGAATGTTTATACTGTATCGCTATTCCATCAAATGACGAGGAATGCTCATGAAGATTGTACGAGTTAAGGACATCATCGGTACCGAACGTGAAGTGCATGGCCCGGGCTGGACCAGCCGTCGTATGTTGTTGAAAAAAGATGGTATGGGCTTCTCTTTCCACGAAACAATTATCCCTGCAGGCGCCGAACTGAACCTGTGGTACAAGCATCACCTGGAAGCGGTTTACTGCGTAGCCGGCAACGGCACCATTACCGACAAAGCCACGGGTGAAACCCACGAAATCTCGGATGGCACGCTTTACGCTCTCGACAAACATGATCAGCATACCCTCCGTGGTGGTACTGAAGACATGCGCTTGATCTGCTCGTTCAACCCGCCCGTCACTGGCCAGGAAGTACACGACGCAGACGGCGCCTATCTGCCGGATACCAGCGAAGACTAATCTTTCTTGTCGGCAACTGAACACCCCGTGCCATCCACACCACCAACCACCTCGCCATCGTCAGTAAGCCTGCTGCCGGTGGCGCTGTTACTTTGGCTGGCCGGCGTTTACTTGCGCATTCCGATACTGGTTGCGCCACCGCTGGCACCTTTTATCGGTGACGAACTGGCACTCTCCCAGACTCTTACCGGCGCTCTGACCACACTGCCCATCCTGATGCTTGCCATAGGCGCCATGCCCGGCTCCCTGTCCATTTCCCGTATAGGCCCGCGCAATACACTGGCGCTAGCCATGTTCATTATGGTCATCGGCTCCGCAGGCCGCGGCTTGGCACCAGACACCATCACATTAATACTCACAAGCGCCGTTATGGGTATTGGCATAGCCATGATGCAGCCCGCCCTGCCGGCACTGCTGCCACGCTGGCTGGAACCCAAACATCTGGCCTTTGGCTCAGCCATCTACATGAACGGCATGCTGATGGGCGAATTCATTGGCGCCGGTATCACCCTGCCCGTCATCATGCCGCTGTTGGACAACAGCTGGCGCGCAACTATGCTGGTATGGTCACTGCCCGCACTACTAGTCGCCGCAGCCTTGTTCCTGCCCAAACGCGACCTGGCGAGACCCTCACGCAAAGTCGCCTGGCTACCCGACTGGAAAAACCCGCTCACCCTGAAACTTGGCCTGCTGCTCGGCGTATCCGGCTCCCTGTTTTTCGGCGTAAACGCCTACCTGGCAGCGTTGCTGGAGCAAAGAGGTGAATTCGACAATCTCACCGAAGCCCTGTTCTGGTACAACTTCGCCCAAGTGATTGCGTCATTGCTGATGCTGAAAATGGCACGCTATTGGGTAGGTAAAAAAGCCCCACTGATTATCATGCTGATACTCAGCCTGCTGGGAACGCTGGGAATGCTGGTGTTTACCGGATGGTGGGCAATCGCCAGCGCAACGTTCATGAGCCTCACCGCCGGCGTATTGCTGATCATGATGGTAGCGCTGCCTCCGCTGCTGGTACCCTCCAGCGAAACTGGCCGGTTATCCGCGGGCAACTTCCTGGTCGGCTACACAGTGGCCTTCACAGTACCCATGCTGGGCGGCTTACTCTCAGACTGGACCGGCGACGTGACACACGCCATAGCCGTAATGATTGCCTACGGAATACTCGTCTCTCCAGTGGCAATCACACTAAACCTGCAACGGCAGTAAAGCGCTCCCACCATTGGCCAAACGCCGGGGAGTGGGGTGTCTTTTCTGCCGGGAAAAAATGTCTGAGCGAAGCGAGTTGTTTTTCCCAGAAGAAAAGACACCCCGCTTCGCGGCCTACCCCAATGAAGCAGGCCTTCTGACTTTAGATGTAGTAGTCCTTCAACGGAGGAAACCCGTTAAATTCCACTGCGCTGTAAGTTGTGGTGTAGGCTCCTGTAGAAAGCCAGTACATGCGATCACCAATAGCCAGATTCAGTGGCAACGGGTACTTGTGGTGCTCATACATAATGTCTGCACTATCACAGGTAGGCCCGGCAATCACACAGTCCTCGCCTTCGCCTTTTTTGTCTGTCCAGATCGGAAACTTGATCGACTCGTCCAGCGTTTCGATCAACCCATTGAACTTACCCACATCGGTAAACACCCAACGGTGCAATGCAGTACGGGATTTACGGGCGATCAGAACAACCTCGCTGACCAGAACACCGGCGTTGGAAATCAACGAGCGGCCGGGCTCGATAATAATCTCGGGCAGATCATCACCAAAGTCTTCCTTCAGGAAACGTGTGATCTCCGACGCATACACACCCAACTCGTTGGTGCGGTTTATGTAATTGGCTGGAAAACCACCGCCCATGTTAATCATCTTCAACTCGATGCCGTCTTCTTCTTTCAAACGCTCGAAGATAACTTTCACCTTGTTCAATGCTGAGTCCCACGCGCCGATTTCTCGCTGCTGTGAACCCACGTGGAAAGACACACCGTAAGGCACCAGCCCCAGATCACGAGCCAGAATCAGCAGGTCCATGGCCATATCGTTCTCGCACCCAAACTTGCGGGAAAGCGGCCAGTCCGCTGTTTGCGTGCCATCGGTCAGAATGCGCACGTAGATCTTCGAGCCAGGCGCCGCTTTGGCAATGTTGCGCAAATCCGCCTCGGAATCCGTGGCAAACAGACGCACACCCTTCTCATAGAACGTGCGAATATCCCGCGCCTTCTTGATGGTGTTCCCGTAACTGATCCGGTCCGCCGTCACGTCCAGCCCCATCACCTGTTCCAGCTCATACACCGACGCAATATCGAAGTTCGCACCCTTGTCCCGCAGCATCGTCAAAACCTGCGGAGCCGGGTTTGCCTTCACCGCGTAATACACCCTGGCATAAGGAAAACCGTCTACCAACTCGTCGTACTGACGATCGATGGTCGCGGTATCGATAACCACAAACGGTGTTTCTTTATCATCGGCAAAAGCCTTGATCCGGCTAAAAGTCTCAGCGGTGTAGTAATCAGCGATGTTAGCGTTGGCTGACTGGGTCATGGATGGTGTGTCCCTCCTGGGGAAGTAAAACTATGCGTAGTTACAGGCACCAAAACAGATTGGCGCCCGACAGTAATCGCGATAATCAGGCTTTTTGTATACCACAGATATGAGCATATCTACCCATAATTTAAACAGCGGCCAACTGCCTTAGCAAACAACAACTCAACTCCCTATAATGCACCCATAACAAACAAACACCACAGGATCCCCCAATGGCGCGACTCGTTACAGCAGCACTCCTGGCCCTGCTGTTCCAGCCCGCCTGTGCCGAAAATACCACACCGTCCACCTTCAAACAGGCACGGCCAACCGCCACCCAACAACCGGTCAGCTTCAACGAAGATGTACGCCCGATTGTGGAGGCCAAATGCCTGGCCTGCCACAGCTGCTTTGACGCACCCTGTCAGCTCAAAATGGAATACTCCGACGGCCTGATTCGCGGCGCCCACAAAGACCCGGTTTACAATGGCGCACGCTTCGAAACCCAAAAAACCACCCGATTGGGAATTGACGCCCAAAACGAACAACAGTGGCGAGAGATGGGCTTCTACTCAGTGCTAGCCAGGGGCGACCAGACTCGCAGCCTGTTCGAAAACATGATTCGCCTGGGCAAAGAATATGAATTTGCACCCAACAGCAAATTGCCCGAAGACATAGAACTGGGCCTGTCCCGCGCCAACCAGTGTGTCAGCAACGCAGACTTTCCAGACTACGCCAGCGACCATCCTTACGAGGGCATGCCCCTGGCCATGACAGGCCTCACCGACGACGAATACGCCACGCTCACCGGCTGGCTCAACCAGGGCGGCGCCATCAGCCCGCTGGTTACCAAAGTGAATGACGCCGAGCAGAACCACATCCAGCGCTGGGAAACATGGCTCAATGAAGGCAGCCAGCGCCGTCAACTGGTCAGCCGCTGGACCTATGAACACCTCTACCTTGCACACCTGTACTTCGAAGAAAGCGGCGCCAATACCCGATTCTTTGAAATCGTGCGCTCCCGGACCCCGGCAGGCACAGACATCGAAATCATCGCCACCCGCCGCCCAAACGATGATCCCAAAAGCACGGTGTATTACCGCTTGCGCCCAGTGGCCGGCAGCATCGTGCACAAGCGCCACATAACCTTTGATTTCGGTGAACAGCAGTTCGAGCGCACTCGCGAGTTGTTTGAAACCGGCGACTGGCAAGTGGAAACCGTGCCGGATTACAGCCGGGACAACCGCGCCAATCCGTTTGCCACTTTTGCCGCCATACCGGCAAAAGCCCGCTACCAGTTCATGCTGGATAACGCGGAGTATTTTACTCGCTCTTTCATTCGCGGGCCGGTATGTCGTGGTCAGATTGCCACCGACGTGATCCGTGACCAATTCTGGGTGGCCTTTCACGATCCGGAGAAGGACCTGTTTGTAACCAACGCAGAGTATCGCGACAAGGTAACTCCGCTATTGGCGCTGCCAGGGCAAGACAGCGCACTGCTGGATCTGGGCGATAACTGGAGCGAATACAAAGGTAAGCGCAACCACTACCGTGAGTTGCGGAACAGCGCCTATCAGGAAACCTATCCAAAAGGCGCATCTCTCGATCATATCTGGGACGGAGACGGCAACAATACCAATGCGCTGCTAACCGTTTTCCGGCATCACGACAACGCTTCTGTGCAACGCGGCCTGATCGGACGTGTTCCACTGACCAGCTGGTGGATGGATTATCCTCTGCTGGAGCGCACTTATTATGAGCTGGTAGTGAATTTTGATGTGTTCGGAAATGTGGCCCATCAAGCCCAGACACGGCTCTACTTTGATCTGATCCGCAACGGCAGCGAACAGGACTACCTGCGCCTGATCCCGCCAGGCGAGCGCTCCAAGGTATTGCAGCGCTGGTATCAAGGTGCAGGCAAACTGAAGCTGGACTACAGCTACGCCAGCATAGATGACACATCACCGTCGCAGGTGCCCTATGCAACCTCGGCCTTCAATGAGGAGCTGGGCGCGCGCCTGCTGCTGAATTTCCGCGAACTGAACGCTGAGCGAGACGATCCCATCAATCGTTGTGGCGGCAGCAACTGTGGCCGCAAAGACGAGCCGGAGTGGGTTCGCGACGCGGATAGGGTGCTCTCGGAGCTGGCCGCAACCCGCGCTGAGTTCCTGCCAGCAATCAACTACCTGCCCGACGTCACCTTCCTCAGGGTGTACAACGAGGAAGGTAAGCGCACGGTCTATACGGTGATCCGCAATCGCGCCCACAGCAACGTCGCCTTCCTGCTGGGAGAGGATCTGCGCTACCAGCCAGAGAACGATGAACTGACCATTTACCCGGGAATCATCGGCAGCTACCCGAACTTCATGTTCGATATTCCTGCATCACAGCTGGGGCTGTTCAAAGACCGGATGAAAGCCCTGAAAGCCGAGGAGCCGAAAGGCTTTGAAGCCTTGGTGGGCGTATGGGGCGTGCGCCGCACTCACCGACATTTCTGGGAGATTCTCCACGACATCACTGCCTGGCAGCAGGAGCATCAGCCCCTGCAGGCAGGTATTTTCGATATCAACCGGTACAAGAACCTGTAACCGATCAAGCCTCGGGTTCAGACCGCCACAGGGTGGAATGGCTCGGGGGTGTTGGACCCGCCGGGGTCCCGGGGCTCACTTTGCTGCAGCAGGTATTCCAGAATGGCGTCCTTCAGGTCACTGCCCTGGCCCAGGCCCTGGTTACCGAATAAACGGTTAAACTCCAGCACGTAGGGATAACCTTCCACCAGAGCAATATCAAAACCTGCGTGATCCACATCGAGCGCCCGGGCAAGCCGGAGAGCCAGGTCTGTCATCACCGCCGGCACCGGGCTATTGTCAATCCGGCCGCCCTTGGACACGTTGTTGTAGAACCCCTGATCAGCCTGAGTGCGCCAGTAGGCTGTTACTACCTTATCGCCCACCACCACAACGCGCGCGTCGCGGTCCAGCGGCAAGTACTCCTGAACGTACAGAACCTCTGTGCGTTCGCAGTATTTGCGCCAGTCGTCAAGGGTTTCAATCAACCACACGCCTTCGCCCATACTGGCCTTCGGCAACTTCGCCACAAAGGGCAGCACCATAACGCTCCATATATGTTCGCGCTCCTGGGGGCCGTTAGCCTCAATGATTGTCCAGGGAGTATGTTCAGGCGCGATCGCCTCAAAAGCCCGGGTCATTTCAACTTTGTCATGGCCAATGCGGTAGCTGGCAACGCTTGGAAAAACGCGGCATTTCAGGCCATGCACGAGTGCGTTGAGCTGCCAGTATTCGGGGAACAGCACCCAGTCTGCATTGCTCAGCAGTTCTTTATGGCGCAGGAAATGCTCCGGCTTGAGTACGGTTGTGTCAGGGAAGCCGAGCGTGCGAAAAACATTAAACGATACGAATTGCATGGGCGGGGTCGCGCAGATAAAAGTGGGCAAATTTTAGGCAGTTTTGATCTGTGCGCAAGCTTTTTTATGAGCTTACTTGATTACGGTCATGGCTTATCTAAAACCCATTGATAATAATTCGCATTACTTTATTTATCACCTTACCCCAGAGCCATACCATGACAATTCTTCGCCACTTCACTGCTGTAGCCGCCTCCCTGTTGATCGCGGTGCCCGCCTTTGCCAGCGACAGTGATCACTTTAAAGGCCACCCTGCAAACACTCTTGAGCAAGCGATTGCCAATTTCTCCGAGTACAACAGCAAGCTGGAAAAAGTGCTGGCCGGTGACCTGACTCCGGAAGCCATGAACGAAGTGCACCTGCTCACCTACACCCTGGAAAATGCCTTGCAGAAGCTGGATGACGAAATTGACGCGCTTGAGGACACTCTTGAGAAGGTTCACAAGGCTTCCGAACGGGCTGATACAGATACCGTACGCTCTGCCGGGGAACAATACCTCAGCAACAGCCGGGAAATCGTGAAGTAATCAACGAAGTTACTTTCTTTTGATGCCCTGCTGGGCAATGGCGGTGAGCGGGTCTTCTGGCCAGGGATGCTTGGGATAACGGCCGCGGGTATCCTTACGGACCTGTGGATAGACGTTCACCCAGAAGCTGGCCAGATCCGCCGTGACTGCCAGGGGTCGCCGGGCCGGAGACAGCAGGTGTATCAGGACTGGCACCTTGCCGCCTGCCACCACAGGCGTTTGTGTCCATCCAAACAGTGCCTGTAACTTGGCCGCCAGTATCGGGCCGTTGTCAGCGGTGTAATCCAGGGTAACGGAGCTGCCGGTTGGAATGGTCAGACTGGTTGGCGCAAGCTCTGCCAGCTGCTGCTGTTGCGGATATTCCAGCAAGCTGTTCAGGGCGTTCTGCAAATTCATTTTGCCTAGCTCTGACCAACGGCTGATACCACTTAGAAACGGCGCCAGCCAGTGCTCAAGGGATTCTGTAAGCGCCTGCTCACTGACATCGGGCCACTGCCCGGGAAAGTGCCTGGCAAGCAGAGCAACTCGCGCCTGCCACTGCCGCGCTGCAGATGTCCAAGGCAGATTATCAAGCCCTTTACGCTGCACGGCCTTGAGCAAACCCTGCTGAATCAACTCGGGTGAGGGTTTTGTCAGAGGTTTCTCGGCAAGAAGCAGGGCTCCCAGGCGGCGGGTTTTCCGCGCGACTACGGTCCCGCGTTTATCATCCCATTCTGCCTCATTCTGATCACGGATGTGGGCCACCAGATCGGTTTCCAGAGTTAGCAGATCCACCGGCGCCGCCAGATAAATCCGTGCTTCTCTGGCTTTGCCGTCCAGGTCTGCGGCCACCAGCCATTCATGCCGCGCCAGCCCGTCGTCTTCCCGCAATAACGCACCTTTGCCATTGCTGAGCTGGTAGCGCGGCGTGTCTCCGGGCCGCCGTTTGCCAACACGGTCAGGATAAGCGAGCGCTAACAGACGACCGACTTCCGTGGCCGTTGGCACCGTTTCCTGCTCACCTTTGTTAGTAGCGCCACTCTCAGACAAGCGTTTTGCCTGTTGGCGCAATGCCTGGAGCCGGTGCGGGTCTATGCGCTGGGAGCCGCGCTCACCACGAAGGGCACGAATGCGCTCATGCATATCGGCACCGGCGCCCGGGCCCAGCAAATCCCGATCTTCCAACAACGCCGCCAGTTCAGCCGCCAGCCTGCCCAACCCAAGCGACCGCCCGAGGACAACCATGTGCGCCAGCCGGGGGTGGATGCCCAGTGCCCGCGCCGATTTGCCGTGTTCGGTAATCGCGCCTTCATCGTCCAGCATATCCAGCCACTGCAGCAACTCCATGGCCTGCTGCCAATGCGCAGGGGGCGGCGAGTCGATCCACACCAGCTTATCCGGCGTACGGGCGCCCCATTGGGCCAACTCAAGCACCAGTGGCGCCAGATCCGCCTCGAGAATCTCCGGCGGCGTAAACTCCGCCAGCCCGAATTGTTCGGACTCACTCCATAACCGGTAGCACACGCCCGGTTCCACCCGGCCCGCGCGGCCTTTGCGTTGCTCCGCCGAAGCTTTGGAAGCCCGGCCGGTGACCAGCCGCGTCATACTGCTGTTGGGATCAAACACCGCCCGGCGCTGCTGGCCGCTATCAACCACAACCCGCACGCCTTCAATGGTCAGACTGGTTTCCGCAATGGCGGTTGCCAGCACCACTTTACGGGTGCCTGCAGCTGCCGGCGCAATGGCTTGATCCTGCTCAGCCGCTTTGAGGTTGCCAAACAGGGGTGCGATCACCACGTTCGAGGCCACCTGTCCGGCCAAGGCCTGAGCCACCCGGTGAATCTCTCCAGCCCCTGGCAGAAAAACCAGCACCGAGCCCGGCTGTTGCGCCAATGCTTCCGTAACCACAGCCACCACCTGATCCACCAGCCGTGGATTGCGCTGCGAGGTGCGCGCCGGACGATAAAATGTGTCTACCGGAAACGCCCGGCCCTCGCTGCTTAATACGGGTACATCTCCGAGCAGGCGGGCAATGGGCGCCGTGTCCAGTGTGGCGGACATCACCAGTACCCGCAGATCTTCCCGCAGTGCTTCCTGTGTCTCTCGCACCAGAGCCAATCCGAGATCTGCTTGCAAGGAGCGCTCGTGAAATTCATCAAACAGCACAGCGGCGTAGTCTTCCAGCATGGGGTCGCTCTGGATCAGCCGGGTGAGAATGCCTTCGGTGACGACCTCTATGCGTGTCGCAGAAGATACTTTGGTATCCAGCCGCGTCCGGTAGCCCACAATCTGCCCGGGCTTCTCGCCCAGTTGCGACGCCATAAACCTGGCTGCCGAGCGCGCCGCCAGCCGCCTTGGCTCCAGCATCAGGATTTTACGACCTTGCAGCCAGGGCGCATTTAGCAACGCCGGGGGCACGCGGGTTGTTTTACCTGCGCCTGGAGGCGCCTGCAGCAGGGCTGTTGTGGCCTGCTCCAGCGTCTGTTTCAGCTCTGGCAGGATGTGATCTATGGGAAGCTCTTTCGGAGTCGTCGTGCTCTGTTGATACATGCAGTAGGTTCGGCGAGAGTATTTTCAGCTGGGCAGTCTAAGCGAGTCCCGCAGCCATGTCAGCTTGACCGTGGCAGCGCCACATCTTGAACTGACTCAGGAACGGGCATTTTCACGGTTGGCTTTGGCCCACAGGTAAATGCGCTCAAAAGCCTCTGCGAGTTGCTCGGGTTTATGGGGCGGCTGAATAAGTGCCGCCAGCTCGCCATCCGGGTTTACCAGTGCAAAATGTCCGCTGTGGTCTACCAGTAGCTCCCCATCCACCTGCCGGTGCACAAACACCGCACTCAGACTCTTGGCCAGTACCCGCAGCGTTCCCAGATCCCCGGTCAGTCCATGGAAGTTCTCGCCAAAGAAACCGGTATAGGCTTTCAGCTGCTCAGGCGTATCGTGCTCCGGATCCGCGCTGACCAGAAGGTAGTCCGGCTGCGGCAGCTCACTCGACAACAACTTATCGGTACGACGCAGGTTAGCCATGGCCGCCGGGCAGATATCGGGGCAGTTTGTGTAACCCACGAACGCAAACGTCCACCGACCCCGGAGGCTCTCCCGGGTTACGGTTTCTCCGTTTTCATTGGTAAGTGTGAATTCTGCGAGGGGCCGCGGCTGGTCATAAACGTAAGTGTTCATCTCGGCAAGATCCGGAGCCGGGGTGGGTTCCCCGCCGTCCACCAGAAAAACCTGACGTCCTACAACCCCACCAAAAACCAGCACCACCAGCAACAGAAGTGCAAACAACGTCACCCGAACTGAACGATTCATCACTACTCCAATTAGCCGACTCTACAGTATCGCAGCGACAGTAGGAGGGGTGCCTTTTCTGCCGGGAAAAAATGTCTGAGCGCAGCGAGTTGTTTTTCCCAGAGGAAAAGGCACCCCTCCTGCTGGCGCGTCTGCACCAAGTCAGAAAAACACAAAATGGTCTACAAGGAGTACCACAAACAGGGCCATCAGGTAAGTGATGGAGTATTTGAAGGTGTTAAGTGCGACCCGGCGATCATCGCCTTTTAGCAGGCGTATGGCGTAGTGGAGGAAGCGTAGGCCGAGGGCCAGAGCACCCGCCAGGTAAATCCAGCCGGACATGCCTGTGACGAAAGGTAGCAGGCTGACTGCCAGCAACATCAACGTATAAAGCAGAATGTGCAGTTCGGTGTATTTATTGCCGTGGGTGACGGGCAGCATGGGGATGCCGGCTTTTGCGTACTCTTCTTTGCGGTGAATAGCCAGGGCCCAGAAGTGCGGCGGAGTCCAGGCGAAAATGATCAGCACGAGCAACAGTGCATGGCCTTCGACCTGGCCAGTTACTGCCGTCCAGCCCAACAGGGGTGGCATGGCGCCGGCAAGACCACCAATCGTGATGTTCTGGGGCGTTGCCCGCTTCAGGAACAGCGTGTACACGCCGGCATAACCTACCAGAGAAGCCAGGGTGAGCCATGCGGTGAGGTGGTTCACCTGCCACATCAATACCACCATGCCAACACTGGCCAGCAAGGCTGCGAACACGATCGCTTCTACCGGGGAAATTTTGCCTGTGGCTACCGGGCGCTTGCGGGTGCGAGCCATCACCGTATCGATTTTCTGGTCCACTACGTGGTTGACCACGGCAGCAGCTCCTGCAAGGAACGCGATGCCCAGGTTACCCCAGATCAGCACACTCAAGCTGGGTAATCCGGATGTCGCCAATAGCATGCCAATAGCCGATGTCAGGATCATCAAAGCCACGACGTTGGGTTTGGTCAGCTCCAGATAATCCCGCCAGGAAATAGTCCTGGAGGGTTGGCTGGTAACGGTCTGGGCCGGCAGTACGTCCACTTGCTCACTCATGCCGTAATCTCCTGATGCATTATTGTTGTATGTGTTGCTGTTTCAACCTGTGCCTGTAGCGGCAATTGATAGTGCCGCCAGATCAGGTAAATCACCGACAGCAGCAGCCCTGCGCCCATGGCGTTGTGAGCAACTGCAATCGGAAGGGGAATGTAGAACATAACATTGGCAAGCCCAAGGGTGATCTGGGCCGCCAGCGCAGCGGCAACCAGACCTGCCGGGCCGCGCAGCTCCCGACTATGATCCCGGCGCCTGATCAATATCAGCAGAATTGCAAAGTACCCCAGAACCACCAGGGCACCAACTCTGTGGGTTACGTGTATCGCCACCCGGCCATCCGCTGTGAGCTGCCCACCCAGGTAGTTGGGGCCAACATGCTGGGTAATATCGAAACCGTGTTGGAAATCCATGCCCTCTGGCCACCACTGGCCCTGACAGGTTGGCAGGTCGGTGCAGGCGACTGCCGCATAGTTTGCAGCTGTCCAGGCGCCCAGGGCTACCTGCATAATAATCAGTAGCAAGCCGCCGAAGAGCCAGGGGCGAAAACCTGCCAGGCTGGCAGCAGGTTGTTCAGGCTTGTTTGGCGTTACGCGTGCTGCTGTTGGAGTCACGGCCTGACCGGCTGAGAACTTTCGAAGCCGAAGCACCAGCAGCGTAAGCAGACTCAGCGTAGTGAAACCCCCAAGGAGGTGGAGGGCAACAACCTGGGGCCAGAGTTTCAGGGTAACCGTCCACATACCGAAGGCCCCTTGCAGCAGAATGAAAGCCGCAATAAACAAAGGCAGTTTGAAGGGCACGCCACTCCGGCGCTGGCGAATTGCGCTCGCCGCCAAGCCGAATACCACCAGCCCGAGCGTTCCGGCAGCGTAGCGGTGAATCATCTCCGGCCAGCCTTTGGCCACATCCACCGGCGTATCCGGGAACCGGGCATTGGCAATGGCGATGTGCGAATCGCTCTGGGGCACCTTTATGAAGCCGTAACAGCCCGGCCAGTCGGGGCAACCAAGCCCGGCATCAACCAAGCGGGTCCATGCGCCCAGCATGATCACCACAACGGCGAGAAGCACCGAAAATGTTGCCCAATTCGCCATGGCTCGGACTTTTGGCGGGCGGGCGGTGTACGAGTAGCTCAAAATGACTCCTCCGGGCCGGCCCTCAGCCAACCTGCGACAGTTTGAGCAGATGCTTCAAATCTTTGAGCATATCCTTGCCGGAATTTTCCGGGCCATAGTGCATCATCACGTTGCCAAATGGATCGATCAGCATGATGCGTGGCTCTTTTTCCGGATTTATTCCGGCAGGCCAGGCTGGCGTTGTTCCTGCCGCCGGCACCAGGCGCTCCATTAAGCGATACTCCGTCGGCCAACGTGCCGCCAGATCGCCAGTAATACTGCCCAGCACAGCGGCTCTTGATACTCGATTGGCGTTTTTCCCCAGCGCTATGTTTGCTTGTCGGGCCAAGTAAAGCAGCTCTTCGCAACGACTGTCGCACTCACCGGCCGCGACCACCAGCAACCACTGAGGATCTGTCTGGGCCGCGCTGAACCGCTTGCCCAGAGGCTCACCCGAGAGTGTTTCAAGGCTGAGATCCGCCACGGGCATTGTTGGGCTAATCAGAACGCCCTGATTGGTGTGCCCGGCCGGGTTCAGCCAGCCGGTATAGAACATTACCGTGGCCAAAATCATTGGTCCAAAGCCAAGAGCAAACAGCAAAAACGCCGTACGCCGGCCTCTGCGGGCCTGTTCAGGCGTAGGTCCGTCGGTCTCATCCTGCTCTGGTATACGGCTAGCCATTATCATTGTCATTATTGGATCCTGTCTTTCGATAACTCGCTAATACACTCAATATAGTCAGCACCAAGGCAAGCGCAAACCATTGTGTCGCATATCCATAATGGGTTTGCGGCCCCATAAGATCGGGCTCCCAGTCGGCACGGTAAGCTCCGGGCTGATCGCGATCCTGAAGCCGGATAATAGCACCAGGAAACGCCGCAACCTCAGCTCTCGCAACCGACCATGGAAGCGTCTGCACCCGACGGGGCCAGCCTTCCTGTTGCGCGGTTCTGCCGGATAGAACCGGCGGTTCCGGGTACTGATTTATGCGGCCCGTCACACTGAAAATACCGTCAGGAGGAGCTACATCCGGCAGTTGATTTCGAGTTCTCGGCGCCGCGACCCAACCTCTGTTAATCAGAACCGGCGGACCCTGAAGCGGGTAGAAGGCTGTCAGCACTTCGTAACCCGCGATGCCATCGCGGGTCCGGTTATCCAGCAGCCAGCTACGCTTACCGAAGAGCCCGGTCACCGTAACCGGTCTGCCATTCTCCAGTCCACTGGCCACCAGGTCCGGCCAGTTGAGATCTTGTGCCTCTTGCTGCCACTGTTCAAGCATGACCTGTTTTTCTTCCGCCCGATTCAACTGCCAGATACCAAGGCTCACCAGTAGCGGTAAAAAGGCGCCCGTAAAAACCATTAACCGCCAGTTTATATGCCATTGCCGAGAGCTTTTCTTTGCCTCAGTCATGGTCTGCTATAGTGAGTCTGCCAGCAACAGGAACAAAAACCAGAGAAATTTTTATGCTCAAAGCCCTTATCATTTTTCTTATGCTCGCCGTCATCGTCAGCCTGTTCAGCGGGTTGTTTTTTCTCATCAGAGATGGCGGTAAAACCAACCGGGTAGTGAACTCCCTCGCGATTCGGGTAACCCTGAGTGTACTTCTTCTGGCCGTTATTCTGATTTCGCTGTGGCAAGGGAGCCTGACATTGCATCCGACTCCCTGACCGCAAGCCACTGTTGCATCAGATGACATACACGAACACAAACAGGCCCAGCCAGACCACGTCCACAAAGTGCCAATACCAAGAAGTTGCTTCAAACCCGAAGTGGTTGTCCGAGGTGAAATGTCCCTTTTGAATGCGTATCAGCATGATGATCAGCATCAGCGTGCCCAGCATCACGTGAAAGCCATGAAAACCCGTGAGCATGAAGAAGGTGCTGCCGTAGATACCGGACTGGAGCGTCAGATTAAGCTCCTGATAGGCATGAACATACTCTTCTGCCTGCAGAGACAGGAAGGCCAGCGCCAACACTATCGTAGCCATCAGCCAGATTTTCAGCTTCTTTCGATTGTCTGCTTTGAGAGCGTGGTGAGCGACCGTCACTGTAAATGACGAACTGACCAGAAGAATGGTGTTTATCAGTGGCAAACCCCAGGCACCGATCACCGATTTAGGTGCGGGAAAAGCCTCCGGATCCGGGTTATTGATCAATGGCCAGGTTGCCTGAAAACCCTCCCACAGCATGTTGGAACTGCCCCTGTCGCCTTCACCCCCAAGCCAGGGCACAGCAAACACCCGGGCGTAAAAGAGGGCGCCGAAAAACGCCGCAAAAAACATGACTTCCGAGAAAATAAACCAGCTCATACCCCAACGGAAAGTACGGTCCATCTGCGCGCTGTAGAGACCACTGCGGCTCTCTTTGATAACGCTGCCAAACCATCCAAACAGCATGTAAATCATGATCAGCATGCCGACGGCGAATATCATCCAGTCGCCGCTCGTGCTTTCGCCCTGGTTGCTGCTGACCATAATCGAGGCCGCCCCGAAGAGCATTACCCCCATGCCCACCGTCGCAATAATGGGCCACTTACTTTGTTCGGGAACGTAATAGGTCTGAAAGTCCGCCATAGCAATCTCCGATGGCTTATCCGTTATCGATTGTTGTTGTTTTCAACGCAGCAGCCTGTGATTCACCCTGGTCATACAGCGTATAGGACAGCGTCAGTTTGGTGATGTGACTGGGCAAATCCCGGTCCACAATAAAAACCAAAGGCATTTCTGTACTCTCGCCGGCTGCCAGTGGCTGCTGGTTGAAGCAGAAACACTCTGTTTTATGGAAATACAGAGTTCCTTCCGATGGCGACAGGCTAGGAACCGCCTGCCCCACCATGTCGCGGTCTGTCGGGTTCTCGGCGTAAAAATTTACGGCAATCGCCTCACCGGGATGAACCTCGACACTGCGAGCCACCGGGCGGAAAATCCAGGGCATATCCGGCCCGTTCTGCGCCAGAAACTGCACTTTGATAGTGCGAGTCATGTCTGCAGTCGTGCGCTCTGTGGATTCGTACCGGCCACTGGTCTTGCCATTGATGCCCGTAATGTCACAGAAAACGTCATACAAAGGCACCATTAAAAAACCGAAGGCAAACATGCCGACCACGCTGGCGAGACACCAGCCTATAACCCGCGCATTGCTGCGCGGCGGGGCCGCTTTATTTGCCGGTTGCTCAGCCATGTTGCCAACCTCCTATTTGACTTCCGGCGGAGTGGCAAACGTGTGGTAAGGCGCTGGCGAAGGCACCGTCCACTCAAGCCCCTCTGCGCCTTCCCAAGCCTTGGCAGACGCTTTTTCACCGCCTCTCACACACTTCACGACAATCAGAAGGAACAACAGCTGGGTAGAACCGAACATGAAGGCTCCGATGCTCGAAACCATATTGAAGTCGGCAAACTGCAACGCGTAATCCGGAATTCTGCGTGGCATCCCGGCAAGGCCCAGGAAGTGCATGGGGAAGAACGCCAGGTTCATCCCGATAAATGACAGCCAGAAATGGGTTTTGGCAAGGGTTTCGTCATACATGTGGCCGGTCCATTTGGGCAGCCAGAAGTATGCGGAGGCGAAGATACCGAATATGGCACCGGGTACCAGTACGTAATGGAAGTGGGCAACCACAAAGTAGGTATCGTGGTATTGGAAGTCCGCCGGGGCAATCGCCAGCATCAGGCCAGAAAAGCCGCCGATGGTAAACAGGATCACAAAGGCGATAGCAAACAGCATCGGGGCCTCAAACGTAAGCGAGCCCCGGAACATGGTGGCCACCCAATTGAACACCTTCACACCCGTTGGTACAGCAATCAGCAAGGTGGCGTACATGAAGAACAACTGCCCGGCCACTGGCACGCCCACGGTGAACATGTGGTGCGCCCATACCAGGAAGGAAAGCAGCGCAATGGCACTCACCGCGTAAACCATTGAGGCGTAGCCAAACAGCTTCTTGCGGGAAAATGCCGGGATAATATGCGATACGGCGCCAAACGCCGGCAGGATCATGATGTACACCTCGGGATGCCCGAAGAACCAGAACACGTGCTGGAACAGAACCGGGTCACCACCACCAGCGGCGTTGAAGAAGCTGGTGCCGAAGTTAATGTCCATCAGCATCATGGTTACCACGCCTGCCAGCACCGGCATTACCGCAATCAGCAGAAACGCGGTGATCAGCCAGGTCCATACAAACAAGGGCATTTTCATCAAGGTCATCCCCGGCGCGCGCATGTTCAGCACCGTGGCGATCACGTTAATGGCGCCCATGATTGAGGACACACCCATGATGTGGATGGCAAAAATAAAGAAGGTCGTGCTCGGTGGCCCGTAGGTAGTGGACAGAGGTGCATAGAAGGTCCAGCCGAAGTTGGGCGCACCGCCTTCCATAAACAAGGTTGAAACCAGAATGAGAAAAGCGCAAGGCAGCAGCCAGAAGCTCCAGTTATTCATTCGTGGCAAGGCCATGTCCGGCGCGCCGATCATCAACGGGATCATCCAGTTTGCCAGGCCAACGAACGCCGGCATAACAGC
>JAGPVT010000019.1 GCA_018066865.1 Marinobacter sp. | reverse complement strand
ACCCGCGTTTCGCTCTTCTGGGCAGAGGACACAGTGGTGCTGGACTCTCTACCATCGCTGGTGCGCTGGCTTACTCTTGCGAGTGCGCTTCGTACCTGGCGGCTTGCACTTATCTGCGCTCCACGCACCTGACGAACGGCTTCGCCCAACGCATTGTAAACCGCCTGTTCCCTGTCAATTCCGGTCGCCTCGGCAGACACCGTGCGGATCTCGGTTGCAGCAAGTGCCACAACCGGGAAAAGACTTAACATAACCAGAAGAAGTCCTTTCATTACCACTCTCCGAAGGAGCCCGTGCTTCGTGTTGTCCGCTTGGTCTCGCCCTGGTTGCCACCAGATCCTGACGCCGCAGGCTTTGCTGCCGCCTTTTTATTCAGACCTTGAGCTTTGGCGGAGGTCTGCGGTGACCAGTACTTCACATAACCAAGATAAGGATGGCCCGTAGCGGGATCAACAGCATTCCATTCGGCAATGGTCTGCACGCCCTGAAGGCGGGCGTTGGCTTCCGACTCAAGAATGTTATTAACCATCTTGCCAATGCCTTGGGTTGTTTTTATCTCCACCCTGCCATCGCCTCGGGTTTCTTTCACTTTCTGATTCAGCTTGCGCTTAGTCGACTCTTTCTGGCCTTGCACTGTCATTGATGCAAACTGAGCAAGCCAGGCATCGGCCATCAGCTTTGCAGTTTCCTTGGACGCTTCGAGCTCGCTCGTAATCTCAAACTCATCCATGGTTCCGCGCACCAGCTGGGGGCCCGCCATACCAAACGAAAGCAAACCGTAGCGGCCTTCGGCGTCAACCACGGGCTGTGCGCCGAAATAGCCCAACATGGGCACGCCTTCTTTCAACTGCGGCTTCAGGCGAGCCTGAATATCGTCTACCGGGATAGCCTGCCCGGGAGCAACATCACCCGTACGCAATTGGCGACCAAACTCGTTAAAACGATTTGCCTTGACCACAACCACGCTCATGCGCCCGTTGTTAACCGGGCCATCGCCGCCTACCTCTTCAATCACACCAAACACGCCTACGCCAGACAGCTGCCCCATCGCGCGCCAGGTTGTTTCGGTAACGAACTCGTCGTAGATCATGTCCTTGCGTTCAGCAACGGTCATTTCAGGCAGGCTGGAGGGATCTGTACCCAGCTCTTTCAACAGAGCGTTCAGGCCTTGCACCGTCAACTCTGCTGCACGGCTCGCCACGGCCTTACCGAGTGCATCGAGGCTGGTGGTGTCGCGGACATCTTCCGGCAGATCATCTTTCAGAAAACGATCTGCCATGGATACGCCCACGGTTACGGCGTCTTGGGACACCAATTCACCCATGGCCTGAAGGAAGGCTTCTTCTGTTGCCAGAATCCGGGCTTCGCTGAAGGATATGCTGGTGGGGTCTGCGCTGATAGCCTGGCTTGCGACAACCAGCGTCCCGCCACCCGGATTGTTTGCCGACTCGCCGCGGGCCCAGCCTCGGGCATCCAGAAACTCTTCAACTTTTTCATTGCCGGGATCTACCTCGGATACCGCCATGAACGGTGAGGGAGGTGTCTTTCGGGCGTCTTTTTCAGCAGCCTGAGCTTGCGATGAAAGATCTTCATCAGCAAGTACGGACGTTGAGATTGCGGGGGCAATAGAGACGGTACCGGCAATCAATAGCGACAACAGGGTTTTACGAAATGCCATGGTGATAATGCCTTGTTTTTTTTACCAGGAAACGGAGCTATCAGAGCCGCGCTTGATGATGGGCGTTTCGCCTTCCCAGAAGGCCAGGCCAGAAGCAAGATCCGTAAGCGACAGTTGAATGTAGTACTCCACTTGCTGTTCTTTACCTACCCGGTGATTGCGCTGCAGGATTTTTCCGGACAAGCTGAGATCAGGCGCCTGGAGCGTACCTTTGCGCTGCACACCAGATTGATCGAATTCCTCGGAATCGCGCAGCTCACGAGCTTTCATGCTCATTTCATCTTCAGCGCCATTGAGGCCGACCGCCGTGGTGGTAACAACTTTGCCTGATCGCAGCAGAGCCACACGGATTTTCTTGGTGAGCTGATCGGTATCAATACGCTGCATTGTGTCGTTAGTAATACGGCTTACAACCATGATGTACCTGCCGCCATTCGGGTTGTTCACAGCCCCGCTGGCGAGCATGTCTTCCACGGAGTCAGTCGCCGCTTTTTCAAAATCCCGGTAATCCATGGTCATCGCTACAGGGCCATCGTCAGCAGCCGGATCAATGTAGCGGGTAGGCGCGGCACAGCCAGCAAGAACCGCAAGACTTAAAGAGATTGCAACAGTGCGTATCAGCATTGGATTTTCCTTCTATTTAGGTTCGCGAAGATGCAACTGGTAACTGACGACTCGAGCATGGGGAGCTGTTGCCTTGAAGTAACGTGTCTGGCCGGTCAGCAGGGAAGCCTTGCGGTAACCTTCACCGACACCTTTAACCGTCATGCCGCTGGCATCAAACCAGGTAACTTTCCATGCAAGCTCTGCATCGGATCTTGCCTCAACCGCAAACTGTACTTGCAGGAGGCTTTCGCCACCGGTCTGAGCCAGGCGCTCTTCAAAGAGCTCGGTCACATTCATGGTGTAGATTACTTCCGGGTCTACCTTCAGTTCCTGTCTGTCGATCAACGAACTGCTGGTTTCGGGCTGAGTAGCGCAGCCCGCCAGACCAAGTACCAGCATGCTGGCGAACAATATCCTTTTCATAACGTACGTCCTGTCGTTTTGATGTGTTGTACTGATTACTGAACACCAGAAACCTGGGCTGATTCAGGCTGTTCAGGCAGGCGTGCAAACGCAGCCTTGCCTCTGCCCTGAAGGTCCATAGTAATCACCGTTGCCGGGGCCAGTATCGTCGGTCGTTTAACATACACCAGGGTGAACGGCTGAGGTGGAATTCCCACGCTCCCCAAGACGTTACCCTGATTATCCAGCAGAGTCAGGCTTCCACTCTCCGGCCGGTCAATACGGGCCGCCTGCCAGTGGTCAGGCATTGCCTGCCAGCCACGCAGATCGGCCTGAGTGGTTGCTACCGTTAGCGCCGCAGCACCCAACTGGCCTAAAGCTCCGAATCGCTCTGCTGCCTCATTCTGAATTACTGCCTTGATGACCGCTGAGGTTACCGCTCTGGTGAGTACGCCGGTAAAACGCTCTTTCATTTCGGTGCGAATAACCGTACCCATATCGGAAACCCGCTCAGTCTGAACTATTTCCCCAGTATCATTCACCACTCCAAGGCTTCCGGGCACTGCTGCTCGCTGAGCGTACTTCGGCAGAGCAATACCTATATACGCAGGTGCCTGCTGATTGCCATGAAAGAGCAACAGCGGAACGTCAAAGCGCTCTTCCTGCAGAACCGGCCCTAATCCATTTTCATAAACAACCCAGACTTGGGCTGGCAACCCTGTAGGGCTCTGCTTGCCAGAAGCGAGATTTATTGCCAACTCTGCATCGGCTTTCAGTACAGAGCTTTCCGGACTCATCTGCGCCACTCGCTTTAGTGAAGTAGCAGCACGCTCATAATCCGCACCACTTGTGGCATTAGCAAGGAAGTACACGCCATGGAGGTAGGTGCTTGAAGGAACGATAAATTCGGGGAAAACAGACCAACTGGAAGCGGCGCCGTAACGATCCGCAATCGCTGCCTGAAAGTCTTCGCTTTCAAGGCTGTTACGCACCATGGAGGCCTTGCTTTCCTCATCCAGGGCCTCTTTCTCAAGCGCAGCCTGCTGTTCAGCAATTTCTTCACGGAAGTAGTCAACGGCTCGCCGGGTGCGCTCATTGGCTCGATTAAACTCAATCCGGGCGTACTCGTTGTTGCCCGCCGCCAGGAACGCCAGCCCTTTGTAGGTGTTAACCAAGACAGCCTCTGACATCAACGCCTCATAATCGCGCGCCGAGTCGTTAACCATCACTGCCATAAAACCTTCGGCAGCACTTTCCAGCATGCCTTCTGTATCAAGGTATTTCATACCTTCTTCCGCCAGATCGTAGGCCTCAGCCGACTCATCGTAACGACCAGTCAGGCGGTACATCTCGCCCTGGTGTAGAAGCTCAAGCAACCTGCCCTCAGAATCGACAGGCTTGCGCTCGCTTACATTAAAACTCACCGCTTTAAGGGCAGAGTCGTAGTCGCCGGAGGAATAGGCTGTGTTGAATGAAGCCATCTGATTACGGTGCTGGTATGAGGAACACCCGGAAACAAGTACTACCACTCCGAACGTCAGCACCAAACGTTTAAATGCTTTCACACAGTTACTCCCTGAAGCTGCTGCTGGCCGGATTTTCCGCAAAGCAGGGCTAAGCCCTTTCTGTGCCAGTATCCGCCGAGACATTACCAAATACTTACAGAGCCTTAACCTAAATTGAAAGCATCCTGTTTGATAGGAGCGCACCCATCTTTATTGCAACGTTTTACATTGCCTTCAACAAATTGCTACACGAACCGCAACCAAGAATTATTGACTATTCAGAAACTGACCAGATCATCAGGAATTCCTGCCAATTCACAAAATCGACGCAAGATTTTGCGCTGTAATATCCACAATCCGCTGACGTGCCTCGCGACTGGCCCAGGCCGAGTGCGGGGTAATGATCAGGTTTGGAATATCATCTCCCAGCAAGGGGTTGCCATTTTTTGGTGGTTCTTCGGTCAGCACATCAAATCCGGCACCGCCAATAACGCGGTTACGCAGCGCGTGGGCCAGAGCCTCCTCATCCACCAGGCCACCACGGCTGGTGTTTATCAGTAGTGCATCCGGCTTCATCATCTGCAACTCCCGGGCACCAATCAGGTTCCGGGTTTCATCAGTGAGCAGGCAGTGAAGCGAGAGAACATCCACTTGGGGCAGAAGTTCGTCCAGAGGGATTCTGGCATAACCGTCGGTTTCACCTGCCGGCTGCCCCGGGCGTGCGCCCAACAGGATATTCATGCCAAATGCCTTGGCCCGCTCGGCAACACCCTGCCCAAGATCCCCGTAACCAAGAATACCCAGGGTACGGCCTTCCAGGTCTATGATCGGGTGGTCCATCAGGCAGAACATGTCGCTTTGCGCCCAGCGCCCTGCCTGCACATCGCGATTGTAATCCAACAGCCGCGTTGCCAACGCCAGCATCAGCGCCATGGTGTGCTGCGCCACCGTTGAACGCCCGTAGTTGGTCACATTGAGCACCCGAACCCCATGCTCTCTGGCCGCTTCCAGGTCAATATTGTTCAGCCCGGTGGCCACAACGGCGATGGTTTTCAGCTCAGGGCAGTTTTCAAAGTGCTTTCGCGTAAGCACAACTTTATTCAACAACACGGTATCAAAGCCCCGAATCCGTTCCGTTACCTGAGCCGATGTCGTCGCGCCATGCTTTACAATACCACCGGCAACCCGTTCGATAGGCGCCAGATCTACATCATTGCCAAGCGTGCTGGTATCAAGAAATACAGCTTTCATACTATTCTCCCTCATCAATACCGCCAAAGATTAAGGTAGACTGATGCAAACGTCCAAATAAGAGAACGGAAAATATGGAACACGAATTCTGGCATGAGCGCTGGAGCAAAAAAGAAATCGGCTTCCACGAAGGCTCCGTCAATAAATTTCTTTACGACCACTGGCCAGAACTCTCCGGCGGCGGTGCCGAAAGCGTGTTTGTTCCGCTATGCGGCAAAGCCCACGATATGTGGTGGCTGCATGACCGGGGGCACTCTGTTATCGGCGTGGAGCTGAGTGAAATAGCCTGCAAGGATTTCTTTGCGGAGGCTGGCGAAAAAGCCTTGGTCCATCCCGGCGAGCCTTTCACTACCTTCCGGCATGATAACCTGGAACTCTGGGCCGGTGACTTCTTTCAACTGGCTCCCGATGATCTGAAAGATATCCGCCTGGTATACGACCGCGCCGCTCTCATCGCCCTGCCCCCGTCTTTGCGCAAGGCATACGTGGAACACCTCACGGCAATCATTCCCGACGGCACCAGGATCCTGCTCATTACTCTGGACTACAACACCAGAATCACCGCACCGCCTTTCAACGTCAGCGACGACGAAGTCCGGGAGCTTTATTCTGCCGACTACGACATCCAGCACATCCTTACCAATACCCTCGCCAGCGACCATCCGTTCACGAAACGTAAAGGTCTGATTGGCGCAACAGAGAGCGTATTCCGGATCACTAAACGGTAGCTCCGGAGCCGTAGCGGTAACATAATTTAATGAACCTTAACCATTTACTGCCTGTCCAACCCCGTGACCGTGAACTAAGCTCAGATTGAACAGGCCGAAATCCGACACAGATCGTGACCGGCTGAAAATATCCATTCCTTCCACCCACAACCAACCGAATCGCCAGCATGGCGACCGTAACTGCAACGGGGATATTGCGTGTACTGAAAGCTGAAGAACAGCGAGCGAGGGGCTACCCATGAGCATACTGCAGCAGTTCAAAAACCGGTATGAGAGCACCCAGGAAGAAGAGTGCAGCCTCGAGGAATACCTCGAGATCTGTAAAAAGGACCCCACGGCCTATGCCACGGCCGCAGAACGATTACTGATTGCCATCGGCGAACCCGAATTTGTCGATACCTCCCGTGATACCCGCCTGTCACGTATCTTTTCAAACAAAATCATCAAACGATACCCGGAATTTTCCGAGTTCTACGGCATGGAAGAGGCTGTGGAGAATATCGTGTCGTTCTACAGGCACGCAGCCCAGGGCCTGGAAGAAAAGAAACAGATTCTTTACCTGCTGGGGCCGGTTGGCGGCGGTAAATCATCACTGGCGGAGAAGCTCAAGTACCTGATGCAGAAGGTTCCCTTCTATGCGATCCAGGGTTCTCCGCTTAACGAATCACCCCTCGGGCTCTTTGATCCGGCAGAGGACGCGGCCATTCTGGAAGAAGAATTCGGCATTCCTTCCCGCTATCTGAAGTCCATCATGTCGCCCTGGGCGGTAAAACGCCTGCACGAATATGGTGGCGACATCAGCAAGTTTCGTGTGGTGAAAAAGTACCCCTCCGTTCTTGATCAGATCGCGGTGTCCAAAACCGAACCGGGGGATGACAACAATCAGGACATCTCCGCTCTGGTGGGCAAGGTAAACATCCGCATGCTGGAAGATTACTCCCAGGATGACCCGGATGCCTACAGCTTCAGTGGTGGCCTGTGTAAAGCGAACCAGGGGCTGCTGGAGTTTGTGGAGATGTTCAAGGCGCCGATCAAGGTGCTGCACCCGCTACTGACTGCCACCCAGGAAGGCAACTACAACACCACCGAAGGCATGGGATCGGTGCCCTTTGATGGCGTTATTCTTGCTCACTCCAACGAATCCGAATGGCAGACATTCCGAAACAACAAGCACAACGAGGCCTTCCTTGATCGGGTCTATATCGTCAAGGTGCCTTACTGCGTACGTGTGACGGAAGAAATCGAAATCTACAAAAAGCTGCTTAAGAACAGCTCACTGGCTGGTTCGCCCTGCGCTCCGGATACGCTGGATATGCTGGCCCAGTTTTCCGTGCTTTCTCGCATCAAGGAACCGGAAAACTCCAGCGTTTTCTCCAAGATGCGGGTCTACGACGGTCAGAACATCAAGGACACCGACCCCAAGGCCAAATCTATTCAGGAATACCGGGATGCAGCGGGGGTTAATGAGGGCATGGATGGGCTCTCCACCCGGTTTGCGTTCAAGATTCTCTCCAAGGTTTTCAACTTCGACACCACCGAGATCGCAGCCAACCCGGTGCACCTGCTGTATGTGATTGAAAAGCAAATTGAACAGGAGCAGTTCGCGCCTGACATTCAAGAGCGCTATTTGCGCTTCATAAAAGAATTCCTGGCTCCGCACTACGTTCAGTTTATCGGTAAGGAGATCCAGACTGCCTATCTGGAAAGCTACAGCGAATACGGCCAGAACCTGTTCGACCGTTATGTCACCTATGCCGATCTGTGGATTCAGGATCAGGAATTCCGGGATCCGGAAACCGGTGAGATTCTCGACCGCTCCGCCATCAATGAGGAGCTGGAGAAAATCGAAAAGCCGGCCGGCATAAGCAACCCCAAGGATTTCCGCAACGAGGTGGTCAACTTTGTGTTGCGGGCCCAGGCCAACAACCAGGGACAGAATCCGTCCTGGCTCAGCTACGAGAAACTGCGCAGCGTGATCGAGAAGAAGATGTTCTCCAACACCGAAGACCTGCTGCCGGTCATTTCGTTCAATCCCAAAGCCAGCCAGGAAGATCAGAACAAGCACAAACAGTTCGTCGAACGCATGGTCGATCGAGGCTACACGGAGAAGCAGGTGCGCCTGTTGGCAGAGTGGTACCTGCGAGTTCGCAAGTCTCACTAGCAGTGATGGCCGGCTCGGGAAACGAGCCTGCGATCTTTGCCCTGAACGTGTAAGTGGAGTGTGAATTATGGGTATGACCCACATTGTCGACCGACGACTGAACGGCAAAAACAAGAGCGCGGTGAACCGGGAGCGGTTTTTGCGCCGCTACCGGCATCACATCAAGAAGGCCGTTTCTGACGCGGTGCACCGGCGTTCAATCACCGACATAGAGCGGGGAGAGAGTGTCAGCATTCCCACGCGGGATATTGGCGAGCCGGTCTTCCATCACGGACAGGGCGGCCACCGCGAGATGGTGCACCCGGGTAACCGGGAGTTTGTGGCAGGAGACCGGCTGCCCAAGCCAGAAGGTGGTGATGGTCAGGGCCAGGGACAAGGCCAGGCCAGCCCCGATGGCGAAGGCATGGATGAATTTGCGTTTCAGATCACCCAGGAAGAGTTTCTGAACTTTCTGTTCGACGACCTCGAACTCCCGAACCTCGTACGCAAAAAACTCAAGGATACTGAGACCTTCAGCTACGTGCGCTCCGGGTTCAGTACCCAAGGCGTGCCCGCCAAACTGGATGTCATTCGTTCACTGCGCGGTGCCCATGCTCGCCGTCTGGGCCTGGGCGGTGCCCGCAAGAAGAAAATCCGCGAACTGGAAGCCCAGCTCGCCGAGCTCAGAACTGCTCCCGCTGATCTGGATGCAGCGTTCAGCCATGAAGATCAGATCAAGGTACTGGAGGACGAAATCGCCCGCCTCAAGGCCAATGTAAAGCGGATCCCCTTCATTGATGAAATCGACCTGCGCTACCGCCAGCACCTGAAGCAGCCCAAGCCAGCCACCAGCGCCGTCATGTTCTGCCTGATGGACGTATCCGGCTCAATGACCCAGATGCACAAGGACACCGCCAAGCGGTTTTTCATCCTGCTGTATCTGTTCCTGAGAAAAAACTACAAGAAAATCGACGTGGTGTTCATACGCCATCACACCAGCGCCAAGGAAGTGGACGAGGAAGAGTTTTTCTACTCCCGGGAAACCGGCGGCACCATTGTTTCCAGTGCCCTGAAACTGATGCACAAGACCATCGAATCCCGCTACTCGCCTGCGGAATGGAACATTTACGCCGCCCAGGCGTCCGATGGCGACAACTGGAACGACGATTCTCCTGTGTGCGGCAGGCTGCTGACCGAGCATATTTTGCCTCTGGTGCAGTATTTCGCCTATGTGGAGATTACGCCCCAGGACCACCAGATGCTGTGGTACGAATACGAGCGGGTGCAGGAGCGTTTCCCCGAGAGGTTTGCCCAGCAGCAGATTGCCGACCCAAGTGAGATCTACCCGGTCTTCCGCCGGCTTTTTGAGAGGAAAGCGGCATGAGTGATGCCATCGATCGCCCCGATACGGCGGGCAGTGAGAGCCCGGCAACTCGCAAACCGGTTTCTATCGGCTCGGAATGGACTTTCGCGCTTATCGAAAAATACGATGAGGAAATTGCGAAGTGCGCCGCCGAGCTCGGCCTGGACACCTACCCCAACCAGGTTGAAGTGATCAGTGCTGAGCAGATGATGGACGCCTACAGCTCCGTTGGCATGCCGGTAGGCTACAATCATTGGTCGTTCGGCAAGCAGTTTCTCAGCACATCCAAAGGCTACCAGCGCGGGCAGATGGGGCTGGCCTATGAGATAGTGATCAACTCCAACCCCTGCATCGCCTATCTGATGGAAGAGAACACTCTGCCCATGCAGGCACTGGTAATTGCCCATGCCTGCTATGGCCACAACTCTTTCTTCAAGGGTAATTATCTGTTCCGCGCCTGGACAGATGCCAGCGCCATTATCGATTACCTGGTGTTTGCCCGGAACTATGTTTCGGAGTGCGAAGAGCGCCATGGCGTAGACACAGTTGAGCAAATACTGGATTCCTGCCACGCGCTGATGAACTACGGCGTTGACCGCTACAAGCGACCTGCTCCCATTTCTGCTGCTAACGAAATTCTGCGCCAGGAAGAACGGGAGGAATACCTGCAGCGCAGGGTGAACGATCTGTGGCGCACCATTCCAAAAATGGACGAGGATGAAGACGCGGTACTACGCAAAAAGCGCTATCCGGAAGAACCCCAGGAAAACCTCCTGTACTTCATCGAAAAAAACGCCCCTCTGCTGGAAACCTGGCAGCGTGAGATCGTCCGGATTGTGCGTAAGCTGGCGCAGTATTTCTACCCGCAACGCCAGACTCAGGTTATGAACGAAGGCTGGGCCACGTTCTGGCACTACACCCTGCTGAACCGGATGTATGAGAAGGGCCTTGTGACCGATGGCTTCATGCTGGAGTTCCTGCAAAGCCACACAGCGGTGGTGTATCAGCCCCCGTTCAACAGCCCGTGGTATTCCGGCATCAACCCCTACACCCTTGGCTTTTCCATTTTCATTGACCTGCGGCGGATCTGTGAAGCGCCCACCGATGAGGATCGCGAATGGTTTCCAGACATCGCCGGCACAGACTGGGTGAAAACCCTGCACTTTGCCATGGCCAACTTCAAGGATGAAAGTTTTATCCAGCAGTTTCTGTCGCCCAAAGTCATGCGGGATTTAAAGCTGTTTGCCATTGAAGATGACGACATGGAAGACAGTTACAAGGTAACCGCTATTCACGACGAGCCGGGCTACCGCGAACTGCGCGAGAAACTGGCCCGCCAGTACAATCTCAGTTACCGGGAACCCAACATCCAGGTGTGGGACGTGGATGTTCGCGGTGATCGCTCTCTGACGCTGCGGCACGTGCCCGTAGACAGAGTGCCGCTGGGCAAGGATACAGAAGAGGTTTTACGCCATGCGCACAGGCTTTGGGGCTTTGATGTGCACCTGGAAAGCGTGGAAGAAGGCATTGTGGTGGAAGATTACCACTGCCCGCACGCACCTCCGCCAGGCTCCTGATCGCGGCTGCGGCAGATGCAGAACAAACTCGCAGTGCCGGCATGATCAGAGCAGCGTCTGAATCCAATCTACCATCCACGGCACCAAAAGCGCTGTCGCGAACGCAGATAGCGCCATTGCCAGCCCGGAAAACGCCCCCATTCGATTGCTCACCTGGAACGCTCTCGCGGTTCCTATACCGTGAGCCGCAACGCCCATTGCAATGCCTTTTGCGGTGTCATCTTTTACGCCAACCCATTCGAACAGCTTGGTGCCCAATACCGCCCCGGTAATACCGGTAATTACCACCAGTACTGCTGTCAGCGACGGCAAGCCTCCGATCTTCTCGGAGATACCCATAGCCACAGGTGCGGTAGCCGATTTGGGCGCCAGAGACATCTGGATTTCCAACGATCCGCCCAATAGCCGCGCCAGCAAAATAGAGCTGCCCGCCGCGATTCCAACACCACAAATCAGCGATATAAGAACCGGCAACCACAGCTGTCGCAACCTTGAAAACTGCTGATAAAGCGGAACCGCCAAAGCTACGGTCGCGGGCCCCAGCAAAAAGTGCACAAACTGTCCGCCGGCAAAATAGTCGCTGTAGGAAATTCCGGAGCCCATCAGCAGCGCGATCAGCATGGCCACCGATGTAACCACAGGATTGGCAAGCGGGTTGGAATTGGTTTTCACGTAAAAACGGTACGCCAATCCGTAGGCTACCAACGTGGCCGTAAGCCCCAACAAAGGGGTCGTCGAGAGATAAACCCAAATGTCCTGCAGCCCCGGGTTATTCATCACTCTGTCCTCTCGCGGGCTTTGCAAACCAACGACTGGTGTGCTGCATGATCAACGCTGTGGCTACCATGGTAATAACCGTGCTGAGAAGCAAAGCGAGGGTAATCGGTAGCCATTCATCCGCAATCCGGCCAAAGTGCGTCATCATGCCAACACCTGCAGGAACAAACAGCAATGAAAGATGACTTAACAACGCGGTAGAGGCCTGCTCCACGGATTCCGGTGCCCGACCACGGATCATCATGGTGACAAACAGCATGACCATGCCGAGCACCGGCCCGGGAATAGGCACTCCAAGAAGACGCACGATTATTTCGCCTGCCAACTGATAGACAAGCAGCAGGGTTATTCCGTTGAGGAAATTCATGGTGCAGTTCTCCGATTACTTCACAATGCCAGGGCTGGCCTTGGGAATCATCCGCCGGCCATACATGGCCAGTAAAAACCCGATTGGGAACATCAGAACCCCGTATACGGCGGCGGGCATGGACATGGACATAGAGCTGGATTCCAACAGTGCCTCCGGATGTCGTTGTTTTTATTAATTCATTGTTTTGAAAGTAGCACAGGCAGCCGGCTTGCGGGAGCCTGAAAACAATAACTCTGCGGAACCCTCGATACACGGTGTGCTTCCATTTTTTTCACATCGAAGATCGTCTGTAAAGGAAGTAACAAGTATACTTGCAGATGACAATTAAAAGACTTTCTTTCAAGCCCGACTCGGGCGGGGGTGCAAAAGGAATGAAACGCCTGGGAACACTGGATGCCTCGTGGCTAGCCGTAGAATCTGAAGATACGCCGATGCATGTGGGCAACCTGCAGATTTTCTCCTTGCCGGAAGGCGCACCCGATACTTTCCTGCGTGACATGGTCAATAGCATGAAGGAAACCGGGGATATCGCCCCTCCCTGGTGCTACAAACTGGCATGGTCCGGTTTTTTAGGCCGGTTGTTGGCACCCTCCTGGAAAGTCGACAAGGATATCGATCTGGATTACCACGTGCGCCACTCGGCACTGCCCAAACCGGGCGGTGAGCGGGAACTCGGCATGCTGGTCTCCCGCCTGCACTCCAATCCTCTGGATATCGTCCGGCCACTTTGGGAGTGCCACGTTATTGAGGGCCTGGAGAACAACCGCTTTGCACTCTACACCAAGATGCATCATTCCATAATTGATGGTATCAGCGGTGTGCGACTGCTGCAGAGGGTCCTGAGCACTGACGCAGAAGAACGCGGTATGTTGCCGCCCTGGTCAGTACGGCCAGAAAAGCACGGGGGCCGCAAAGACGATACAGAAGCGAAGGTTCCTGCCGCACTTTCTCAGGCTCTGGATGCTCTCAAGTTACAGGCCGATAGGGCGCCCACACTCTGGCGCGCGGGCAGCCGTCTCGTGCACTCGGTGCGCCACCCTGAAGATGGCCTGACTGCACCTTTTACAGGTCCAGTTTCGAAGATCAATCATCGGGTAACCGGCCAGCGCCGGTTTGCCACGCAGCATTACCATCTCGAGCGCCTGAAAGAGCTGGCCCAGGTATCCAACTCTTCACTGAACGACATTGTGCTTTATCTGTGCGGTACGGCGCTGAGGCGCTTCCTGCTTGAGCAGGATGACCTTCCGGATACCCCGCTGACGGCCGGCATTCCGGTCAATATCCGCCCGCTGGATGATCAGGGCACAGGCACGCAGATCAGTTTCATGATCGCTTCCCTTGCCACAAACGAAGCTGATCCTCTTACCCGGCTGAAGAATATAAAGTCGTCCACCCGGCGGGCAAAAGAGCACCTGCTAAAACTTCCGAAGAGCGCCCTTAATCAGTACACCATGCTGCTGATGTCGCCCTATATCCTTCAGCTGATGTCAGGCCTTGGCGGGCGAATGCGCCCTGTATTCAACGTAACCATCTCCAATGTTCCGGGCCCTAAGGAAACACTGTATTACGAGGGCGCCAAGCTGGAGGCCATGTATCCGGTTTCGCTGATTGCCCACGGCGGCGCCCTTAACATTACCTGCCTGAGCTATGCAGGATCATTGAATTTCGGGTATACCGGCTGCAGGGACACCTTGCCCAGCATGCAGAAACTGGCGGTGTATACCGGAGAAGCACTGGACGATCTGGAGAAGCTGATTCTTCCACCCAAAGCCAAACCGAAACCCAAAAAGGCGGTGGCAAGCAAAAGCGGGAAGGCCTGAGGCCGCTCGGTTGTTATCAGGGGCGCCGGTTATCCCAGTGCTCCGCACCAACAAAGATGAGCTGGAGGAAGCGGGTTGTCCGCTTCCGTATCTGCTCTACCTGATATTCGTCGTCGGCCGAAACACCCAGCAGATCCGTCAGGCTGAAGGCGACGCTACGAACCACCAGATCACAGATCATTTCCAGATCCCCGTCGGAAAGATGATCAACCAGCTTTAACCGTCGCAAGTCGTTCGCCAACTCACTGGCAAAATATCGCATTTCACTGCGGATACCTTCCTGTATAGCCCGGCTCTCGCCGGCAAGGCCCTGCGCCATGAACAGAAAGAAGCTGCGATTGGCCTGAGCGTGGCTGATAAAAATACCCACCGACTCGTCAATAAGCTTGTCTGCCTGCAATACGTTTTCGCGCGCCTCACGCATCATTCGCCGCAACACCAAACCGAGCTCGTCAACCAGCTGAAGCCCAAGGTCGTCCATATTGCGGAAATGCCGATAAAAAGAGGTGGGAACTACGCCCGCCTGGCGAGTCACCTCGCGAATACCCAGGCTGGCAAAGTGCCGCCCCTTCCCAACCAGCGTAAGCGGTGCACTCATCAGCTTCTCACGGGTTTCACCAGGTTTGCGTTTTCTTCTTTCCGACATTGCCAGCCCATACCGCATTTATCGTTTAAACAGGGCTACAAGTGTACACATCAGGAAGATTTATAGTACCGACCGCTTGTCATTTAATGCCAACAGAATCCTTTCCATTGTGCATGCAACGGTCGATGTGTACAGTCGTACACAACATGTGTACAATCGTACACATTAAGTCAGGCCGCATAAGGAGAAGGCATCATGCTGGCAAAAAACACTCATACAAAAGCGCTGCACTGGCTTGGAAAGCAGCTTTTCAACCGGAAGGATCCGGCTGCGTTCTTCGATCCGCTTTTGGAACAGTTAAACCCCATGCTGGTGCAGGGCCATACACCCGCGCGCATCGAGCAGGTGATTCAGGAAACCCCTGATACGCAAACATTTGTTCTGAAACCTGCCGCACGGTGGGCAGGGTTTAAAGCGGGACAGCACGTAAATATCAGCGTTGAAGTTAACGGGGTTCTTCGCTCACGCACCTTCAGCCTGTCCAGCTCGCCCGAGCTCTGGGCTCAACACGGACGGGTCACGCTGACGATCAAGCGATTGCCGGGCGGCCTTGTAACAAACTGGCTGCACGACAAACCAAGCCGCGGCGCGGTAATTGGTCTGGGAGAGGCATTCGGTGGTTTTTTGCTGCCACAGCCGCCACGGCCAGTGCTCTTTATCGCAGGCGGTAGCGGGATTACACCCGTGTTAAGCCATTTGGAAACCATGGTCACTCGGGATTTCCGGGCGCCCGTCACCCTGCTCTATTTTGTACGCACGCGGCAGGACATCATTGCGGCAGAGCGGCTGAAAGCACTTGAAAGCCGCTACAGCGCTCTTACCCTGAACGTCATCGCTACCGACGAAAGCGACAAGCCCCGTTATTTGAAAAGCCAGGATCTGAAAACCGTGCCCGGGCTCAAAGCCAGGCAAGTTTTTCTGTGCGGCCCAAAGGGGCTGATGGATCTTGCTAACGAGCTATTACACGAGCACGGGGTTCGCAAAAAGGATACCCACAGCACCTTTTTTTCTACGGCGGCACCGGCGCTGAGCCCAGATCTGAAAAACCAGGCTCTGGGCGGCGAAGTGCAGTTTGCAAAGAGCAATCTGGAAGCCAACTCCGAGGGTGATGCCAGCTTACTGGAAATAGCTGAGGCCTCAGGCCTTAGGCCTCGCCACGGCTGCCGTATGGGCATTTGCCATCAATGCAGCTGCCGCAAGACCAGCGGCACAGTGATCAACCGGCTCACCGGCCAGGCTTCCGGGCCCGGGGATGAAAGCATTCAGCTTTGTATATCCATTCCCCATGGCCCTGTAACCATCAGCGTTTAAGGAGCAAGACCATGAAACAGATGACCGAAAGCCAGCTCCAGGAACTGGAGCAGGATCTGAACACCATTCGCGATGAAGTTCTCGCGGATCTGGGAGAGCGGGACGCCCGCTACATACGCCGGGTAATCCGATTGCATCGCGCCCTTGAAGTGGGAGGGAGAGTAATGATGCCGTTCGGTTTCATCCCGCCGGTTTTTGTGGCGGCAACTTTCTCGCTGGGCCTGTCAAAGATCATAGAGAACATGGAAATTGGCCATAACGTGATGCATGGCCAATATGACTGGATGAACGACCCAAGCCTGCACTCGCAGACCTACGAGTGGGACACCGCGTGTTCGTCCGATTCCTGGCGCCGCACGCATAATTACGAGCACCACACCTACACCAACATCATCGGCAAAGATCGGGACTACGGCTACGCTCTGCTGCGCCTGAGTGATGACGAGAAATGGCGCCCGGCCCACATCCTGCAGTTTTTTAACTACATCCTGCTGAGCGTGTTTTTCCAGTGGGGCGTAAGCTTGCATGAGCTTGAGTTCGAGCGGATACGACGCGGCGAGATCCGTCTACGCGACAAGCTCCCGTTTCTGAGAGAATTTGTGCGCAAAGGCGGGCGCCAGGCGTTCAAAGACTATGCATTCTTCCCGCTCGTTACCTTGCCGGTGGCACCCATCGTGCTGGCCGGGAATCTTGGGGCCAACCTGATGCGCAACCTGTGGTCATCCACGGTGATTTTCTGCGGCCACTTCACTCAGGATGCAGAAACGTTCAATGAAAAAGACTGCGAGAATGAAAGCAAGGGGCACTGGTATTTGCGCCAGCTTACCGGCTCTTCAAACTTTACCGGCAGCAAATGGGTACATCTGCTCAGCGGGCACCTGAGTTATCAGATCGAACACCATGTTTTCCCGGATCTGCCGGCATATCGGTACCCGGAGATTTCCGAAAAAGTTCAGGCGGCATGTCGCAAACACGGCATAGGCTATAACACCGGCAGCTTCATACATCAGTACGCGGGCGTAGTGAAAAGAATACTGACCTATTCACTGCCGGACCGGCTGCGCATGAAGCTTACGAGTCAACCGGCCTGAATCAGGCCGGAACATGGAGGGGATCAGGCGATCTGAAGCAGTCTTAATAATTGCGGCTTGTGCTGATCTTTCATGATGTCTTTCAAAGTGTACTTGTCGAGTACTGCAAGAAATGCGTGCAAGGCTTCACCGAACATGGGTTTGAGCCCACAGACCGGAGTGATTTTGCAGGCGTTTTTGTCGGAGTAACATTCCACGATACTGAGATCGTGCTCGGTTTCGCGCACCAGAATGCCCACATTGATATCTTCGGGCTCCATGTGCAGCCGCATGCCACCTTTTTTGCCACGAACTGTTTCGATATAGCCTTTCTTGTTGAGCTGGTGAACCACCTTCATCAGGTGGTTTTTGGAGATGCCATAGCTGTCGGCGATCTCTTGAATCGTCGTCAAGCGATCACCCTGCAGCGCCAGATAAATCAGTACGCGCAGTGAATAATCGGTGTAGCGGGTAATGTGCATTTAACACTCCGGTTGTTCAATCATAGCGATCAGTACGAAGGCCGGGTAACGATATAACCTGCTACGCAAACCATAAAAATTCCCGAGATAGCCAGTACCGTTCCTGCGGCTCCCATAAATAAGAGCAGACTCCAGCTCAGCATCATCATGCTACACGCCAGCACCTTTGCCGTTACCGGTATAACCCGGTTCCGTTGCCAGTCTCTGATGGCTGGCCCGAACGAGGGATGTCCTTCAAGCCAAGTCGCAAACGCAGGGGAACCCTTGCTGGCAAAAAACGCGGCAAGAAGTACAAACGGCGTGGTTGGTATCAAAGGCAGTACCACACCGATTGTAGCGAGCCCGATAGATATATACGCAAGAATTCTAAAACCGGTTTTGCCGGATTGCGCGGCCATAGCAGATACCTCAGCACTGTCTAATTCTTCATCCATTCTACCTCTAATCAGTGAACAGGTCTCCCAAGGCGACGTAAAAACACCAGCCGGGCGACGTAGGAGATTTTGATACCTACCGCAAATAACAGGGTGCCCATATGGGCAAACACCTGAATCATCATCGGAAATCGCCCGGCAAGGGGATACGCCATCAAAATAGTGGCAATCAGGCCAAGCAGCGACCAGACCATGGCACTATTTGCACGAAACAGCAGTTTTTCCATCTTGTCCTCCAGCACAAAGATCGTAAGGTTTATTCGCCCAACTAATAACATATATTTTATAGTTATGTTTATGTCGAAAATCAACCGCTTTCTGCAAAGTTTTACGAGACCCTGGCAAAACGGCGACCGCCAAAGAAAATCGCCAGGCTTACCCCGCGAGGGGTATCGGATTCGCCAGCGTAATCTGCGATACTCAATCCATTATCAATCCGTAAACGCGTTTTCAGCAGTTACAGGAAAGAAACCGATGTCACAGAGCAAGCTGACAGACCGTTTTGGCCGCACCGTCAATTACGTGCGCCTGTCCGTTACCGATCGCTGCGACTTTCGCTGCGTCTATTGCATGGCGGAGGAGATGACATTCCTGCCCCGGCAGCAGGTTCTCACGCTTGAAGAAATCGCCCGGATTGCCAGAACATTTGTGTCTCTGGGTACAGAAAAAATCCGCCTGACCGGCGGTGAGCCGCTGGTGCGCAAAGATATTATTGAGCTTGTCCGGGAAATCGGAACCTACGGCCTGCGTGATTTTGCCATGACCACCAATGGCAGCCAGTTAACTACCATGGCAGAGCCGCTGCGCAAAGCTGGTCTGAAGCGCCTGAATATCAGCCTGGACTCACTGGATCCGATCAAGTTCGCGAGCATTACCCGTACCGGAAAACTGTCGCGGGTACTGGAAGGTATAGATGCCGCTCGGGAAGCCGGGTTTAAAGGCATCAAACTGAACACCGTGGTGATGAAAGGCGGGAATGATCACGAAGTTCCGGATCTGATCGAGTTTGCACGAAAGAAAAACGTCGACATTACCTTTATTGAAGAAATGCCCCTGGGTGAAATTTCCGAACACGATCGCGGAAAGGCGCTGTGCACCAGTGATGAAGTGCGTGACATCGTCCGCCAGCACCATGAGCTGATCCCGACACCGGAAGACTCAGGTGGCCCAGCCCGTTACTACCGGATGTCTGATAGCCCTATCAAGGTGGGCTTTATTTCGCCCCACTCCCACAATTTTTGCTCCACCTGTAATCGGGTGCGAGTAACAGTTGAAGGCAGACTGTTGCTTTGCCTGGGGAACGAGCACTCAGTCGACCTTCGGCGGGTTCTGCGCGGCTACCCGGTAACCGATGACAAACTCCGGCAAACTATTATTGACTCCATGGACCTGAAGCCCGAGCGCCATCACTTCTCCACCAATGGCGATGTTCAGATTCTGCGCTTCATGAATATGACCGGGGGCTAACCCCGGCAATTCTCCAACCTTTGACGCCCGTCATTGCACTGGTTTGATTTATCGTTAAGCATTAAGCTCTTAGATCAACTAACAATAAGAATGAGCTGATAACGAGCCATGCATACCTACAAGAGTGAAGTCGTCGTGATTGGTGCCGGCCTTGCCGGAATTGCAACGGCACTGGAGTTGCTCGACCTCAACGTGCCGGTTGTGTTGCTGGATGGCGCGCCGGATGGCAAACCCGGAGGCCAGGCTAACGAAGCGTTTGGTGGCATGTTGCTGAGCAACACAGCTGAGCAGGCACGCAACAAGATCAAGGACTCCCCGGAATTACTGCTGGCTGACTGGCACAATGCGGCCTGTTTCAGTGACGACGACCATTGGCCCAAACGCTGGGCTGAGCTCTATGTGGAACAGAACCGGCCAATGATCTACGACTGGCTGAAGCAGCGCGGCATCCGCTTTTTCCCTTCCGTGCAGTGGGTTGAACGTGGCCTTTACGGCAACGGTAACAGTGTGCCCCGATATCATATTGCCTGGGGCTGTGGCCGAGGCGTGGTGCAAACGCTATTACGGCAACTGGAATCCCACCCGAACCTTAAACAGCTCACCTTTCTCAGCGGCCACCGTGTGAGCACACTGAGCCTGAACGATGGAAAGATCACCGGTTGCGAGGGCATCATCACTGGCAATGACAGCGAACCAGGCAGCCGCGCTTTTTCTGTTTCCGCCACTCACACGGTGGTCTGTACCGGAGGGATCAACGGCAATCTGGAAAAAGTGCGACAGCGTTGGGACCCCTGCTACGGCTCGGCTCCGGCAAACCTGCTCAGCGGGTCCAGCCCGGATGCCGACGGCGCCATGCACGATGAAGTTGCCAGGGCGGGCGGTCAGGTCGTCAATCTCAACCAGATGTGGAATTACGCTGCGGGCGTTCGCCACCCGGAACCCGCCTTTCCTGACCACGGCCTCAGCCTGATACCTCCGCGCTCGGCGCTATGGCTGGATCAGCATGGTCGTCGGATTGGCCCCAGGCCGCTGATTACCGGCTTCGATACACACGATCTCTGCAAACAGATCGGAAACCTGCCCGGACAGATTTCCTGGCAGGTTATGAACTACCGGATTGCCGTGCGGGAGCTAGCTGTGTCAGGCACCGATACCAACCCGGACTTTCGTGATGGCAAACTGCTCCGTGTGGTCTGGAACAGCCTGCGCGGCGGCGATCCGGCGCTTATGGATTGGCTCATAGAGCAGTGCCCGGATGTTGTCAGCGCAAACACCCCGGAAGAACTGGTTGCGAAGATGAACCAGGCTGCCGGCAACCATGATGTTCGCGCCGAAGACATGATTCGCGATATACGCACCTACGACAACAACATAGCCCGGGGTAAAAAGCTGCAGAACGACGACCAGATACGCCGGCTCATCCAGCTCCGGAACTGGCTGCCCGACCGTTTTCGCACCTGCAACCTGCAGCCCATAATCGATCCAGCCGCAGGCCCACTGATCGCAATTCGCGAACAGTTAATCAGCAGAAAAAGTATGGGCGGCATGCAAACAGACACCCGGTCCCGCGTTCTCGACCAAGCCGGAGAGGCCCTTTCCGGGCTTTATGCTGCGGGCGAGGCCACCGGGTTTGGCGGTGGCGGCATCTCCGGCATAAGATCTCTGGAAGGCACATTTCTGTCCAACTGTATTCTCAACGGTCGGAGGGCTGCTCAAGGCATCGCTGGAAAGCTTTAAGGCTTCAGTGCATTGCATAGCCGCACTGCAATAATCACCGTGCATTCACAATAATAATTTTCAGGACATACCCATGAAAAAAACCGGCGCTACCCTCGTTCGCCACGCACTGGAACAGCTCGGCATACGCCGCACGTTTGGTATTCCGGGCGTGCACACCACTGAAATTTATGACGAGCTGAACCGTTCGGAAAGCATCGAGCCAACGCTTGTTACCCATGAGTGTAGTGGTGCATTCATGGCTGACGCAATAAGCCGCACCGGCACCGAACTGGGCACCCTGCTGATTGTGCCGGCGGCGGGCGTTACCCACGCTGCAAGCGGCATCGGCGAGGCCGGCATTGACGGCATCCCCATGCTGATCATTTCCGGAGGGATTCATTCGGAATCCGGGCGCCGCTACCAACTCCATGAGATGGATCAGCACACCCTGCTCAAGCCAATCACCAAGAAAACCTGGCGCATTGCCAGCCACCGGGAAATCATTCCGACGCTGTACGAAGCCTATGACATAGCAATGGATGGCGAGCCTGGGCCTGTCTTTATCGAAATCCCGGTCAACATCAGCAACTTTCTGGGCGACGTGGACGATATGCCGCTTTATCAGGCGCCACCCTCACCGAAGCCGTCGGAACATGCTTTGGTTGATGCTGCAGCCGAGGCACTGGTGCAGGCAAACCAACCGGGGATTTTTGCGGGTTGGGGTTCGGTTGATGCCCAGGCCGATCTGATTGAACTGGCAGAGCTGCTGGATGCACCTGTTTCAACGACCCTTCAAGGGCTTAGCGCCTTCCCGGGCAACCATCCGCTGCATACCGGAATGGGTATGGGTAACTATGCCGTGCCGGCAGCGACCAATGCCTTCGCCCAGATAGATTGTCTGCTGGCGATCGGTACGCGATTCTCGGAAATCCCCACCGGCAGCTATGGCATCAATCCGCCAGAATGCCTGATTCACCTCGACATAAACCCCGAGGTGTTCAGCGCGAACTACCCTGCCAGTCATACCATCGAGGGAGACGCGAGAGTGACTGTGCCTGCTCTCCTGAAAGCCGTAAAAGCACTGAAACCCTCTGCGTCCAATACCGGCATCCGCGAACAGATTGCCAACGACAAAGCCGCCTATAAAAAAGAATGGCGGGACTACGACAGCGGCGACCGGGTGAACCCGGAGTTGTTTTTCAGCCATCTGCGCGAGCGCCTGAACGACGATGCGATTATCATAGCCGACGACGGCAATCATACTTTCCTGGTTGCTGAGCTGATGCCCATACTGGGTGCCCGGAATTACATGTCACCCAGCGATTTCAACGCCATGGGTTACTGTGTTCCCGGCGCTATCGGCGCAAAGCTGGCCAACCCCAAGCGTCAGGTAGTGGGCATTGTGGGCGACGGTGCACTGCTGATGACCGGCATGGAGCTTGTAACGGCCGCGCGCCTGGAGGTCGGGGTGATGATTTTCGTGTTCAACGATGGCGAGTTGTCGCAGATTGCCCAGGCGCAACAGATCCCCTACAACCAGAAAACCTGCACGGTGCTTGGCGCAGTGGACTATGAGGCTTTTGCCAAGGCCTGCGGCATTGAGTTCGTTTCCCTGGCGGGGAATCAGAACATTTCTGAAAGCATAGAGATCGCGCTTCAGAAATCAGCAGCTGGCCGTCCCGTACTGATAGACGTGCGCATTGATTACTCCAAATCGACACGCTTCACCAGCGGCGTTGTGAAGACAAACCTAGGCCGCATGGCGACCCGGGACAAGGTACGGGTTGTCGGACGGGCTCTTTGGAGAAAAGTCCGGCCTTAGCGCTGCATATCACTGTGCATGTCACCAGCGGGCATCTCTGTATTCAGATGCTCCAGGGTGATTGCGTCGTACTGCAACATTTCACCGCCATGTTCCATCATGAAATCATGGGCAGCCGATTCGGTGGAGAACGATGCCAATGTCTGGCCCATAGCACCTTTGCGCTCTGAACCAACCACGTAAACAGCCTCGCGGGCGTCGATCAGGGCTGCGTCGTCCGGGCTGGCCCATTCGGTTTGGCTCATGTCGTGAACGTACAGGGTGTGTTTGCGCATAACATTCTCCGGCTGCAGTACCCAGGCGAACATGTCACGGGTGGAGCAGAACTTGTGGACGGTCTGTTCTTTCTCCGTAATCACTTCGCCTTTAGGCCCTGGGAAAGGGGTGATGGCCATGCCGCATACGTGGCACTCATCGCCGTCCTCAATATGCACTGGGGCGGGCTTTTCGGCGACTTTTTCCGCCTCGCCAGAGCACCCGCTCAGGAATACCGCAAACATCAGCAATGCAGGCAGAAATTTAAAGCGAACAGATTTCATTAAGCGCTCCAGAATCAGATTAGCCGGAATCAAATGCGACGGCGGCGGAACAGTGCCCAGGCACCGGTCAAGGGGATGACAAACCAAAGCACCAGTGCCAGCCAAAGCCCTGCCGGGCCAATGGGTAAGTCCGCGCCAAGGCTGAGAACACCGCTTAGCTGGGCGCCATCGCTGAAGGCGACGATATTGAGCAAACGGTAGATATCCGTAGGGTTGAGCAGTAGAAGCCAAGGCAACAAATCCGGATTGAATTCGCCCTGGCTGGCAACCAGTGTGCCCAACAGCAGCAAGTCGAAAATCAGCACGAAAAAGAACCAGATGGCAAGGGCCAGACCGGCAGCAACCGGCTTCTCACCCACCCGCACACTGACCACATACGCCAGTGCAATAAAGCTCCAGCCCAACAGGGTGGTAGAGACAATAAAGCGCAGCATGGCAACTGCGAGCGCACCAACGCCAACATCTTCTACCAGCAGGGCAATGGCCACACCGGCAACCCCAAAGCCAATCAGAGTGGCCAGCGCCAGTGTCAGCCCGTGGCCGAGAAACTTGCCGAACAGCAGCTGCCCACGGCTTAGTGGGTAAGTCATCAACAGCAACAGCGTGCCGCCCTCCTCCTCGCCCACAATGGCATCGTAAGCCAGCAGCAGTGCTATGAGCGGGATCAGAAATATGCCCAGGCTGGCGAGGCTGGCAATCGTCGCCGGCGTGGAGGCATAGCCCACCTGCCCGGACGCAGCCGCGCCGAACCAGGCGATGCCCACTGCCAGCGTGGCGAAGACCAGAGCGATGGCAATAAGCCAGCGGTTACGCAAGCTGTCGCTGAGTTCTTTGCGGGCGATGGTCCAGATACTGTTCATTGCGCACCTCCACGATGAGCAAGGCCACCGGAGCCGATAAAGTACACGTACACATCTTCCAGTGTTGGCTGATAGATGCCCAGATCACGCACCTCGCCCGATGTCATCAGGGTTTTAACCAGCGCCATTTTTTCCGTTGACCGAACATCCACATGAAGCCGCCCGTTGTCACGCCGCATCATCAGGCCTGCAGAGGCCTGGGCGTTGTTAACGACAGTTTCCAGCGCGGCCACGCTGTTCTCCGGCTCAAGAGACAGGGTTATTGGCATGTTTGCCTGCCTGCGCAGCGAGGCGAGATCTCCAGCGGCTTTCAGGCTGCCATCGGTAAGAATGGCCGCTCTGTCTATGTACGGCTCCACACCTGGAAGCACATGGGAGCAAAGAACAATGCCGGTGCCTTCATCGCGCAATGTGCGCAACAAATGGTAAAGATCAGCCGTGGCAACGGGGTCCAGCCCGACCGTAGGCTCATCAAGCATTAGCAGGCGCGGCTTACCAAGCAATGCCTGGGCGAGCCCCAGGCGCTGGCGCATACCCTTGGAGTAGGTTTTGACCCGTGTATCCATGGCATCATCCAGCCCTACCTGGCCCAGAAGCTCAGGAACCTGGCGCAGATTCGCGCCCTTCAGCCGGGCAAAATGCGCAAGGATTTCACGACCTGTCAGCTGCGGGTAGAACATCACATTTTCGGGCAGGTAACCGATGGACTGGCTGATTTTAGGGTCGCCCGCGACACCATCCAGTACCGACACCTTGCCCTGAGACGGGGCCATCAGCCCCAGAATCAGTTTGATACTGGTGGTTTTACCTGCGCCGTTATGGCC
>JAGPVT010000050.1 GCA_018066865.1 Marinobacter sp. | reverse complement strand
CACCGAGACTTCGGAGTAAGAAGAGAAACCCCGCGTCGCTACGCTCCGATGGGTGGCAGCCTTGCTCCGGTCCGGGCGGCAGGCTTCACGTGGAATGGGTGGCAACCTTCAGCGGTTTACGCACCAGACCCGGACTTCGATCTCATCAGCTAAAACGACCCCCAATTCGGAAAGAACCTTGCGCGGCTCTCTGACAAGGCGCGACCGGTAGGCGCTGGATTTGTACCACGCCGGGGGTAGCCCCAGAATTGGCCAGGGATAGCATGAGCAAAGGGTACAGACCACCACGTTGTGTATCGCCGGCGTGTTCTCTACCACGTGGAGCAACTCTGTCTCCGGACCGCCAATCCCAAGCTCCTCACAGGCTGCCAGGCCATCCGCCAACAACCGCTTTTTGAACTCTGGGTCTACCCAGGCTCGGGCGATGACACTGGCTCCGGTCTTGGGCCCGACATTTTCTTCATAGTGCTTGACCACCCGATCGACATCATCCGACGACAACACATTGATTTCGTTTAGCAAACTCTCAATGGCCTCAGTGCGAATGGCCTGCCAGGCTTTTTCCGGGTGAGTATGGTCGTGACCCATGTCTAATCCTCCTGTATCAATTCCAAGTGGTTTTCACTTAGATCGATATAAACGTATGAATTGGGCTCGGCATGTTCCTCGCCCCAGAGCGTTTGCGCTTCAAAGCGCACCGTGTAAACCGCCTGCAGGTTCTCGCCACGATAATGAGCACGGGTATCGGGAAAAACCCAGGCCTGATCATTTACCCGAAAAACTTCACCTGCCTTGCCGCGGGTATAGTTGGTCACCCTCGTGTGGCCGGGTGGGTGGATGTTTCTCACCCGCACCCATTGCCCTTCAGAAAATTCCGGTTTAACAACCTCATCCTTTCGCCACGCACCCCAAGGCACTTTATCGTCCTCCGCTAGGGGCCAATTGCGGCCGACGGACTGAAGCGGTGCGAATTCGCGCTTGTCTGTCGCGATTTCTTCGACGCGATGATCCACCTCTTCCCTGCTCAAAATATTGCGGCGTTCGAGAATCCGCTCCATGGCAAACATCCAGCGGCCGTAGTAGGTATCAGAGAGATAGTCTTCCGGCGCCATCAATTCAATTTCGTGACGATGTTCGTCCAGATTCCAGATACCCAGGCCGTCTATCACCTGAACCATGCAGAAAACGCGACTCCCCCACTCCGTCGTGAACACGGGCTCGTTCGGTTCAATCTCTACAGGACCGAAGCCGTGTAAGCCGCCCATATCATGAATACCGTTCATCGTGCGCTCCTTCTAATAGATGACACTCTCTACCTTCTTTTGCAGCTTTAGGTAGTTGGATGAATATCGGTCGAGCATTGCTGGATCTGTTGTGTTTTCATCAATCAAAAACGCGGCCGGGTTGCCTCCCATAACCAGCACCCGGTCGCCCACCGTGATCGCCTCTTCTACGTCGTGAGTCACCATCACCATTGAGGTACCCGTGTTTTCCTGCAGTTCCCGGATCAACGCGTGCATGTGGCGCTTAAGACTGATGTCCAGAGCACTGAAAGGCTCATCCAACAACAAGACTCGAGGGCGGGTAATCAATGCCCGAGCAATAGCCGTGCGCTGCTTCATACCTCCGGAAAGTTCGTGAGGGTATTGTTTGGCGGCGTCGGTCAGCCCTACGCTTTCAAGTATGTCCTTGACAGCCTGCGCCTTGTCACGTGTGTCATCCTTGCGAAAGCGCAGTCCGAACTTGACGTTGCCTTCAACGGTCAGCCAGGGGAACAGGTTGTTCTCCTGAAATATCATGACAATTTCCGGCGTAGGCCCGTCCATGAAGCGCTGCTTGTAAACCACGCCACCCGTGTCCTCGGGCTGGACAAATCCTCCCAAGGTCCTCAGTAGCGTGCTTTTGCCACAACCTGAGCGGCCCAGAATGGTGGTAATACGTCCGGCTTCTATCTTCAGGTTCAGGCTTTGCAACGGGCTTGGAATGACCCCTTTACGCGCTGCGAAGTTCACCGTTAAATGATCCAGCTCAAAGACTTTCCGGGGCTGCGCCACCTCAATGGGCTGTGCCATTTGGTGACTTGCGCTGAGACTATTCATTACACCCTCCACCACAGGATACGCTTGCCAATAAACGCCAGAATACGGTCGACCAGAAAACCGGATACGCCGATTATCAACATGCCGAACATAATCAATTCGTTATTGAACAAATTGCGCCCCATCATAATGATTGCTCCCAGACCATCCCGCATGCCCACCATCTCGGCCACCAGGACCGCCATCCAGGCCGCAATGAAATTGGTTCTCAGCAGGGTAAACACTCCCGGGAGAATACTTGGCAGGATTACCCAGACCCATCTTTGCCATTTGCTGGCACCCAGATTGCCCGATACCGTGAGGTACTCCTCCGGAACCCTGCGTATTTCAGCCAAAGTGCCAATGGTCAAAATGAAATAAACGCCCATGAACACAATGAAAACAGCCGTTCCGTTGTTGATACCGAAGACCACAATAGCCAACGGTATCCAGGCAATCGGAGCGATGGGCGCCAACACAAAAAGAAGCGGTGATATGCACCAGGTCACGAAGCGGGAGAGGCCGATCAGCATGCCGGTAATCAGCGCAGCGATGAAGGCCAGCGCCATGCCGGCAAACACGCGCCCGAAGGTCGCAATCACTGCTTCATCCAACGAAGCCGCCTGCGAACCCAGGCCAACACGGAAACCACTCTCCACAACCATCGAGAGAAACTCGCTTGGTGGTGGCATAACCGTAGTGAACGGGAGGTCACTACGGCCAGCCGCTTCCCACAGCACAATGATCAGGCAGAAGAAAAGTGTACCAACAACCCAGGGACCTGCCCGCTCCCAATCGATGGCCTTCATGTTCATTGCTCCAGCGACTCAATCATGTCAGTGCGGAAAATGTCGACAGCTGCGATGTCACCACCGATGTAACCCATCTTGGTCATCTCATCCACTACGTACTGAATTGATTCAATATCCGGCGTAAAAGAAATTGGCTCAGGAGCACTGGTAAATGCCTGCTTAAGAACAGCATCCGGAACTCGGTAGTAGTTACCGCCCTGCAGCAATGTCAGAGCCTTGTCCACATCATTGTTGATGATGTCCGCCGCGCAGAGCATGCCTTTCAGTAGGGACTCCACCACTTCAGGCCTTTCATCGAGCGTGGATTGCAGTGCGCTGACCACCGTATTCGGAGCCTTGTCAGCCCAGGCTTTGGCGTTATTGGTCAGCATGGTTGCGCGACCCTGCTCTATCATTTCTGAAGTGTAGGGTTTGATATGACTGAGAATATCGACGCCGCTGCGGAAAGCTTGCACCATGGCCAACAGGTCATCGAAGTAGATAAACTCCACGTCGTCGGCTGACAGGCCTACACGCTTGAGTTCAGTGGTCATGATCAACTCCAACGTATCCCCCTGAAGCACGGCAATTTTCAGCTTTTTACCACCGGATTCTACGTGCGCCTTAAGGTCCTCCATGGAGTTCAGGTCAAGCTCACTCTGAGCAATTACTTCCATCACACCCCATCCCCCTGCAGCAGCTACAACACGAACAGGAACACCACTGCTGGCGGCAAAGAATGGGAGCGTGAAGGGGTTGATGTTGAAGTCCAGCGAACCGCCCGCAAGGGCCGCGTTATTGTCGCCGGGATTGGCGAAGAACCGCGTATCGACGGCCAGTCCCTGCTGTTCAAAACAGCCGCTCTCAACGCCGACAAACAGCGGAGCCATATCCAGGGCGACGAGATGTCCGACCGTTACGGGAGTCAGGTTCGAGTCAGCGTTGGCGGGTAGCGCGACGCTCAATGCAATGGCTGCACCTAGAGCGGAAACAGTGCTTCGAATAACCATGTTATTTCTCCGGTTTGCAAAATGTGTATCGGATTAAAGGTACTAATCAAGGCTAGCTTGTCGAAGTTGGTCGAAAAATAGTCGTGACTCCATGTTTACTTTTACGAACGACTAGGTATCGACAATAACGCAGGTTTACGCACCAACCTTGAACCCCATCAGTTCTGACCGTTCGATTTTGGTGCGCTCTGCCAATGCCCTGGCAGCGGATTTTTCTAGCAGGTTTTCTTTGCGGTAGGCCAAAAAGACCTCTGAATAGTGCACAAAGCGCTCCGGCATTAGTGCGACTAACCGGCCATCATCCAACCACGGACGAGCATAGTGTTGAGGAAGAAAACCGATAAAAGGCCCATGAAGGATCATCAACGCTGATTCTTCCACATTGCAGACAGTCGCTATGACACTGTCGTGCTCTTGCGTAATAAAAGGGAACTCACGTTTTTGCATAAAGTGGCGCACCACTTTCTTTTCATCCGCGATCGCATTCGCAAGCCCTTTGGGGTCAGACATTTGTGCGAGGCGATGGTCGGGCCGGCACACCAGAACATCTCGCTCGTCATAAAGCGGTTCGTAAGTCAGGTCACTATGATGGTGATCGAAGATACCGACACCGATATCCAGGCTTTTGTTAATTAGCCCTTTTTCGATAGCTTCAGGCGACAAGACTTTGATCGTCAGGCTTGTGGGTTCGTTGGACTGGTAAGCGCCATAAAACCAGGATAAAGCTCCGTGTAACGGGCAGGTATCATCAGTGGCCAAATTGTCGATGATGCCTAGATGAATAACATCCTGCTGGCTTTTTTGCAGCTGTTGGGTTTTCAATTGAAAGCTGTTTACGGCGGCGAAAAACTCCACCACCGTTTGATGGAAGCTCTCACCTTTTGGCGTCAACCGAAACCCACTCCGCCCGCGCTGACACAGACGGAACCCCACGCGAGTCTCAAGCTGGTTCATGTGACTGCTGATGGTTGATGTACTTATGTTCAGCTGCTCTTGCGCACTGTGAAAGCCTTTGGCCTCCACTACCGCCTGGAAAACGCGCAGCAGTCGAATATCAATGTCAGAAAGATTCATTGCCATCTCCGGATAAGCTAGTTATCCAGAGCAGAAGCAATATTGCGGCCATAGATTGAGAAATGCCGACGGGCAGCGCCTCTAGGGCCAGGAGATAAAGAAGGTGTGTTGGGAAGATTCCACTACTGCCTGGAAAACGCGCAGCAGTCGAATATCAATATCAGAAAGGTTCGTTCACAGCCTCAGCGGAATCAAGGATACGGACCTTTACCGGAAGCCAGGTTACGGCAAAAAAATGAGCTGAAGCAGCTTCTTCCCGGACCGACCGCCTCGTCAGGCCCTGTAGCGGCCTGACGAGGCGGGCAACCTCACGATCCTTGCCAATAACTCAATTCAGATGTTTGATCTGAACAAATCGAACACTCAGTGTCCTTTAGAGGCATATAGTTTCTGGAGAAGATCCCTAACCCGTTCGGCCAACTCGGGAACCGGCCCGTCAACCGGAACCCCGGGTGAAATGTCGTTGATCGGCAGCGGATTTACTGGTGGCGCGGGAACCCCCATTTCCTCAAGCCAGATTCCGTATTGCTCGGCTGAACTGGCGTAAGCTATTCTACCTAGACCGACCAATCCATGAGCGGCCGCACACATAGGACAATGCTCACCCGATGTATAGACAGTTGCAACTGAGCGCTCAGCCTCAGTCATGTTGCTGGCCGCCCACTTAACGGCGGCATACTCGGGGTGCAGAGTGTGATCACCAGTGCCAATATGGTTGTGGTCTTCAAAAAGAACTTCTCCCTGCCCCGAAACCAGAACCGAGCCGAAAGGTTCATTACCTTTCTCCAGTGCCTGTTCTGCCAGCTCCACGGCACGTTCAAGATGGGTCTTGTCTACGTCAGTGATCATAAGTCATCCTTTATTCGATTGATTAGTGTGCATGGAAGTTACCCGGCAAGGTTAGCGTCTCGACCTTGGTCGAAAAATAGTCGCGACTCCATGTTCACTTTCACCAGCGACGAGGTATCGACCAGCAGTGGATCTTCCACAGCCACTCAAAAAATCTGACAGCACTGGCTTGTCTACCAGAAAGCTTGTCCACATAGCATTTCATGCACCAATTGTGACTTACCGCACCGCACTAGTGCCTTGCTGACCCCGAATATCGTCATCCCGGACTTCAAAACAAGATATCAAATTTATACTTTTCAATAAGTTATTATTAATGGCTCAAAACTTGCTTGGATTGACGTGCGTAGCGAGAGGCGGAACACAAGTACCACTTATCAACGCGAAACAATCTGACAAAGAGGTCAACTAGGGTTCCGATCTGCTGTTAACAGCACAGATGACTGGTCCGAGAGTTGACGGCCTTTTCCAAGGCTACACGGCGGGACAAAAGCCCGGGAGAATCGTTCAGTGACTGACGTCTCTCGTGTTTTTTTTACCACCAAGCCAGGAGAAAATGGCCATGCTAGAAACAGCAGCCCCTCTCTACGACGATCTGATTCCCGGCGGATCCCATTGGTCCTTTGTCATGCGCAAAGGCCATGTTCTGCGACTCATCGACGAAACCGGACACGCCAATGTCGGCATGCTGATGTACAACCCCGAGAACCCTCTCGAGCGGTACAACATGCCGGACACCCTGAAAAACCAGCACACCTTCAAGCTCACCAAAGGTCATGTATTGCTGTCCGACATGGGTCGGGTCTTCGCCTCCATCATCCGTGACGACCTGGGCTGGCACGACACCGTCAGCGGCACCTGCAACGCCAGCCTGGTAGAAGAGCGCTGGGGCCAGAAGATCTATCAGCAAGCCCATAACCACTACCACCGCAATGGCCTGACCAGTTTTCTCAATGAACTGGCCAAGTATGGCCTGGGCAAGAAAGACCTGACCGCCAACCTGAACTGGTTCAGTCGCGTGAAGACCGACGACAACGGCAACATGAACTACGTGAGTGATCACTCACACGCTGGCGCCACCGTCGACCTGCGTTTTGAGATGGACACCATTGTGGTGTTGCATACCTGCCCGCACCCACTGGACCCTGCGCCCGACTACCCCAGCCATCCTTTGCGATATCAGCTCTTCAAGGCGGCAACGGTGACCGATGCCGACCTCTGCAAGACCTCATCGCCGGAAGCCACGCGTGCTTTCGCCAATACCGCTCTGTACCACTTGATGCAGTAAAAGGATGCCGGACATGATCAAAGAAAGCTCCCTGAGCCCCGAAAACGCAGCCTTCCGTGAAACCGTACCGGCGGGCGAATACTTTCTGAAAGTCGTGAAAGCTGGCGAAACCTTGCGGATCCTCGATCTGGAAGGCAACCAGGCCGCCGACACGCTTTTCTACAACGCCAGCAACCCCACTGAACGATACAGCGCAGCAGACACCATGCGTGCGCAGGGCAACGTCTACCTCACTGCCGGCTCGAAACTGATGTCGTCGGAAAACAACGTGATGCTGGAAATTACCGCTGACACCTGTGGCCGCCACGACACCCTTGGCGGTGCCTGCTCAGCAGAGAGCAACACCACTCGCTATGCGCTGGAGAAGAAATGCATGCACGCCTGCCGCGACAGCTGGCTGGCTGCCGTTGCAGAGCATGACGAACTGGGCCTGAGCAAGCGGGACATCACCCACAACATCAACTTCTTCATGAACGTACCGGTAACCGCCGACGGCGGCCTGACCTTCGCTGACGGCATCTCAGACGCCGGAAAGTACGTTGAGCTGGAAGCGAAAATGGACGTACTGGTGATGATCTCCAACTGCCCTCAGCTCAACAACCCGTGCAATGCCTATAACCCGACCCCGGTTGAGGTATTGGTATGGAGCTGAAAAAGGTCCTGATCGCCAACCGCGGTGCTATCGCCTGCCGGGTGATACGTACCTTGCGGGCAATGAGCATTACTTCGGTCGCTGTCTACGCTGAGGCGGACTCCGATTCTCTGCATGTGCGTCAGGCCGACGAAGCCTACTCCCTGGGGGAGGGCTCGGCGTCGGCGACGTACCTTGATCAGGACAAACTGTTTGAGGTGGCCCGAAAAAGCGGTGCCGGGGCCATCCATCCTGGGTACGGTTTTCTGAGCGAGAACGCGGAATTTGCGCGTCGCTGCGACGCCGAAAGTGTGGTGTTTCTTGGCCCTACGCCAGAGCAGATGGAGGAGTTCGGCCTCAAACACACCGCCCGAGCATTAGCCGAAAACGCCGGCGTCCCCCTGCTGCCCGGCACCGGCCTTCTGACGGATCTGGACGACGCGCTGAAAGCCGCCGACGCCATCGGTTATCCGGTGATGCTGAAGAGCACCGCCGGTGGCGGCGGCATTGGCATGTCCCGCTGTTACAACGCCGAGGACCTGGAGAAAAGCTTCGGCTCGGTCCAGCGCCTGAGCCAGAACAACTTCAGCAATAGCGGCGTGTTTCTGGAAAAATTCGTGGAATACGCCCGTCACATCGAAGTGCAGTTGTTCGGTGACGGGCAAGGCAAGGTGCTTGCCCTTGGCGAACGCGACTGCTCCGCCCAGCGCCGCAATCAGAAAGTGATTGAAGAAGCGCCCGCACCCGGCCTGAGCGAAGACGTGCGCTCCCGCATGCACACCACCGCCCGCCAGCTTGGTGAAAGCATCAACTACCGCAGCGCAGGCACTGTGGAGTTTATCTACGATCCGGACACCAGCGAATTCTACTTCCTGGAAGTGAATACCCGCTTACAGGTAGAACACGGCGTCACCGAACAGGTTTACGGCGTGGACCTGGTGCGATGGATGGTGGAACTGGGTGCCGGCTCGCTGCCAGATCTTGCAGAGCTGGGCGCTGATCTCAAAGCATCCGGCCATGCCATTCAGGCACGAATCTATGCCGAAGACCCCAATAAAGATTTCCAGCCCGGCGCAGGTTTGCTGACGAACGTCACCTGGCCTGAAGAGGACGGGCTGCGAATCGACACCTGGGTCCAGCCGGGTACCGAGGTGTCGCCGTTGTTTGATCCCATGCTGGCCAAGGTCATCGTGCACGAAGAAGATCGTGAATTAGCCCGCAAACGGTTGATACAGGCCCTTGATCATAGCCAGTTGTATGGCATTGAAACCAACATCAAGTATGTTGGACAAGTGCTGGGCGACCCACGATTTGCAGAAGGTCGTCTGTTCACCCGCACCCTGAACGAATTCGATTATCGGCCAGCCACTGTGGATGTGCACAGCGGCGGTACCCTGACCACCATCCAGGATTACCCGGGCCGCATGGGCTACTGGGAAATCGGCGTCCCGCCGTCCGGTCCGTTCGACTGCTATTCTTTCCGCCTGGGGAACCGTCTGCTGAACAATTCCGAGGGGGCACCGGGCCTGGAGATTACCCTTAAAGGGCCGGTACTCAGCTTCAATCGGGCCACTCAGATTGTCCTGACCGGTGCCACCCTCGATGCCACGCTCAACGACCATCCGGTCGAGTTCTGGCGAATTATTGATGTACCCGCTGGTGCCACTCTAAAACTCGGCGCCACCACCGCTGATGGCGCCCGTGCCTATGTGTTGTTCCGGGGCGGCCTGGACTGCCCCAAATACCTCACCTCATGCAGTACCTTCACTCTGGGGCAATTCGGAGGCCATTGCGGCCGCGCGCTGCGGGCCGGCGATGTACTTGCCTTGGCCGACGCGACGCCATTAGAGGCAGCTACCCTGCCAGCGGACCTGAAGCCTGCGATCGGCAAGACCTGGAAACTCCATGTCACCTATGGGCCCCACGGCGCACCGGATTACTTTACCGGCCAAGACATCGACACCTTTTTCGCCAGCGAATGGGAGATTCACTACAACTCCAGTCGCACCGGCGTGAGACTGATCGGACCGAAACCTGAGTGGGCACGCAGCGACGGCGGCGAAGCTGGCATGCACCCATCCAACATCCATGATAACGCCTATGCGGTAGGTACCGTGGACTTCACCGGTGACATGCCGGTTATTCTGGGCCCCGACGGCCCCAGCCTGGGTGGCTTCGTATGCCCGGTTACGGTGGTCAGCGCTGATCTCTGGAAGCTAGGGCAACTCAAGGCCGGAGACAAGGTGCAGTTCGTGCCGGTCAGCCAGGATCAGGCCGTTGCCCTGCGGGAGGCGCTGGACGAATCAGTGGCCACGCTGACTGCAGCCACGACTCATATCACCCCCGTCAAACCGGTAACCCCGGTTCTGGATTCGCTCAGCACCAACGACCATGAAACCGGTGTGGTTTACCGGGCCGCAGGCGACAACTATGTGCTGGTGGAATACGGCCCCATGGAGCTGGATATCGGCCTGCGATTTCGGGCCCACGCCCTTATGGTATGGCTGCGCGAGCAGAACCACCCGGCCATTCTGGAGTTAACTCCCGGCATCCGCTCACTGCAGGTGCACTACGACAGCCAGGAACTGAAGCAACGCACGCTACTAGATCTGCTCATCAGCGCCGAAAAGGATCTGGAAAAGCAGCCGGAATGGGACGTGCCGGCGCGCATCGTTCATTTGCCCCTGTCCTGGGATGACGAGGCTTGCCAGACCGCCATCGCCAAATACATACAGTCGGTTCGCAAAGACGCGCCCTGGTGCCCGAGCAACCTCGAATTTATTCGCCGCATCAACGGTCTTGCCAGCATCGACGAGGTCAAGAAAACCGTCTTCGACGCCAGCTATCTGGTGATGGGCCTGGGGGATGTGTACCTGGGTGCACCGGTGGCGACGCCCCTTGATCCACGCCACCGGTTGGTAACCACAAAGTACAATCCGGCCCGGACCTGGACGGCGGAGAACTCCGTGGGTATTGGCGGGGCTTATCTGTGCATCTACGGCATGGAAGGTCCCGGCGGTTACCAGTTTGTGGGCCGAACCCTGCAGATGTGGAACCGTTACCGCACTACCGACTATTTCGAGACCGGCAAGCCCTGGCTACTGAGATTCTTCGATCAGGTGCGCTTTTACGAAGTTAGTGCCGAAGAGCTGCAGCAGATCCGACGGGATTTCCCCAACGGTGACTACCCGATCCGCATTGAGGAAACCCGTTTCAACCTGAAGGACTACGAACAGTTTCTTGACGATAATAACGACGAGATTCAGACCTTCACTGACAAGCGTAAGCAGGCCTTCGACGAGGAATTGCAACGCTGGATCGAATCGGGGCAGATCAACTTCAGTTCCGAGGCTCCGATCGAGGACACCGGTGAGGATGACATCAGTAACCTGCCAGCAGGCCAGCACGCGGTGGAAAGCCACGTAGCAGGCAACCTCTGGGAGTGCCTGGTCAGTCCCGGCGACATCATTGAGGCCCAGCGCCCGGTGGCCGTCATCGAGTCGATGAAGATGGAAATTGAATTGCTAAGCCCGGTATCCGGCCGCGTCATCGATGTGCGTCGCGAAGCAGGCCAGGCAGTCTCACCGGGAACGCCGGTGGTGATCGTGGAAGAAATGACCCAATAAACACGGGCCAAGCCCGAGGAGAGACACCATGAAAACACGCGACTTCAGCAAACAGCTTGCGGCCGGTTTGTTCACGGCCTCGCTTTCGATGGGCGCACTGGCCCAGGAGAAGGACTCCTTCAGCATTGCCTGGACCATCTACGCCGGCTGGGTTCCCTGGCAGTATGCCGAGGACTACGGAATCATGAAAAAGTGGGCGGACAAGTACGAGATTGACGTGGATATTGTGCAGGTCAACGACTACATCGAATCCATCAACCAATATACCGCTGGCCAGTTTGATGGTGTGGTCGCTACCAGTATGGATGGCCTCTCGATTCCAGCAGCCTCTGGACTAGACACCACGGCGCTGATCGTCGGTGACTACTCAAACGGCAACGATGGCCTGGTGTCCAAGGATGCAAAATCCATTGAAGAGCTGAAAGGTGAAACCGTCCATCTCGTTGAGCTATCCGTCTCCCACTATCTTCTGGTTCGTGCCCTGAATACTGCTGGTCTCGAGGAGCGGGACATCAGTGTGGTCAACATTTCCGACGCCGATCTGGTCTCCGCGTTCCAGACCGACGACGTACGCCACGTCGCAACCTGGAATCCTTTACTGACTGAAGTGGCCAGCTTTCCGGGAGCCACACCACTGTTTGATTCCAGCCAGATTCCGGGGCACATCAAGGACCTGACGCTGGTCAACACCCAAACACTGACAGACAACCCGAAACTGGGTAAAGCGCTTGTAGGTGCATGGTATGAAACCATGAACATTCTGGCGTCCGATTCCGAACAGGGTGAAGAAGCACGGGCATTTCTCGGAGAAATTTCCGGTACCGACCAGCTAGGTTATGAAGCCCAGCTCGACGGCATGAAGATGTTCTGGAAGCCGGAAAATTCATTGGAGTTCATCCGCAGTAACGAAGCCCGGGAAGCAATGGATAGTGTTCGCCAGTTCTCCTTTGACAAGGGCCTGCTCGGCCAGGGCGCAATGAGCCCTGACTTCGTAGGCATCGAATTCCCGGATGGTTCTGTTATGGGTGACAAATCCAATGTGAAGCTCCGGTTCGACGATAGCTACATGGAAATGGCTGCAGACGGAGAGATCTAACCCACCTTATTCATTTTCGTTGTAACCAACGGGCACGAACAATCGTGCCCGTTTTTGTTTAAACTTCACTGATAGATTGGTGTGGGGAAAAACTGTTTATGCGTCGTACCAAGGAAGATGCCGAGAAGACTCGCCAAACGGTTCTGGAAGCAGCCTTAAAGTTGTTTAGCCGGGACGGTTACTCTCTGACAACGCTGAGTCGAATCGCAAAAGAGGCCGGGTGCAGCCGTGGACCGATTTACTGGCATTTCGAGAACAAGGATGACCTGTACGAAGCTGTGCTCAGCTATTCTCAGGAACCCTTAGAAGCTTTGGTTGCCGAATGCGTCGAAATGCTGGACACCCCGGTCGAAGCAATGGACCGGTTTATTGAACAGTGGCTTTGGTTGCTGGCAACTAACCGACAGTACCGTCAATCGTTCGAGATTCTGCTGAACAAGACCGAGTTAACCGATGCCATGACCCGAACCCTGAAGCGGGAACGGGCACTCACCAAATCCATTATCGGCCTGTTCCAGACTCTGGTGGAGCGGGCCATAGAAGAGCGGTTGATCACCACGCAAGAAGACCCGAAAGATCTGGGGCTACTGAGCTACACTTATCTGATGGGTATTACCCAGACTTGGCTGTTTTCACCAAAACTTTTCTCGCTGAAAAACGAAATGCCGTTTTTTCAACGGCAATTCTGGGCTTTACTCGGCAAGAAATAAGGGGACCTCCCCCCCTCCAATCAGAACATCTTCAGGTAGCGCTTAACTTCCCACTCCGAAACGTGGTTCTGATAGCTATTCCACTCATCACGCTTGGTATCAATAAAGCTCTTGAACATGGCTGAGCCAAAGACCTCCCTGGCCAGCGGGTCGGCTTCAAATGCCTCTACGGCCTCTCCCAGATTCCTTGGCAGATACTCAATGCCCTGAGCTGCAATTTCTGCGTCGCTGTAGTTGTACATGTTTTCATGGTGCGGTGCGCCGGCATCCAGACCTTCACGAATGCCTTCAAGGCCGGCCGCGAGAATCAGGGCACTCCCCAGATAAGGGTTACATGCTATGTCTGCGGCCCGGCATTCGATGCGGCCACCCATGCTGGGAATTCGGATCATATTGGTACGGTTATTGGAGCCGTAGCACATGAACACCGGTGCCCAGGTCGAGCCAGACATGCTGCCCTGTCGCACCAGACGCTTGTAGCTGTTCACCGTGGGTGCAATAACGGCACTGATCGCGGCGCCATGCTTCAGTACCCCGGCGATGAAGTGGTAGGCGATCTTGCTGATACCACAGTTGTGCAGGTCGTCACTCTTCGGCTCGAACAGATTCTCGCCGGTTTTGATGTCTGCCAGGGACATATTGTAATGGGCGCCACTACCCGTGCGGTCGGCGAAGGGTTTGGGCATGAAGCTGGCGAAGGCGCCGTGCTTGCGGGCGATTTCATTAGCCATCATCCGGAAGAACACCAGCCGGTCGGCCATGGTCAGCCCATCGGCGTACTTGAAGTCGGTTTCGAACTGGCCGTTGGCATCTTCATGATCAAAGGAATATACATCCCAGCCCAGTTCGTTCATGGAGTCCACCAGCTCATCCATGATGGGCAGGTTATCCATCAGGGTGCGCGGGTCGTAGCAAGGCTTGCCGAGGGTGTCGCGATCGCTTAACGGAGCAAAGCCGCCATTCTCTGTATCACGGAACAAAAAGAACTCGGTTTCGATACCCAGGTTGAAGTGGTAACCCATATCGGCAGCAGCACTCAGCTGGCGCCGGAAGATGTTGCGGGAGCAGGCTTCAAATGGCTCACCGTTAAGGTACAGATTGCCAGGAAACCACGCCAGCTGGCGGTTCCATGGGCAGATCGCCATCGCCTGAGCGTCTGGCATGGAAGCGACTTCGTCGTCCGAGATATCCTGGGGCACACCATCAAGGGCCGCGCCGGTATAGAGCTCAGAACCTTCCATCATCTGGCCAAGGTGGGCAACGGGAACGAACTTGCCCTTGGTAATACCGTGGATATCCACATAACTTGCAATGGCGTATTTCACGCCGGCATCGGCGAGTTGCTGCTTCAAAGCCTGGGTACTGGTCAGTTCGGTCATCTTTTATCCTCTTTCGCCCGACAACGGGCAATCGTTGAGTGTTCTGGCATGTTTCTTCCTTGGTGCCTAACATTCAACTTACATGCCAGCATGTATATATAAATCAAAACAACCTGATACGACAGGCTAAATCCAGCTTTGAAACCTAGGAAGTAAATGAATAAAAAACAGTGGCTTATAAAGGATTTTGAGGCAGGAGATCTGGCGCTGAGCAGCGGAAAACCCTGCGCTCAGCGCGCTTGCACTACCATCAGATCGGGGAGTTGAATGCACCAAAAGATAACCTGATACTGCTGCCAACGTATTATGGTGGTGCAGCTGCGGGCAATTACCCCTGAGCAGGGCAGGACAGCCCGCTAGATCCAGACACGTACTGCATAGTCATTCCTTCCATGCTGGGTGCAGGCGAGTCATCCTCACCGTCAAACACCCTGGGTCAGCAGTCTGCCGCGCACTACCCCTCGGTCAGCCTGTACGACAATGTGATGCTGCAGAAGCGACTGATTGATGAGGTATTCGGGGGCGCCAGCATTGCCCTGGTAGCGGGTTGGTCCATGGGGGGCATGCAGGCGCTTCAATGGGGTTGCCTGTTTCCGAAGCAGGTGCGCTCCCTGCTGGCCACCTGCTGTACCGCACGGTGTTATCCCCATAACCGCGTATTTCTGGAGGGCGCAAAAGCCGCCCTGACCTGTGACCAGGGCTTTCAGAGCGGCCATTATCAGAACCCGCCTGAGCAAGGGCTTAAAGCCTTTGGCCGGGTGTACGCTGGCTGGGCCTATTCCCAGGCCTTCTTCCGCCATGAACTCTGGCGACACCTTGGATTTAATTCTATTGAGGCTCTGCTGCAGTTTTGGGAACACGACCACTTGACCCAGGACGCCAATAACCTGCTAACGGTGCTGGACACCTGGCAAGGAGGCGATATCAGTGACAACCCGGTGTTCAAGGGCGACTATAACGCAGCCCTGGCTGCGATCACCATGCCCACCCGGATGATGCCAAGTACTACAGACCTCTATTTCACCGCGGAGGATGCCGCCGGGGATGCAGTTCAAATGCCGGGAGCCAAGTTTGAAACACTCGCTTCTGACTGGGGCCATATTGCCGGAGGTGCCGGGCGGGAACAACAGAGTCACCAGCAGATTCTGGCTGCCGCCCAGTCATTGCTATGCGCAGCAGAGTCATAACAGTGCATATGAACGATCAGCGCACAAGAACAGTGCGCGCTTTGCCCGTCATCACACCACCCCGTGCGGGATACACTGCATTCACGAAGCTGGCACGCCACCTGCACTGAACCCGACAGATGGTTTTGATAAACCATACCCGTTTGCAACATCGTTCACAGCGTCCTTCCCACAGGGGCGTATACGCGGCGGAAAGACGGATAAAATGGGTGACTAGGGTTCCGATTCGGGCAGCGCTGCAACAGCAGTCCGGATGGCTGGTCCGAGAGTTACCGACCTCTGGGAGGTTACACGGCGGGACAAAAGCCCGGGAGACTGAATCGTAAGGAATGCTGTTCCCCGCGATGACCGTGCCGTGTTGTGTGACCAGAGGAGATAACGTATGCGACTGATCAACCGCCACCCGGGGCGGGTCTCGGCCACCCTGTTAGGCCTGCTCCCCTTCTTGTTGATCATGCTGATCTACAGCCTGGCTTCCCAGGAGCGCTTGGCAGAAAACCCCAATGACAAACTGCTACCCGGCCTCGAACAGATGACGGCCGCCATTGATCGCATGGCGTTCCAGGAAGACCGCCGCAGCGGTGATTACCTGATGTGGCAAGACACCACCGCAAGCCTCCAGCGCCTGGGTATGGGCGTTGGTATTGCCGCGTCGCTAGCTTTAGTAGTGGGTTTGCTCAACGGAGTTATGCCACTCATCAGGGCCAACCTGGCGCCTCTGGTATCGACGCTTTCGATGGTACCGCCGCTAGCGCTATTGCCCATTCTGTTTATCGTGTTTGGTCTTGGCGAGTTATCCAAAGTCATGCTGATTGTCATTGGTACCGCACCGATAATGATGCGGGATGTGGCTCAACGGGTCCGGGAGCTCCCCGGTGAGCAACTCATCAAGATCCAGACCTTGGGCGCCAACTCCTGGCAGCTTATTATCCGCATGGTTTTGCCCCAGATTCTGCCCCGACTGATCGATACAGTTCGACTCAGCCTCGGCCCCGCCTGGCTGTTCCTGATTGCAGCCGAAGCCATAGCGTCCACCGAAGGTCTGGGCTACCGCATCTTCCTCGTCCGACGCTACCTGGCAATGGATGTCATCCTGCCCTATGTCATCTGGATCACCATTCTAGCCATCGTTATCGACCAGTGTCTGCGCTTAGCCAACCGCAGACTGTTCCCTTGGTACAATGCGGGAGGCCATTGATGAGCTTTATTACCGTCAAAAATCTTTGGAAAGAGTACGGCGATCAGGTCGTGCTGGAAAACCTGAACCTGAGTGTCAATCAGGGCGAGTTCTGCACCCTGGTAGGTGCATCCGGTTGCGGCAAGTCGACCTTCCTGAAGATGCTTCTGGGCCAGGAAACGTTGAGCCGGGGTGAACTGTTGCTCGAAGGAAATGCCTTTCCCGGAGAACCGGACCGCAACCGCGGCATCGTGTTTCAACGCTATTCGGTATTTCCGCACCTGACGGTGCGCCAGAACGTGTTGCTGGGGCTGGAGCTGGAGCAAAGCCCTCTGATGGGCAAACTGTTCAGTTCAGCCCGCAGCGAAGCCCTGAAGGACGTAGACGCCATACTGAAATCTGTAGGACTGGCCCATGCCGCCAACAAGTGGCCCCATGAACTGTCCGGAGGCATGCAGCAACGCTTGGCCATTGCCCAGTCCTTCGTCATGAAACCCCGGATTCTGCTATTGGACGAGCCCTTCGGTGCGTTGGACCCGGGCATACGCGGCGACATGCATGAGTTAATCCTCAAGCTTTGGCGCGATACCGGCACCACTATCTTCATGGTAACCCACGACCTTTACGAAGGCTTTCATCTGGGTACTCGCCTGCTGGTGTTCGACAAGGTCCGCAACGACCCGCAACAACCGGAAGCGTACGGCGCCACCATCACCTATGACCTACCGATCGGCCAGACCGACCCGCAGACCTATGAATCTATTGAAACCTCCGTGTCGAAAACGGCCCGGAACCTTTCAACTTGAGGCACCTATGGAGACTACCATCGACCTCGACATGCCTTCATTGCTGCAAGCGCCTACCGCAGCGGCAACCTGACGCCTGCCAGTGAAAACCTGGCGGATACCTGTGGATCAGTTCGGCAACTTTGTCGCAGGTATCCCTGCGCCATTAGGGATCAGCAAAGTAGAACTGGCAGATGGCCGCTGGGTTCCGGGCTTTATCTGCGAAGCCATTGGGCTGGAAGGCGCCGAGGAAAACGCTAGCGCAGCGCAGAGGAATATGGCGCGCAGGCCGAAAAATTTTTCAATCTTGGGCATTTTTCACTCCAGTCGAATGAGCTCGACATGAACGATTGTTTTTGTTGAGACTCCATATTGCCCCGGCCACCCAGTTTAAACTTTGCCCGACGGCGCCTTAGTTTTATCATTTGACGCCATCCATTCGAGTGCGATACATAGAAGGTTAGGCTCCAAACAAATATCAAAAATTAAAAGGATTACCTGTGAATACCGCAGTGAAAACAGCATTAATTAGAATGAGTTCGCTCACTGCGTATCCAGATCTAGTGCGGGAACTCGGAGCCGATCCCGAAAAATTCCTGCATCGTATTCACGCCAGTGAAACGATGATCAGTGACCCGAAACAGATGCTGCCGTAAGTCTCACTGATCGACTTGATTGAGAGTACCGCTGGAGAACTGGAGTGCCCTGACTTTGGCCTTCGCCTCGCCAGTAAACAATCAGTCAATATTCTGGGCCCGCTGGCCATCATTGCCCGCAATGAAAAAGACATCTATTCCGCACTGGCCAAAATCGGCCAGCACATGCGGTACTACAGCCCGGCCATCAGGCTATCGATTGACGACCCACCCTGACTTCCGGCCCGAAAGGGTCACATTTTCTCACGCAAGGGGTTTACCCAAACGGCAATACCGGGACTATTTCGGCTGCCCGGTCGAATTCAGCTCCGGCTCGGACTCCCTGATCATCTCAGCCTGCGACATGCGCCACCCGATTGATGGCGCAGACAGCTCCATTAAAACCATGATGGAAGACTTCGTCAGCGAGGCTATTAAAGCCACCTCCCTGTCCTTCTCCCACGCGGTCAGAGATCTGATCATCAAACTTCTGCCGATACAGCGATGCACCATCACCGTGGTTGCGAAATACCTGGCCGTCAGTGAACGAACACTTCAGCGACGACTCAAGGATGAAGGCATGGTGTTTGAAACTATTGTCGATGATGTTCGCAAGGATCTGGCTTGGGACTACCTGACCGGTCAGAAGATGCGTATCTCACAGTTGACGGCGCTTCTGGGTTATACCGAGCAGAGCTCTTTCAATCGCGCCTGCCAGCGCTGGTTCAGCCGCCCGCCACTCAAAGTCAGATCAGAGGCTGCGAACACCAACAGCCACCAAATGACCGGCTAACGACACTGTTCAATGTGCGCCAGCAGCGGTTTGATCAGCCACATCCAGCTGGGCGTATTCGATCCTGAAGCTCTGTCCCGCCCACTTTGACGTCTGTTCGTCTCTGAATGGTGAGATATCGGTTGCATAAACCTTGGCGCCCGCAGGGAGAGTTCTAATGCTCCACTGTTACTTCAGGCGATTTCACCCTGTTCACGAAGCCAGACTTCAGATCGACGTATGCCCTCGTCAAAACTCACCTTAGGCTCGAAACCCAACCGGTCGCTGGCTTTCTTACCGGAGAATCCACCTTTACGCGCAAACATCAGCATGGTGTCCGGGGTGACTTCGCCTTTACGTTTAAGCTTCCGATTCAGCAGAGAAATGCCATGGGTTAGCTTCAGTGCTGCAAAAAGCGGGATGCTCGGAGGCGCACCTTTCTTACCTGCCCAGCGCCAGTGATGGCCGAAGAAGGTTCGACAAGGCACGGGCTCGCCGCCCCAGAGAATAAAAATCTGGCCACTTCCTTCCTTCAGGCCAGCCGCCAGCATGGTGCCGTCAAGAAGATCGTCGATGTAGACCGGAGTAAATATGCCCTCGCCCTTGTTGGGCAGCAGCAACTGCCCCGCCCTGGCCATCTTCAGTGGCTCTATCAACCAGGCGCGGGAACCGGGGCCGTAAACGTCACCCGGGCGGATAATCGTGCAGTTGATTTCGCCGCTTGCGTGGGCAGCAAGAACCGCGTGTTCAGAGGCTCCTTTTGCAACTCCGTAGAGGTAGGTGTCTCCGATGGTTACCGGCGCGGTTTCATCGGCACCATCCTCGTAATCAGGCCCCATCGCCGCAATGGATGAGAAATGAATGAATCGCTTGGCGCCACCTGCGATAGCTGCATCCAGAGCGTGACGTACACCCTGCACGGAAATCGCCCGGTAGGTTTCCCACTCCGCCGCCAGAGACACTACGGCGGCAGTATTGATAAACAGGTCGCAACCCTTGGCGTGCTGCTTCCACGTATCCGGTTTGGTAAGGTCGCCCGCCACAACGTCCATTGACGGATCCGCCTGCAAGTCCATACCCCGTACTTCACAACCCTGCTGTTGATATCTATTCAGCAACGAGCGGCCGATAAAACCGTTGGCACCTGTGATAAACACCTTTTTCGGGCGAACAGGCGCCTGCCCACCCTTGCCGACAGGCATGTCTTTGGTTTCCATAATTTAAGCCCCAAAAAATGAAAGTGCTTGCGTTGCAAGCCCCAGAGTCTGATATCAGAAATTCACGTTTTTGGAGTAATTCGGAAAGTTGGCTTTGATGTAGATCGAGGGTTCAAGCCCCCGCTCCCGGATGGCCTCCTCAATCATGGCAATAATGGAGTTGGCGTCCATGGTGCCCATGTAGTTGCCATCCGCGTCGAAATTAATGTTGGCACCTTGAACCATCATGATGGTGTCGGTCAGCTCGGCGTTATCCTCCGGTGTCTCAAAGCTGTGAACACTGCCGCCCGGCTCATACAGGTAGCAACCTGCGGTCTGCGGCTGATCTTTATGCTCGGAGTAATACCATTTGCCGGAAAGCGTCCACAGATGCACTGTGCCTGTGTGGTAGTGGGTCGGCAGTTTAACGCCCGGGTGGAACCATACTCTCAGCACCCAGGTGCCGTTGTTGGGATCCAGAAATTGTGGCTGTACGTCGACGCCAGGCACAAGGATGTCCTTGTAGACGGGGGCGTCCGCACCCAAGGTAATCAGTTTGTCATGATCTTTTACTGTTTCAGGTAACATTTTAAATCTCCCATTCTGTTTGTTTTAGGAACAGGAACCATACTGAATCAGAGTACCAACCAGTTCTTTCTCTTTTCACGTCAAAGTTTTTGCATTGTGCACCAGCTTGATTTCCCCCTTATGCCCGGAGGGTGAAAGGTTCGAATCCTGTCGGGCGCACCATATTTTTCAAGGCTTTACGCGAGAGCGTAGGGCCTTTTTAATTTCCTGTGCCTAAACTGTGACCTTAACCAAGACAACTAGGTCTGTTCCGCGGCCTTACCCGGCAGGGACACATTTTCCATCCCATATGCATCGGTAGCCTGCATTTCGTTGATCAACCATTCTTTGAACGCCTTCATGCCCAAGGTCAATGGACGGTGCTTCTGATAAACCAGATAAAAGGCTTTCCGGGTATCAAGCGGAATATCGAACGGCACTACCAGATTTCCGGAACTGATTTCCCTGGAAGTCAGCGTGGGGTCGGCAAGCGCAACTCCAAGGTTTTCCTGCGCTGCCGCCGTAGTTAGTTGACTACTGGACAACTGAAGGCTGTCCTTGGGCGCAATGAACTCCGCGCCGGCAAGTTGTAACCAGTTCTCCCATTCCCACTTGCGTGTACCGACATAGATCAAGGTGTGATGGCGCAGGTCATCCGGAACCCGCAAAGGGTAACTTCCCTCCAAAAGCTTCGGGCTACAAACAGGCACAAGCCTTACTTTCTGCAGAAAATAAACCTCAATGTCATCCCATTCGCCATTTCCATAGTAGACCGCCATATCCGTGTTCGATTGATTGAAATCGAGCAAACCTAAAGAGGCGCTTATCTGCAGCTCAATGTCCGGATATATCTCTCTGAAACGAGACATGCGCGGCATCAGCCACCGAGTCAGAAAGTTAGGCGCTACGCTGATTCGAACCACATTCGAATCCTGGTTGTCTGCCAACCTGTGAGTCGCCATTTCGATTTCGTCCAGCGCGTGCTTGACCGACATCAGGTACTGCTCTCCGGACGGGGTCAGCTCAACCTTTCGTTTGCTACGGCTAAACAGCTTTACCCCTAAATATTCCTCAAGTGTCTTAATTTGGTGACTCACAGCAGATGCCGTCACGGACAACTCGTCGCCAGCCGCTGCAAAACTGCCTTTTCTGGCAGATACTTCAAACACTCTTAGTGCATTTAAAGGGGGAAGACGGCGCATAAGGGTTACCACTAATCATGAGTTTTTCTAATCATTGAGCTTAGAAAGGATCGCTTTTCCATCTCTAACGATCTCAGTAGCATGGGTCACATAGTAATTCAAGGTCAACCGAGGAGAATCACCCCATGGCTACAGAACTCTCAACCATACCTAGCATTGACGAAATTAACTATTTTGTGGAACGTGCCAGAAGAGAACGTAACCAGTATATCGCGGAGAGCGTGGGCTCACTGGTTGCAAAGCTCAACGCTGCATCTCGCTCTCTTTTTGAGACTGTGGTTTCCAAGCTGGCTCCGAGTCACTAATTAGTTTCCATCCAGGAATTTGTGCCAGGCCGGATACCAGTGCCTGTGCCCAGAAGTTAGGCCCCACTTTTAGCGTTACAATGGGGCGTATCACTGACTCAAATTCTGGCGGGCTCGCCCTGTTTTTTTGGCCTTACGTGCAAGCGTAGGGCCTTTTTTTGGGGCCGTATTATACGGGTTTTACCCCGTTTCCACGGACGGTTTTAAAACAGCTGATAACTTCAGATCCTGATTAGCGTTACCAGCTTCAGCAAGAAAGGACCCACAACGTGATTTGAGCCTTCATTGTGAAGCCGGTCACGTGCTGAAGTGTGAAACCTGGCCTGCAAGATTCTGCGCCAGCTCTGACAGATTATGGCTGGCCTGGGCAATCTGATTGGATGAGGCCGACGTTTGATCGGCCACATCCGAGATCTGCTCAACATTCCTGCTCAT
>JAGPVT010000012.1 GCA_018066865.1 Marinobacter sp. | reverse complement strand
ATCCACCGGGAGATATTGTTTGTCCGCCACGGTCTCTCCCTCGTCCACGTCGATTTCCGGATCGTGGAGGTACACAAACTGGTCGTCGATGGCACATACGGTCACCCAGTGAGGCACCCGGCTCCGGTTCAGCTGCCAGGTGCTGATCAGAATTACGGGAATCCTGCCTTCAAGTAATGCCTGTTCCATGGCGTCGAGGGTGAGCGGATCGTGGTGTAACTCTATGCCAGTCTTGCCTATGTCGTGCAAGAACCCTTCATGCACCAGTTCCAGAACCCGTTTTTTGTCGTCGTTTCGGACCGTGTCCCGGAACAATGGACCCTCGGTACTGATCCATGCGTTGGATTCAAACCCCCGGTTCCAGGCAGACAATGCAAGACCGTGGGGGCCACAGCCACCGTGACCCGCCAGCATGAAAATCGTCGTTGCTTCCCGCCAGATTTTGAGCTCTTCCAGAGTGGTCAGCGATTGCTGCTCATCAAGCGCCGCCATGGCCATAATCAGAGCTGCAGGGCCGCAAGAGAAGTCGGTCGTTTGGGGGTAATAGGGCACAGGGATGAAATCCCTTGTCGGCTCGTAAAACAGGATGCGCCGCTCAAAGCGAAGAGCCGTCCCGTGATCTTCGTAATAGTCCCGGTAAGTGCCGAATTGGCGATAGCCCAAGCGTTTATAGAGTGCTATTGCACCGCTGTTATCTTCCCGAACTTCCAGGCGCAGCAGGATACGGCCCGCGTCTGCCGCCTCACGTTCCGCCGTTTTAACCAGCTTTTCACCAATGCCGCGTCCACGTGCGGTTGGAAGCACGGCAATGGAATAGATGCGCGCCATTCGGGTTGCAGCGCTCATCAGCACCAGACAGTAGCCCAGTAACTCGCTCTTACCCTCACTTTTGGCCTCAGCCACAATCAGTCTGTCCCGGGGCATATCCAGAAAGCGTCGGAAGCTGCGACGGGAGAGTCGGTCTTCGCTAAAGCAGCGGTGCTCAAGCTGCAGAAGAGCATTCAGATCATCGCTGGTGGCTTGCCGGAGTTGCAGATCGGACATGTGTAAAGCGGCCTTGAGAATATCGGCTGGGGCATGCTGGCAGGCTACCCGTGTGCGGCTATTATGGTGGAGAGTTGAGATTACGAATATAAGCGGATTATGCGTAAAAGCACGCATTATCCGCTGATTGTTCCAACACCCGCAGCGGCGTATTGTTGCGGCGAGTTATGTCGGCAATTATCTCCCGGGAGGAGCGCCTTTAATGTCCCGTTTGCTTATCGTTGTGGACCGCACCAAAGACTGGGCTCCGTATTACCCCAGCGAAGATGTACTGAGCTTTGATCAGTACCTCCAGTTTTCAGCACCGGCGAACAGCCGTGTTCGTGTTATCAACCTCTGCCAAAGCGCCAAATACCTGAGCCGGGGCTATTACTGTTCGTTGCTGGCCGAGGCCCGCGAGCACCACGTTGTGCCGTCGGTCATGACGCTCAACGATCTTAGTCGCAAAGGCCTGTTTTCTCTCGAACTGGAAGAGCTGGACGCCAGCGTGATCAATTGGCTGGAGGCGGAAGGTGCCGCCATCGATCCGGCCAGTGACGAGCGCAATGCCACCCATGAAGTCCGGATTCGCACCTATTTTGGACAAACTGAACATCCGGACCTCAAGCCGGTGGCTCGGGCTCTGTTTGATCGATTCCCCTGCCCGATTCTTGAAGTCGTCTTCCGGCGTCGCAAGGCCTGGCAGATTGAATCCATGAAGCCGGCGGCACCTGCGGACCTGAAAGAGCAGGAGCAGGATGCTTTCGCCTCAGCGCTGGATCGCTTCAGCAGCATGGTTTGGCGTAAACCGAGAACCCGCCGGCGCTACCGCTATGACCTGGCGATTCTGGTGAACCCGGATGAGGAGATGCCGCCCAGTGATGCGGTGGCGTTGAAACGCTTTGAAAAAGCCGGCCGCAAACTGGGTATCAATGTGGAGCAGATCACGCGCCGGGATTATATGCGCCTGCCCGAGTACGACGGCCTGTTCATCCGTGAAACCACAGCCATCGACCACCACACCTACCGTTTTGCCCGCAAGGCGGCGGCAGAAGGTATGGTTGTGATCGACGACCCAGTGTCGATCCTCAAGTGTACCAACAAGGTTTTTTTAGCGGACTTATTGAAAAACAACAAGATACCGACACCCAAAACCCTGATTCTGTCCAAAGACCAGAAAGACGCCGCGGAACAGGTGATTCAGGAGCTGGGCTTTCCCGTTGTTATCAAGATACCGGATGGCGCCTTTTCCCGGGGTGTGAACAAGGCGGAGGACGAAAAATCTTTGAGGGCAGGGTTAAAAGACCTGTTCCGTCAGTCGGCGCTGGTACTTGCGCAGGAGTATCTCTACACCGATTACGACTGGCGCATTGGCGTGTTGGGTGGCCGGGCGATTTATGCCTGTAAATACATGATGGTGAAGGGCCACTGGCAGATTTATCAGCACGGTGAGTCAGAAAGTGAGAGCGGTGGGTTTGAAACCATGCCCACCTATGAGGTGCCCAGAAACGTGATACAGGCGGCACTGAACTCCACACGACTGATTGGCAACGGACTTTACGGCGTTGATATCAAACAGTCCGGAAACCGGGTCGCGGTTATCGAAGTCAATGATAACCCGAGTATTGATGCGGGTGTTGAAGACCGTTTTCTCGGCGGCGAGCTTTACACGCTGATCATGCAGGAGTTTCTTTCCCGGATGGAAGAGAACCGGCGGCGTTGATGCCAGTCGGGTTACGGTAGCCGGCTTAAGGGCCGGCTACCCAGACTCTCACACTGCCAAACCAGGGGTAGCCTTCCAGATGGCGCCGGACGTTTTCCGGCGTAAAGACCGTCTCCGGGTCGGACTCGTCCAGAAATATCTCCAGATGTAGCTTGTTTTTGAGGTAGTGAAGTCTTAACCGGCTACGCTGGGGAATTTCCCCCAAGTGTTCCGCAATAATTCCGCCAACTTCCGCTCGGGAGGGCAGCTTTTCGGTTGTCGGGAACAGGTCCTCGTCGTTTTCGGCATCAATGTGAAAGTTGATATCGAGAATGTTCTCCAGCGCATTGCGCATCCCGGCGACCACTTGCATACCAATCTGATGCCCTTCAGACACGCTGATTTCCGGTCGCACGACCAAGTGAATATCCAGCAGGATATCTTGCCCCATGCGGCGGCTGCGAAGTTCATGTACGTTGAGAACGCCGTCGGTAGAACGGGCGATGATTTTAAGCATTTCGGTATCGTCAGGGGATAGGCCAGTGTCCACCAGTTCCTGAACGCTGTCCCAGGTAAACTTCCAGCCAATGTGAATGATGATGGCTGCAACGGCGATGGCCGCAAGCACATCCAACCATAACAGCCCAAGCATGGCACCTGCTGTTGATACCAGAACCACCACGGAGGAGAACGCATCAGTGCGGCTGTGCCAGGCATTGGCAATAATAAGGTCTGAGCGGATGGCCTGGCCGATGTGTCGCGTGTAACGAAAAATCCACTCCTTGCCTACAACAGATACGCCGGCGGCGATCAATACTGGCCATTCCGGAATATTATCAATGTTGCCTTCAACCAGTCTGAGGGTGTTTTCCCAGGCAAGAGCGGCACCGACAGCAATCAGAATACTGCCAAGCACAAGGGTTCCGAAGGTTTCAATGCGTTGATGGCCGTAGGGGTGGTTCTCGTCTGGCTCCTGACGTGAAAGTTTCATCACTCCGAGGACAACAAGATCGGATGCGACATCCGTGAAAGAGTGAATTCCGTCGACCAGAAGAGCCTGAGAGTGGAAAAGCGTGCCTGCGAGAACTTTAATGACTCCCAGGAAGGCATCAAGAATCATTCCGATAACAGTAACCCGCGAGGCCGCTTTCATCTCCACCGCGAGATTTTCACGATAGTGTCGGGCCGGGGAGTCGGGCTGTTGCATTAAAAAACTCCGGATCAAATGGCGAGAGTCAGTATAACCTTATTATCAGCCAGGGTAGGGGCTTTGGGTGCCTCTCCGCCCAAACGAATTTTTGACGTTTACCTGCTTGATTTATGCACATCATAGCAATGTTGCCCATGAATGACAGTCTGTTCAGATTCCCTTTGATTTAAAGCAAAAATATTTTAATGCATTGAAAAATAACAAAAAATAAACTGATCAAAAAACGATCAATCTGTAGATTGGCGCAGATCGCAAGGGGTTGGCACCGTTGCCCTGCAATTTTCAACAGGGTTATCCACAGATTCCGTGGAAAAGCTCCCGAGAGCTTATCGATACAATTGTTTAGCTCTGTTTTTAAGTGGGGCCGGGTCGCTGTGGAAAACTTCCGGTATACTCGCGGCCATATTTTATTGAGGAGTTTTCAGATGTACCGCGTTATTCGCAATCTGCTTTTCCGGTTACCACCTGAGCAGGCCCATTCTGTTGCCTTAAACGGTTTGGATCTGGCGCACCGGTTGCGCGTACTGGGTGCTTTTTCACCGAAAACAGATGCGTTGCCAGTCAAGGTTATGGGGCTGGATTTCCCCAACCCGGTCGGGCTTGCAGCGGGATTGGATAAAAACGCAGACCATCTGGACGCTCTGGGTGCACTCGGGTTCGGGTTCATAGAGGTTGGAACCGTTACGCCGCTGGCGCAGCCTGGTAACCCAAAGCCGCGCATGTTCCGGTTGCAGGAGCATGAGGCCATCATTAATCGTATGGGTTTCAACAATGAAGGCCTGGCCCACATGTTGGATCGCGTAGACAAGCGCAGCTACCGGGGAATTCTGGGCATCAATGTGGGCAAGAACAAAGACACGCCAAATGAGGAGGCTGAGTCGGATTACCGAAAAGGTATTGCGGCGGTATACACCCGAGCTGATTACATTACGGTGAACGTGTCCTCGCCCAACACTCCGGGCCTGCGAGATCTTCAGTTTGGTGATTCCCTGAAAGGCCTGCTTTACGCCATCAAGGATGAGCAGATCAAATGTCAGAAGCAGTTTGGCCGTTATGTACCCGTTGCCGTTAAAATCGCTCCGGATATGGACGATGAGGGCATCCGGTTCGTCGCGTCAGCCTTGAAAGAGGCTGGCGTGGACGGTGTTATTGCTACCAACACCACCATTAGCCGCGAGGCCGTTGCCGGCCATGTTCATGCTGAAGAAGCGGGAGGGCTCAGTGGCGCTCCGGTTCGTGAGGCATCTCTGAGGGTTATTCAGGGGCTCTATGCCGAGCTTGGTGACGATCTACCGATTATTGGTGTGGGCGGCATTACCGATGGTGAGAGTGCGGCTGAAAAGATCCGTGCGGGCGCGAAGCTGATTCAGCTTTATACCGGGTTTATTTATCGTGGGCCGGAACTGATCAGTGAAACCGTTGAGGCGATTCGGAAGCTTAAATAGTGCTACGCGAGCTTTCTGATTCCGGGGAAGAATCGTAAAGAGGAAGGTGTAAAACGAAGAAGGGCCCGCCAAGCGGGCCCTTGCGGGGATTAACCCCCGTTGCGCATCAGCGCGTTAGACGGGGCGGGTGGCCCCGTTTTGGTTGCTCTCGAATACTGCATCAAACTGTGTAACAAAAGATCAGATTAAGATATCGGGGTTTGAACAAGCATCACGCGGTGGTGACGTTTGCCAGTTTATGAATACCGGAGACGCCGGTCATGCCTTCCCATTGATCTGTGCGGCCTTCACGCCACCCGTTCAACCATTCCTGGCGAACCTCTGCCTGATCGAGCGGGCAGCTGTCTTTGGATTTGCCGGACACGCCAGCGAGGTAACCCCGCTTGAATGCTCGAGCGAACATGTCTCTTTTCTGTCTTTTCATGCCGTTCCTCACTAATGGATTAACAGAACAAGCGTGTACACTTCTGCAGTGGCTATGGCATAAGGCATCCACTCATGGAAAACCCACTATTGCCAGCTCCAGCCAGAGCAGTCAGGATCCTGTTAACGAAAGGGAGTTACCCTTCACGAACGACGCGTCACCTACAAGGTAATATTAACCTTGAGCAGAAGTACACTATCGTTTTGGTCTATAAATACTATTTTATAGATCCATAAGTGATAAAAAGAATTGCCCAAAACCTATGACCGCTGCGATTCCCGGGACTTACCGAGAATTGCCAAAGAACCTGGAGTTGAACTTGTCCAAATCTGTCTTTTTTGTAACCTGCCCAAAGGGTGTTGAATACCTTCTGGCGGACGAGCTCAGCACGCTTGGTCTTGGGCTGGTGAGGAACGCACCGGCGGGCGCATGGGTACAGGGGCCGCTGGAAGCCGGTTACCGGGCCTGTCTCTGGTCGCGTCTGGCTAACCGGGTAATTCTCCATATTGATGAGGTGGCGGCTACGAGTGCTGACGAGCTCTACGATGGTGTCGTTCACCTCGACTGGCAGAAGCATATCCCCGTTGATGGCAGTTTTCGCGTTAATTTTATTGGCGAGAATGAGGCCATTCGCAATACCCAGTTTGGCGCCCAGAGAGTAAAAGACGGCATTGTGGATCGTTTCACCATGAGCGGCGGAAAGCGCCCGGCGGTAGAAGCGAAGATGCCGGATGTAACCGTGTCGGCCCGCCTGCATCGCGGCAGGCTTGCACTGGGTATCGATATCAGCGGCCATAGCCTGCATCAGCGTGGCTACCGCACAGAACAGGGCTTGGCGCCTTTGAAGGAAAACCTCGCTGCAGCTTTGCTGATGCGTGCGGGCTGGCCTGAAATTGCGGCTGCAGGTGGCGACTTTGCAGACCCTATGTGTGGCTCAGGTACTCTGGTGATCGAAGCTGCCATGATGGCGCTGGATATCGCGCCGGGCCGTCGTCAGGAGCGCTTTGGCTTTGAAAAATGGCTGGGTCACCAGCCTGAATCCTGGTTGTCCTTGCGCCAGGAAGCGGAAAAGCGCGCCTATGAAGGTAAACAGGGCAAAGCACCCAGGTTCATGGGCTTTGATCATGACAGCCGGGTTATTTCCACCGCCCGTAATAACGCTCAGCGAGCGGGTCTGGAGAGCCTGATTGAATTCCAGGTTCAACCGATTGAAGAGCTCTCATTGGGAGACGACCGGGCTGAAACCGGTCTTGTTCTGGTAAACCCGCCTTACGGCGAACGCCTGAGTGACAGAAAGGCTCTTTCAGGTTTGTATGAATCCCTTGGCGATGCTGTGAAAAAGGCTGCGGCAGGTTGGCGCCTTGGCGTGTTTACCGGTGCTCCGGAGTTCGGCAAATCCATTGGCTTGCGCAGCTTTAAGCAGTACAAGCTGTTCAATGGCAAACTGCCTGCGCAACTTCTGCTGTTTACCATAGACGAAGCCAGTGTGCGCACGCCTCGGGAACCGGCAGCGCCGGGTGAAGTTCTGCCCCGGATTGCGAACGAAGAACGTGCCGACATGCTGCGCAACCGGCTGAAGAAAAACATGAAGACGATTGGCCAGTGGGCGCGTAAGCAGCAAATAAGCTGCTACCGCTTGTACGATGCGGACATGCCAGAGTACGCGTTGGCGATTGATATCTATGAGGGCAGGGTGCACGTGCAGGAATATGTCGCACCCAAATCGATTGATGAGCGTTCCGCACGGGATCGCCTGGCTGAAGCACTGGCGGTCATTCCGGAAGCCTTGGGCATTGAGCGGGATCAGATGGTCTGCAAGCAGCGGCAGCGCCAGGCTGGCATCAGTCAGTATGAAAAGCAGGACGTCAGCGGAGAGTTCTTTCAGGTACAGGAACACGGTGTCACGCTTAAGGTGAACCTCAAGGATTATCTTGATACCGGGTTGTTTCTGGATCATCGCCCTGTGCGCCACTGGATCCAGCAGAACGCTCAGGGCAAGCGTTTCCTGAATCTGTTCTGCTACACCGGTGCGGCGACTGTTCATGCGGTCGCCGGCGGCGCCAGCCGCTCGTTAAGTCTGGATCTGTCGAAAACCTACGTGGCTTGGGCTCAGGATAACCTCAGGCTGAACGCTGCAGATCCCCGTAAGCATAAAGTGGAACAGCTGGATTGTCTGGCCTGGCTGGCGGCAAGGCCAACGCCCGATCAGCTTTACGATCTGATCTTTATGGACCCGCCAACCTTCTCCAACTCGGCCCGTATGGCTGGCGTTCTGGATGTACAGAAGGATCACGCAAAGTTGATCCGGCAGGCGATGTCGAGGTTAAGTTCAGATGGTTTGCTGATTTTTTCCAATAACTTCCGGCGCTTCAAACTGGATGAAGATCTGGCCTCTGAATTTGAGATTGAGGAAGTGAGTGCCAGCACTCTTGATAAGGACTTTCAGCGCAACGCGCGGATTCACCGGTGCTGGCACATTCGGCAAAGCGCTTAGTCGCGAGCGCTTCCGGGTCAGATGTCAGTCCTCGTCAAACAAGCCTGCTTCCTGCGCCATCAGGAGCAAGGCGTACACACCGTTTTCCGGTAGCTGTGGCTCGAGGCCTGCCTCGAACAGAAGCTGGCGGCGGCGGTCTTCCAGGGCGTCGCTGCTCATGCTGGTGATCAGGTCGGTAATCGGGGCGACTTCAAACGGCGCGTCTTGCTCCATAACGCTGAAAATCATATCCACCAGAATCTCGTCCGGGTCCAGCCCGTCAACGTAAACTGTCTGGTCGGGCAGATCCTGGTGCAGTTCATGAACTAGCTCGATCAATGGCACCCCTTGTTCTTCAAGGTATAGCAAGTCCAGATCGCCAAGATCGCCGTCTTCAGGCAGCCACTCATCATCCGGAGCAATCACCACGTTTTTCATCTGGCCATCTTCCAGTGACCAGGCCATGGCAATCGGGAACAGGGCGTCGTCGGTCTGGCAGTATTCAATGTCGAGAAATCTTGGTGCAGGCATGTCGGGCTCCGTTCGGTGAGTGGCGGCTAGTAAGCTCAGGGTTCGTGGCGCGGGCGAGTAATGTCTGTCGACCCGGTATGAGGTATCAAGGCTTCGTGCCATACTATTGAGATAATTATCATTCTATCAGGGACACCATGGAACACGCTGAATTCAACACAGGTTTACTGAAGTTTCTGAACGCATCACCGACGCCTTGGCATGCTGTGGCGACCATGAAAAGTCAGCTCGATGCGGCCGGCTTCGAAGAGCTGGATGAAAAGGACGACTGGTCTGTTGACCGGAATCGCAGTTATTACGTCATTCGCAACGGTTCCTCAATCGTGGCATTTCGTACCGGCGCCCGAGACGCTTCCGCATCCGGTATCCGCATGGTAGGTGCTCACACCGATAGCCCGTGTCTGAAAGTAAAACCTAACCCGGAGCTGCGCCGCAAAGGCTTCTTCCAGCTCGGTGTTGAGGTTTACGGCGGTGTTCTGATGAATCCCTGGTTTGATCGGGATCTCTCGCTGGCGGGAAGGGTGACCTTTCTTGACGGCCATAACAAGGTCAGTGACACACTGGTTGATTTCCGCAAACCTGTAGCCTTCATTCCGAGCCTTGCTATCCACCTGGACAGGGAAGCCAACAGCAGTCGCACAGTGAATCCCCAGACAGATCTTCCTCCTGTACTGATGCAGGTTCCGGAAGACGACGCCACCAGTTTCAATGAGCTTCTGGCTCAGCAGATTGCCCGTGAATCCGGCGCCAAAGTCCACAAGATCCTCGGCTATGAGTTGAGCTTCTACGATGCCCAGGAAGCAGCGGTTGTCGGGTTGCGTGATAACTTCATCGCCTCGGCCCGGTTGGACAACCTGCTGAGTTGTTACATCGGCCTGCAGGCTCTACTGAATACCTCCGGCGATGAAGCTGCGTTGTTGGTCTGTAACGACCATGAAGAAGTGGGCAGCATGTCCTCCGAAGGCGCACAGGGGCCATTTCTGACAGCGGTTCTTGATCGCTGGTGTGGCGCTGGCAAGGCCAGAACCATTGCCCGTTCCATGATGATCTCGGCAGATAATGCCCACGGCGTGCACCCGAACTATATGGACAAACACGATGAAAACCATGGCCCTATCCTGAACAAAGGCCCGGTCATCAAGGTGAACCACAACCAGCGCTATGCAACCAACAGCCGTTCAGCCGCTGTTTACCGGCATATCAGTGACGAGCTGGGGTTGCCGCACCAAACCTTTGTGGTGCGCAGCGATATGGGTTGTGGCAGCACGATTGGACCGGTGACGGCAGCAAATCTGGGTGTGACAACATTGGATATTGGTGTACCCCAGTTCGGCATGCACTCTATTCGCGAACTGATTGGCACTGAGGATGGCTTTACGATGTTCCGCGTGTTGGCAGAATTCATGCAGCGTGAGCAGGTTCTTTAATTAAGTGGCTCCCCGAGCTGGGCTCGAACCAGCGACAAACGGATTAACAGTCCGTTGCTCTACCAACTGAGCTATCGGGGAACAGCGTCAAGTCGGGCGGCATAGTAAGCGCTTTGAATTAGCCGGTCAACCCCCTGATATAAAAGGTCAAAATTTGTACTCCAGTATGGCTCACCAATATCGCCCCCCTCCGTGGCTGCGCAGTGGTCATGTTCAGTCTGTGTGGCCGGTACTGTTTCGCAAGGTACGAGTAGAGGATCCGGTAACAGAAGTGCTTTCAACAGCCGATAACGACGAGCTTCATCTGGACTGGCATCGTCAGGGCAGTAATCGCTTGGCCATTGTCTCACACGGGTTGGAAGGGCATAGCCGGCGACCCTACATACTGGGGCTGACAAAAGCGTTATTGGCTCAGGGCTGGGATGTTCTGGCGTGGAATTTTCGCTCTTGTGGCGGTGTGATGAACCTGCAACCGAGGTTTTATCACAGCGGCGCCACCGAAGATCTACGCCAGGTTGTTGATCATGGCCTGGCACAAGGTTATCAAACCGTGTTCCTGTCTGGTTTCAGCATGGGGGGTAACCTTACGCTTCTGTATCTTGGCGAGCAGGGTGAGCGCGTTGACAGCAGAATCTGCGGTGCGGTGGCTTACTCGGTGCCCTGCGACCTTGCGGGCAGTGCTGATATACTGGCATTGCCCAGCCGAAAGATATATATGCAGCGGTTTTTGAAGGATCTTCGCGTAAAAATAGATGAAAAAGCGCGAAAGTTTCCCGATCTTATTGATGTTTCCGGTTTCGATTCCATTCAGAGTTTTCACCAATTCGATGATCGCTACACAGCACCGCTGCACGGATTCAAAGATGCCGTAGATTACTGGGCCCAGTGTTCCGCGTTGGGCAGACTGAAAGATATAAGGGTACCGGCGCTGATGGTTAATGCAGCCGATGATCCGTTTCTGTCAGCAAAGTGCTTCCCCGAGTCACCCTCTGTGCTCGGGGCGTACGTGCGCCTGGACGCGCCGAAATGGGGTGGTCATGTCGGGTTTGTGGAGCATGGCCGTGACGGGTATTACTGGTCTGAGCGCAGGGCCCTCGCGTTTCTGCAGGGCGTGGTGTGATGTTTATTCAAGGAGTGGCTTGAGTACCGGCCATACATTCTCAAGCAGCCTGGGTTGAGCTTCGGCCGTTGGATGAATGCCGTCACCTTGCATCAGATTCGCTTTGTCGTAGATCCCGTCCAGAAAGAAGGGAACCAGAGCAGTGTTGTAGCTGTCTGAAAGCGCCGGAAAGATATCGGCAAACAGTTGCGTGTAACGCTGGCCGTAGTTCGGCGGTATCTGCATGCCAACCAGAATGGCGCGGGCGCCAGAGTCCTGAACACCCTCAACCATTGTTGCAAGGTTGGATTTGATCACGCCCGGGGGAAAGCCGCGAAGGCCATCGTTACCACCCAGCTCGATAATAACCACGGAGGGATTATTCTTTTCAAGCAACTCAGGCAAGCGGCGGACACCGCCATCTGTGGTTTCACCGCTGATGCTGGCATTCACCACGCGCCAGTTGCTTAGGCCATTGCCTTGCAAGCGCTCACGCAAGAGTTGTACCCAAGCTGTTTCCGACGAAACGCCGTAGGCAGCACTGAGGCTGTCACCCACAACCAGAAGCGTTTGCTGGCCAGCCATTAAAGGCATGGCAAAAAAAGCCACCAGAAGGAATGCGATTGATCTGACGTACAGCAACACCGTATGCATAGACTATCCGTATACCTTGATTAATGAACGTGTTTTTCCGGGAGCCCCGTGAGCAAGATGCAGACTATAAATCCAGATAGCCAGCGCCCGATGCTGCGCGTTGAAAACCTGACCCACCGTGTAAGCCTGGAAACAGATACGCTAACGATCTTGAAGGGGGTCAGCCTTGAAATCAATCGGGGAGAATCCGTAGCCATTGTTGGCCGCTCCGGTTCTGGAAAAACCACCTTGCTGGGATTGCTCGCCGGTCTCGACACACCGACCGAAGGCACCGTTGAACTCGATGGCTCGGTCATCAGCAGGTTAAGCGAAGATGAGCGCGCCAGATTGCGCGCCCAACGTGTGGGGTTTGTATTCCAGTCATTCCAGCTCTTGCCGGCGCTGACCGCTCTGGAGAACGTCATGTTGCCGCTGGAGCTTGCCGGTATGGATGCGCCGGAAAAACGCGCCCGGGAGCTTCTTGAACGAGTAGGATTGGGTGAGCGGCTTACCCACACTCCAAGGCAGCTCTCCGGCGGCGAGCAGCAGCGGGTAGCCATAGCACGGGCGTTTGCATCCGATCCGGCCATTCTGTTTGCCGACGAGCCTACCGGCAACCTGGATAACCGCACCGGCCAGGAAATCTCGGATTTGCTGATGACGCTGAACCAGGAGCAGGGCACCACACTGGTGATGGTCACCCACGATGAACAACTGGCCGCACGTTGCTTACGGCAGTTTCATATTGAAGCGGGCGAGTTGACCGAACCGGTTCTCGAAACGGAGCTCGCTGATTGATGGCTGCTGCAAAAAAGCTGATGTCTGTACGCCGCGACTGGCGTGAGCGCGATGTGCGTGTGGTACTAGCGGCGCTGATTATTGCCGTAGCCACGGTCGCAACCATTGCCCTGTTCGCCAGCCAGCTACAACGCACCCTGGTATCGTCTGCCAGTTCTTTCCTGGCCGCAGATCGGCAGCTGGAAGCAGAAAACGGTCGCCCCGTGCCCGAGCCGTGGATTACCGAAGCTGTGGAGCGCGGGCTTGAAACCGGTCGCATGGTGGAGTTTTCCACTATGGTGTTTGGCAGCGATGCTTTCCAGCTTGTATCCATAAAAGCGGTCAGCAATGAGTACCCGCTGCGCGGCAAGCTCGAAATCCAGGGGGGTTCCGAAGGCTCCCGGGTACAGGTGCAGAACGGGCCGGCACCGGGCGAAGTCTGGATCAACCCCAGATTGCTTCGGCTGCTGGATATTCAGATCGGAGACACTCTTGAAGTAGGCAGCCGTAACCTGACTGTATCGGGCATATTGCTGCGTGAGCCAGATGGCGGGTTCAGCCTTTCCGCTCTCGCGCCCCGGGTGATGATGCACGTGGATGATGTAGCGTCCACTGGTGTTATCCAGGAAGGCAGCCGGGTTGAATACGTTTACCTGTTTGCCGGCGACGATGCGGCGCTTGAAGGTTACTACCAATGGCTTCAGCCACAGATGGAGCCCAGCCATGAGTGGGAAGGCGTTCGCGATGGCGAAACGTTTTCAAGATCACTCGATCGGGCTGAAAGTTTTCTGCTTCTGGGTGGCAGCCTGGCGGTATTGCTGGCCGCCGTGGCGGTGGCTGTTGCCAGCCGTCAGTACGCCTTATCCCAGCGCGACACAGTCGCTCTGCTCAAAACCCTCGGCCTTGGCAGTTCCGGAATTGGACAGCTTTATCTGAAGCGGCTGGCGCTTTGGGGCGTAACCGGCATGGTCGGCGGCCTTCTGGTAGCCGTTCCTCTGTTCTGGTTACTCACCCGGTTGTTGAGTGAGGCTCTGGACCGACCGGTAGAGTTTCAGCTGGATTCATCCGCACTCACGCCTGCGTTGCTAACAGCTGTAGTTTCATTGTTTGCGTTTGCCTATCCACCCATTCGGCGTCTCAGAAATGTGCCGGCAATGCGCGTATTACGCAGTCAGCCGGGTGAGACAGGGCGAGAAGCCCTGCCTGATATGCTGATTGCCATTGTGGCTGTGTTCGGCCTTGTGTGGCTGTACGCGGGCGAGCTGTCACTCGTAATCTCCCTTCTGGGCGGTTTGGCATTCTTGCTTGGTGCCCTCGGCCTGCTGGGTTGGCTCCTTGTAGCCACGCTACGGAAGGTTCGCGGTGGCGGGCACGCCTGGCGCCTTGCGTTGGTTGGCCTTTACCGCCATCGCCGCGCCAGCCTCTCGCAAATTGCGGTGTTTGCCATGACGCTCATGCTGGCGACTACGTTGATACTGGTGCGCACCTCCTTATTGGACGACTGGCAAGCACAGCTTCCCGACGATGCGCCCAATCACTTCCTGATCAACATTGCCCCGAATGCGGTGGATGAGGTTGCCGGCTACTGGGAAGAGCGCGGCCAGCCACTGGATCAGCTTTACCCCATGGTGCGTGGCCGACTGACGGAACTGAATGGCCAGCCGGTAAAAGAAGTGGTGAGCAAAGATCAGCGAGTAGGGGCTCTTAACCGGGAACTGAACCTGACCTGGATGCCCTCGCTTCCAGCTGATAACACTATTGTGGAAGGCAGCTGGTTTGAGGATGGTCAAACGGACGGTGTATCCGTAGAGGCAGAACTGGCAGGCAAGCTTGGTTTGGTACTGGGCGATGAACTTACGTTTACCATTGGTTCTGACAAGGTCACCGAAACCGTTACCAGTATTCGCACGGTGCAGTGGGATAGCATGAAACCCAATTTCTACATGGCTTTTCCGCCGGAAGGCGGCCTTACCAATATGCCTGCTACCTGGATAACCAGTTTTCACCTTCCCAGAGATCGTAAAAGTGAGTTGAATGAGTTCTCCCGGCGTTTCCCAACCGTTTCCTTGCTCGAAATCGATAACGTTATTGAGCGTATACAAGAGATTGTCCGGCAGGTTACCCAAGCCATAGAGGCGATCCTTGTGCTGATACTGGCAGCGGCGCTGGTGGTGATGGCGGCGGTTGTCAGCGCCACGCTTCAGGATCGCCAGAGGGAGGGGGCTCTGCTACGAACACTTGGCGGTCGCCAGAGCCTGCTGGTACGCAGCACCATGCTGGAGTTTGCTTTGCTCGGCGGCTTTGCCGGGATTCTCGGGGTGGCTGCGGCCGAAGCTGCGGTATGGGCTTTGCAGTTCCGGATGTTTGAGGGTAATTTTAACTGGCATTGGCAAGTTATTCTGCCTATACCCGTTATCAGCGCGGCGGTACTGTCGTTGTTCGGGCGCTGGCAGTTGAGGCCGGTGTTGAGTGTTTCACCGATGCTTCTGCTGCGGCGGCTCGAGTAAAGCGTAGCGAGAAAGTTTATAGTAAATACTGTGTATTTAGCGGGTGAGTGAGTGAGAGGCAAGATTTCATCTGGCCTCTTCTTATTTTGTTGTTTATACACACTGTGTACTACTGGTGTGTAAATTCCTACGGTTGTTTACTCGACTGCGCCGAGTGCTCCAGACAAGCTTTCGCTGAGTCGCTTCGCTCCGGTTAATGAGGAGGAACGCACCTGCTTTGCTTCGTGGAGAGTTCTATGCGATCTAAGCGGACATCACAGTGACTTCCGATTTCGGGCTGTTAAGTGTTCTCAGATACCTGTCCGCAGCATCATGCCTCAGACCGTTATCTAAACTTCAGCGGGCAGGTGTCGGAGAAAACCCGAGGGAGGAAACCGCGGGGCTCGAAGCGCGGACTGGCGGTGGCTGATCGTCTATGGGGATTAGGGCATGGCACCCCCCGGTGGGATCGGGCGCAACAGCAATACCGCTGCTCGCCGGGTCACTCCAACGTTGATGATGCTCCGTTGAACGCCTTCCCGATCATTTGGAAAACCGGTGAGAGCGGTCTGACAGCGCGCTTTTCGTACGCCCAGCCTGCACCATACCCCTGCCGGTCCGGGTAGACAGTTTGGCGTGACGATCATTTCGGTTAAGCACATTGCGTAATCCTCCCCGGTGGTGCTCGGGGCAACTGGCCTCGCGCGAAGATTTCGATCACGATCATCAGTGATCCACAGGCCGGACAGATGTAGGGGCTGTCTGTGACGATTGTCGTATCCGCGGCGGCAACAGGCGTTTCCACGACGTCACAGTTCAGTAGGTGACGAACCTGGACCAGGTTGTTGGCTCGACCGCCGTTCGCGAACAAGCCGTAGTGGCGGATATGATGGAAACGGTGTGGTAAAACATGGAGCAGGAAGCGGCGAATAAACTCACCGCTGGCCAGGGTCATCGTCTTGTGCCGGGTGCGTCCTTTCTCCCGATAATCTTTCCATTTGAAGGTCACGCCCCGCGCGTCGTGGGCGATGAGGCGGCTGTTGGCGATGGCAACCCGGTGGGTATATCGCGACAGATGCGCCAGCACCGCCTCGGGGCCGGCAAAGGGGCGCTTGGCATACACCACCCATTCCTGTCGTTTGAACGGTCGACACCAGTCGGCAAAAGTCTGTGCGTCAGCCAACCGCTGATGTGGGCCGAAGAACTGGAGGTCTCCGGCTTGCAGGCTTGCCAGCCGGGCCGATCAACGGCCAAACCGCCACCCGGCACGATGCAGTGCACATGCGGATGATGCGTGAGGGCCGAGCCCCAGGTATGCAGCACCATGGTCACGCCGATACGGGCTCCGAGGTGGCGGGGATCTCGGGCTATCGTTAAGAGTGTCTCGGCGGCGGCTTTAAACAAGAGCCCGTATATCACCGACTTGTTCTGGTAGGCGATGTCACTGATGGGCGCCGGCAAGGTGAAGACCACATGGTAGTAATCGACCGGCAGCAGCTCGGCTTGGCGTGCCGCGAGCCAGCGTTTAGCCGCGCTCGCCTGGTATTTTGGACAATGCCTGTCGCGGCAGGAGTTGTAGGCGATCTGAACCTCTGCGCAACGTTCACAGCGCAGTACGTGGCCACCTAGGTCGGCACGGCGGCAGCGCTCGATCGCCGACATCACCTTAAGCTGACCGAGGCTGAGATGTCCCGCCATGGCTCGGCGCCAGGCAGGGCCACAGGACCGGAAGATATCGGAGACCTCCAGCGCTTGCCGAGCCATGGCTTGCTCCTATAGAGAAGCGGGCAGGAAAATACCTCCACACTTCATAGGATAGTGCAATCAGGGATTACCGTGGTTTAAACATCGCTCTCCGATGGTTAGTTGCGGCACCCATTGCCGCGCGAGCGGTTTAGTCCGTCGACACATAGCTGCCGCTCACCTCAGGCCCGAGTGGGCTGCCGATGAAGCTTCGGAGTTCCATTTATAGCGGACACCCATCGGGGCTAGAGCTCACGGCAGGAGTGGTACACTGCAGCCATACGCAAAACCGGACACGGCCCGATGACAAGGGAAAGCACGCAAGATCTACCTCTATGAGAATATGATGACACCCTATAACAAGCTCAAATCCCCGCCCACTGCCAAAGACTATTTGATACCGGACATCAACTTTGAAATACTCGACAAGTTCGCTCATCAGCCACAGTCAAGCGGCGGAGCTGCTACAGAAGGCCCGTCAGTACCGCTTAAAAACCACTCGTGAACAGAATAGGGGGGCCGGCTGATAATACGCTTTTTCGGCCACCCTTCAGACTCAATTACGTACAGGAAAATATTCTACGGGAATCATGGTTTCTCCGCTTTTTTTTCGCGCCACCTCGTCGATTCGTTGGGTTGGCTTCCTGGCCATCATCGCAACACTGCTTTTTGCGGCGATGGCGATCTATACGTCGCCACTGGAGCCAAGCATCCCCGAGATTCAGCTTACATTTACGGCGTCTGCATTTAACGCCATTCTTGCTGAATGGAAGCCGGCAGGGGTTCATCTATTCAAAGTACACTTTCTTATTGATTACCCATTTCTCGTATCCTATGGCGCACTTGGCTATCTCATATCAATAAAGACACGTCTATTCACGGGTGTCGCGCCATTGGTCAGAACACTACATGCGATATCTCTTCCCGTTGCCGCTGTG
>JAGPVT010000049.1 GCA_018066865.1 Marinobacter sp. | reverse complement strand
CAGATCCGGCGTTGGCGGCTTAAACAGTCGCTGAGGCGAACCCGGGAGCGACGCCCCGACCTGCTGGAAAAGCGGGTGCTTACGGACGAAGAGCGTGAGCTGCTGGGTGAGATTTTAAACGAACCGTGTGCCTCTGAATCATCAGGGCATTAAAAGATTGGGTATCAGGAGCATTACGATGAGCGGCAAGAACAACATCATCAATCAACTTGAAACAGAACAGATGACCAAGGAAATCCCCGCGTTTGCGCCTGGTGATACCGTGGTTATTCAGGTTCGCGTAACTGAAGGCAACCGTGAGCGTCTACAGGCGTTCGAAGGCGTTGTTATCGGCAAGCGTAACCGTGGCATGAACTCCTCTTTCACCGTACGGAAAATTTCCTACGGCGTAGGCGTTGAGCGTACTTTCCAGACCTTCTCCAAGCTGATCGACAGCGTTGCAGTGAAGCGTCGTGGCGATGTGCGTCAGGCCAAGCTTTACTACCTGCGTGAGCTTTCTGGTAAGGCAGCACGTATCAAGGAAAAGTTGGGCTGATCAGTTATTTGCTGAACAACCTTGCAGTGAAAAAGGCAGCCTCAGGGCTGCCTTTTTCGTTTCTGGCGAGCCAGAATGCAGTGCTGAGGGTATGGGGTGTCAGAGGGCGAGAGTGTGAGGCCAGAGGATGAAGCAGTAATTGTCCGGTTTGTTGATGCGGTCTGGCTTGAGGATGGTCTGGGTGAGAACACCCGACAGGCGTATCGCAGTGATTTGCAACGCCTGGCAGCCTGGCTGGAAAATCAGCCTGGGCGACCGTTGTTAACTGATGCGCAGCGGACCGATATTCTGGCCTGGATGGCCAGCGGGCTCGCAGAGGGCGTCAAGACGTCTACGGCGGCTCGTCGCCTCTCAGGCGTCCGTCGGTTTTACCGATTTCTTCTTCGGGAGCGGCTGATTACTGAAGACCCCACGTTGCGCATAGACAGCCCTCGGCTTCCCCGCCGGTTGCCAGATTCGCTGACCGAAGAGGAAGTGGATGCACTGCTTGCGGAACCGGATCCCGGGTTGCCGATTGAGCAGAGGGACAAGGCCATGCTTGAGATTCTCTATGGTTGTGGGTTGCGGGTGTCTGAGCTCACCAGTTTGCGTGTTGATCAGGTGAATCTGCGCCAGGGTGTTATACGCGTAACCGGTAAAGGTGATAAAGAGCGTCTGGTTCCGCTTGGGGAGGAGGCAGTAGACTGGCTCCTCCGGTATATGAAGGAAGGCCGCCCCGAGCTGCTCAAGGGGCGCGCCTGTGATGCGCTGTTTCCGGGTAACCGGGCGGCGGCCATGACGCGACAGACGTTCTGGCACCGGATTCGTCATTACGCCGTGCGTACCGGTATCCGCAAACATTTGTCACCCCATACGCTCCGGCATGCCTTTGCAACTCATTTGCTTAATCATGGTGCAGACCTGCGTGTGGTTCAGATGCTGCTGGGTCACTCGGATCTTTCGACAACCCAGATATACACCCACGTGGCGCGACAACGTTTGCAATCGTTGCATCAGGCCCATCATCCCCGTGGTTGAGTCTGCGATTATTAGGTAAGGTAGCGCTTTGAACTTTTGTGGCGAGCAGGTGTCGCACGTAAACCCAATAATACTCGACTGAAAAGGTGTGTTTGCCAGAATGAATGTAAAACGGTTTTTTATGATAGCAGTTATGGCAGCTGGTGTTCTGGGCTCGCCCTTTAGCACTGCTGGTGATGTTGAAGACAGCATCAGCGAGCGTCTTTCCAGTGCCGTGCCCGGGTTGAAAATATCGTCAATAAAGGAATCCGAGGCGAAGGGGCTTTACGAGGTTCGGAGTAATAACGGAGACACTATCTACACGACATCCGATGGTCAGTACCTGCTAACCGGCGATTTATTGAAGGTTACCAGCGAGGGCATTGCTAATGTGACAGAAGAGGGCAGGGCCGGTGAGCGGCGCAAAACCATGGAGAGCTACGGTGAAGACGGTCTTATCACCTTCAAGGCCAGCAACGAAAAAGCAGTTGTTGATGTGTTCACCGATATTGACTGCCCGTACTGCCGCAAGCTCCATGATGAGGTGTCACAGCTCAATGATTACGGTATTACCGTGAATTACTATGCCTACCCGCGGTCCGGCCCGGGCACCCCATCGTTTACAAAGTACATCTCTGTCTGGTGTGCTGAAGATCAGCAATCTGCGATGAGTGCAGCCAAATCCGGTAAAGCCATTGAAGCAGCGACCTGTGATAACCCTGTTCTGGAGCAATTCGAGCTAGGTCGCCGTATAGGTGTAACCGGCACTCCGGCAATCGTGTTGGAAGACGGCAACGTGGTGCGGGGCTATCTGCCTGCAAGGGATCTGGCCAAAGGCCTGGGGCTGCTCTGAGTAAGCCTTGAGCAGGGTCGCATTTCTGTCGATTAATGTTATGTGACAAGCTTTTGGTTCAGGGCTTATTCAGCGGGCCCTGAACCGGTATACTATGCGGCCTTTCAGTGCTGCAACATCATAATGCTGCACTATTACAATACATCAGCACCCCTTCGGGATCAGAGGTGAGAGCTTGAAAGACGTCAGTGTCGGAATCTGCGGACTGGGAACCGTTGGCGGCGGTACATTCAATGTATTGACTCGCAACGCCGCTCTTATTGCGGGCCGTGCGGGCTGTAATATCCGGATTACCCGGGTTGCCAGCCGGCGCAATCGCGACGATCTGGATTTTGGCGATGTGCCTTTCAGCACCGAAATTTTCGACGTGGTGAACGATCCTGCGGTTGACGTTGTGGTAGAACTGATCGGCGGCTACGAAACCGCGCGTGAACTCGTGCTCGCTGCCATTCGCAACGGCAAACATGTTGTTACCGCCAATAAGGCGCTCATCGCCGTTCACGGCAATGAAATATTTGCCGCAGCGGAAAACGCGGGCGTTGTGGTTGCTTATGAGGCCGGTGTGGCCGGTGGCATTCCTGTCATGAAAGCCATTCGCGAAGGCCTGGCGGCTAACCGTATCGATTGGATTGCCGGCATCATCAATGGCACGGGCAATTACATTCTGACCGAAATGCGCGCAGGCCGGGCTTTTGCTGAAGTTCTTAAAGAGGCTCAGGATCTCGGTTACGCAGAAGCAGACCCCACCTTTGATGTTGAGGGTATTGATGCTGCCCACAAACTGACCATTCTTGCTTCGGCCGGCTTTGGCGTTCCTCTGCAGTTTGAAAAAGCCTTTACCGAAGGGATTTCATCAATCACACCCTACGATATCGCCCATGCTGAGCAACTTGGCTACCGCATCAAGCATCTGGGCATCGCCCGTCGTCGGGATGAAGGTATTGAGCTTCGCGTACACCCGACCCTGGTTCCTCAAAGTCACCTGATTGCTCAGGTTGATGGAGTCCTGAACGCCGTTCTTGTGGATGGTGATGCGGTTGGCCAGACCATGTATTACGGGCCAGGTGCCGGCGATGAAGCAACAGCGTCGGCTGTGATTGCCGACATTGTGGACGTTGCCCGCATTGTTGCGAGCGGAAGTACGCTGCGAGTACCTCATCTCGGGTTTGCTCCGGATGCCCTGGAAAATCTCGACGTTCTCTCCATGGAAGACATCCAGTCTGCTTATTATTTGCGCATAACGGCTCTGGATCGCCCTGGCGTTCTGGCCAAAATAGCCTCGATTCTGAGTGAGCACGGCATCAACATTGAGTCGATCATGCAGAAAGAATCCGAGGTGAAGGACGGCCGTATTCCCGTCATTATCCTGACTCATACCGTGCAGGAACGACAGATTAACCGGGCTATTGAAGAGCTGGAATCCCTCTCTGATACCGATGGCCCGGTTGTCCGCATCCGCGCCGAAAATTTTAACTGAGAAACCCTAACTGGCAGGTACGCACGTGAGATACATCAGTACGCGGGGAGAAGCACCCGCACTGGGATTTGAAGACGTTCTGCTCACAGGTCTGGCCCCCGATGGCGGCCTTTATGTACCAGAGGCACTCCCACACTTCAGTCTGGAGGAGATTCGCGGCTGGCGCGGACTTCCCTATACAGAGCTGGCGTTCAATATCATGTACCCGTTTGTGGAGGAGGCCATCCCCGAGGCTGAATTCCGGCAGATGCTTGATGACACTTATGGTGTGTTTGCGCACAAGGCTGTCGCACCGCTGGTTCAGCTTGATACCAACGAATGGGTGATGGAACTGTTCCGTGGGCCAACCCTGGCATTCAAGGATTTCGCGCTTCAGTTACTGGGCCGACTACTGGATTACGTGCTAGGAAAGCGCAAAGAGCATGCGGTCATAATGGGTGCAACCTCCGGGGATACTGGCTCTGCAGCCATTGAAGGCTGTCGTCGCTGCGAGCACGTAGACATTTTTATTTTGCACCCTTACGAGCGCGTCTCGGAAGTGCAGCGCCGCCAGATGACCACGGTTCAGGGTGATAACATCCATAATATTGCCATTAAGGGCAATTTTGATGACTGTCAGCGTATGGTCAAAGAGAGTTTCGGCGACCAGTCGTTCCTGGGTGGCAAAGCCAAACTGGCTGCTGTTAACTCGATCAACTGGGCCCGGATCATGGCTCAGATTGTTTATTACTTCCATGCGTCTCTGGCTCTCGGTGGTCCGGATCGCAGCATGGCGTTCTCCGTGCCCACCGGTAATTTCGGGGACATCTTTGCCGGCTATCTGGCGAAGAAAATGGGCTTGCCCATATCGCAACTGGTTATCGCGACCAACAGAAACGATATTCTTCATCGTTTCATGAGTGGCAACAAATACGAGCAGCACCAGCTTGAACATACGCTTTCGCCGAGCATGGATATTATGGTGTCCAGCAACTTTGAGCGTTTGCTGTTTGATCTCCATGGACGCGATGGGCTGGCGGTTAAAGAATTGCTGGAAAACGCGGCTAAAGGCCCGGTAAGTATCGAAGGTTATCGGTGGAAGAAGGCCCGCAAGCTGTTCGACAGTGCGGCAGTTGATGACAAGGCTACGTGTGACACCATCCGTGAAGTCTACGAGCAGAACGAATACCTGTTGGACCCCCATACCGCCATCGGCGTGCGTGCTGCTCGTGCCTGTCGCCGGGACACCGGGATTCCGATGATCACCCTTGGGACTGCCCATCCGGCCAAATTCCCGGATGCCATCGCCGAGTCTGGCCTGACGGTAAAGCCAGCACTGCCGGCTCATATGGCGGATCTGTTTGATCGCAAAGAGCGCTATACCGTGCTCGATAACGACCGGGCAGGTGTGCAGGCGTTTATAGCAAAACACTGGAAGAATACCTGACCCGGTATGACACCAAAAAAGATCTTACGTCGCCCCGGTCCGGAAGGTCATTCGGGCTGGGGGCAAGACCTGCCTCCTTTGCTCCGCCGTCTGTATGCCGCCCGCGGTGTTACCTCCGACGAACAGTTAAGTTATACCCTCAGGCATCTTGCCTCACCCTTTGAGTTGCGTGGCATCGATCGTGCGGTCGAATTGCTGGCAGACGCCATTGCCCAAAACCAGAGAGTAGTTGTACTCGGGGATTTTGATGCTGACGGCGCTACCAGTACCGCCGTCGCCATGCTCGGGCTTTCCATGCTCGGTTTAAAGAGCATTGATTTCCGGGTGCCCAGCCGCTTTGCGGATGGTTATGGGCTGACTCCGGGGATCATTGAGCGTCTGCAAGAGGAGGGTGAGCTGCCAGATCTTTTGGTGACGGTAGATAACGGAATCTCTGCCGTCGAAGGTGTACATGCAGCGAAGAAACTGGGTATCAAGGTGTTGGTTACGGATCACCACCTTGCTGGCGAAACGCTGCCAGATGCCGATGCCATCGTGAACCCCAATCAACCCGGTTGCTCTTTTCTGAGCAAAAACGCCGCAGGCGTGGGTGTCATGTTCTACGTACTCACGGCCCTGCGCAAGAAACTCCGGGAGGCTGGTCGCTTGCCGCAGCCGGAGCCCAATCTGGGCAACCTGCTGGATCTGGTTGCCTTGGGCACGGTCGCGGATGTTGTGCCACTGGATCATAACAACCGGATCTTCGTTGAGCAGGGCCTACGCCGAATCCGCCAGGGCGAAGCCCGCCCCGGGATTCTTGCATTGCTGGAAGTGGCTGGCCGCGAGCACGCAAACATCAGCTCAACCGATCTTGGGTTTGTGGTTGGCCCACGCCTCAATGCCGCTGGCCGGCTGGACGATATGAGCGTTGGCATAGCTTGTCTGCTGGCAGACAGCCCTGATGAAGCCCGGCGCCTTGCCCGTGAACTGGATACGTTCAATCGGGAACGGCGCACCATCGAAAAGGACATGAAGACTCAGGCACAGGATTTGCTCGCCTCCATGTCACTGGATATGGAAGGGCTGCCTTGGGGACTGGCGCTGTTTGATCAGGATTGGCACCAGGGCGTGATCGGCATTCTCGCGGCCCGAATCCGCGAGCAGACCCATCGGCCCACCATTGCCTTCGCTCCAGACGAGAATGGTGTGGACATAAAAGGTTCTGCCCGTTCAATTCCGGGGCTGCATATCCGCGATGTGCTGGCGGTTGTGGATTCCCGTCATCCCGATGTGATGCATAAATACGGCGGCCACGCCATGGCGGCAGGCATGACCCTGGCCCGAAGTGATTTTGATACCTTTACCGAGGCGTTTGATAGGGCTGTGAGGGATACCCTCACTGCCGCAGATCTCGAGGCTGCAATCACGACCGACGGGGCATTGAGTTCTGATGAGCTGTCCCTGGAGACCGCCGCTTTGCTGAAGCGCGCCGGCCCTTGGGGGCAGCATTTCCCGGAGCCTTTGTTTGATGGTGAGTTTCGGGTGATCAGCCAGCGTATTGTTGGCGAAAATCATTTGAAGCTGGTTTTACAGCCAGTGGATGGCAGCGGGATCATTGATGCTATTGCGTTCAATACCGGGCCGGAGGTTCCTGACTACTCGCGCACGGGGGTTCGGGTGGTTTACAAGCCCGACGCCAATACCTTCCGAGGCCGGACGAACCTTCAGCTGTTGGTGGATTATTTGGAGCCACTTTCCTAGCTGGGCTGGCTTTTGAGGCTGGCCAGGAGGCGGGTGCTCTTTTCTTCTGGAAAAAGCAACTCGCTGCGCTCAGACATCTTTTTCCGGCAGAAAAGAGCACCCGCCCCCTGACCGATTGGAAAGCACGGGTAGATCAACAGCGGAGAACTCCGTTTGTTAACATGCGGCTTGCTCCCAATATCGGGCGCTGGTCAGGAACGGCCTGCCGGGAGTGTCGAAAACATGGATGTTTTCGTCAAGCGTACATGGACGTATTCACAGCGTCTCCCGGCAGGCCGTTCCTGATCAGCGCTTGTGCCAAACCAGCGGACAACGGCTGATTTGCCGTCAGAATTCGGGTAGAATCCCGCCACGGTTTTCTCACCATTTTCCAATACGAGTAAGGTTTTCATGGAAATTAATCCCATTGTGACGAAGATTAAAGAGCTTCGTGAGCGTACTGAAGCGCTCAGGGGGTATCTTTGACTATGATCAGCGTAGTGAACGGCTAGTTGAAGTAGAGCGTGAGATGGAAATGCCCACAGTTTGGGATGATCCTGAACGTGCGCAGGCGCTGGGCAAGGAACGCTCTGATCTTGATCTGATTGTCAGTACCATCGATAACCTCACAACCGGCCTGTCCGATGCAGAGAGTCTGCTGGAAATGGCTGTTGAGGAAGATGACGCAGATACAGTGACCGAAATTGAGTCTGATCTTGAAGCTCTTGATGCAGAGCTCGAAAAACTCGAGTTCCGTCGTATGTTTTCCGGTGAGATGGACGCCAATAGCGCCTACCTGG
>JAGPVT010000004.1 GCA_018066865.1 Marinobacter sp. | reverse complement strand
GCTGTTGGCGTTGCGAACCAGATTGATGGCCGGTTGGGCGAGAGTAACCGTGCCAATTTCCAGCCTGGCCGGATGCACGTTGTACTCAATCGGTGCCAAGCGCAGCGTTTGCCATGAAATCAGACGCTCATTGCTGCCCGGCAACTGAAGGTTCAGCCCGGAAACTTCTGCGGTGCCACTGAAGGTTCCGGTTAAGGGCTCCTGCTGGCCGTCCAGATCCAGGTTCCCATCCAGCCCCAATGCACCCCCCGCAACCGCAAGGTTGGCCGACTCCTGCAAATAGGGTTCAAACGCCGCCAGCGATATATCGGATCCGGAGATGGCAGCCTCCAGCGTAAAGGGCTGAGGTGTCAGCTGACCGTTGAGGGAGAGCTTGCCGCCGCCGGCCAGGGCAGTCTCCAGCTGATACGAAATCGGATCTTCCATCTCGCTGCTGATGCCAGCGGTAGAAAACGAAAGTTGCTCCAGTGAAAGCTCTGCGGGCGATGCAGGTTGCTGATCCTGCCAGAGCACCCGCCCTCCGGAAACCTTGATACCCGCCAGAGACCAGCGAAAAGGCCGCTCAGCTGCTGCAGTGGCAGACTCTTCAGTGTCTGCTTCTGACTTCCCACCATTTTTCGCAAAGGCGTCAAGCGCGGCAACCCAGTCGATTTCTCCGGCTTTGTTGTGCGCCAGCATGATGTCGGGCTGCTCCAGAGTAATCTGCCCAACGCGGGCTTCACGGGCATTGAGATCAAATCCAATGTCGTCGATGGCAATGGATGCGGTGGTTAATCGGGGCTGATCACTCTGCTTACCTGGAGCAACGGCCAGATCTTCCACTGACAATCGACCGTTGCTGGCAGACAGGTACAGAATGTCGGCGGCCTGCAGCTCATAGTCTGAGCGTACCGTTACTTTTCCGCCACGCAAATCATAGGGAAGATAGGGGGCGAGGAAATGCCCGAGTGTCTTGTGATCAACGCCTGAAATGGCCAGGTTTCCGCTGGAATAAAGCGGTGTAATGCTGAGATTTCCCTGCCATTCGATGGTCTGGTTACCCAAGGCTGCCTGCAGATGATAATCGCTGTTGCGATCATCCCGTTGCCATGTGGCAAGATCGCTCAGAGTGAGATCCAGGGGCGTAATCCGGAATTCCGCCATTTCCGGTTGAGTGAAATCCCTGAACAACAGTTCGCCACCGCTTATCGTGAACTGCTGAAAATACAATGAGGGCAGTGCCTGATCTTCCTCAGGCTCGGTCGGTTTGCCACCTTCCCCTGCACTGGCAGCCTGAAAGTCCCGGGCGAAGTTCACGCTGTAGTCTTCCAGCAGATCCAGCCGGATAAACGGCTCTTCAAATTCAATGGCCTCAAACCCGACAACGCCTTGAATCAGCTCAAAGAAGCTCAGATTAATATACAGGCGGTCAAAACCCACCACCTTTTCATTGTCGCTGTCCTGCGCAGACAGGTTCAGAGCTTCCACACTAAGCGCAAACGGGTTGCTGCGGATGTCAGCAACATCCGCCTGCCACCCCATGTGCTGTTCCATCTGATCAGGCAACGTACGCTTAAGCCACCAGGGCAGCACCAGAAAACCCGCCAAACTGTATAACACGATGAGTAAGAGCGCGCCGATAACCAGATTTCTGGGCAAGTGACTGCTCTGACGGCTTTGGGCCACGAATTTCTCCTTTCGGGTGTCGATATCTGGATAAAGAGCCTTTACATAAGGATAGTAGGCCCAACAGCGGTTTGTCAGCCACTGTACAGCAACCGCTGACAGGTGAAACTGAACTCTATATCCTGAACGTTCGTATCAAGGCTTCTCGATCGTACCTTGTGATCGTATTTTTCTGACACTACCTGACACCATTTTCTGGTTTTTAACAAACGAGGCAGGCGTTTATGGACATCGGCGATATGCGTCGCGACTTTGAAAGTGAAGGGATGGATCGCGACGCACTGAGCGACGACCCGGTCAGGCAATTCGGAACCTGGTTTGGCGACGCCCGCGAAGCCGGTATTCTCGAGCCCAACGCCATGTCACTCGCCACCACCGGTGCCAACAACATGCCCGATTTGCGCACAGTGCTACTGAAATACTTTGATGAGCGTGGTTTCGTGTTCTATACCAATTACGAAAGCCGTAAAGCCCAGGAGATTGCGGAAAACCCAAGGGCCGCACTGCTGTTCCCCTGGATTGGCCTGAACCGGCAGGTGCGCATTCAGGGTCAGGTCGAGAAGGTCAGTAAAACCGAATCCCTGAAATACTTCGCCTCGCGCCCAAGGGGTAGCCAGATAGGCGCCTGGGTATCCGAGCAGAGTAAGGCTGTCACCTCACGGGGACTTTTGGAGCAGAAGGTGGCAGAAATGAAGCGCAAATTCAGCGAAGGTGAAGTGCCATTGCCCGGCTTCTGGGGTGGCTACCGCGTTGTGCCTGAGCGCATCGAATTCTGGCAGGGCCGTCCAAGCCGCCTCCACGACCGGTTTGAATACGTAAGGGAAGGCGATGACTGGCTCATCCAACGACTCCAGCCCTGATTCCGCCGGCACCCGGCAGAAACCGACCATCAAGCTTTGCCATCAAACCGGACAATTGCCGGACGTTGCACCGGACTGGCTAACGGCTCATGAGCGCGAAAGATTTTCCGGGCTCAGCGGCACCCGCGCGGCTGAGTTCCTCACCAGCCGCTGGCTGATACGCCAGACTTTGAGCAAAGCAGGCTCTATAACGCCTGACCTGTGCTACCCGGTGGAGGGGCGTCCAACGACTTCTGCCTGCCCGGCGGGCTGGCACCTCTCCCTGAGCCATAGCCATGGCCTGTCCGCCTGCGCTACTGAATATTGCTCTGCGCTGGGAATAGACATTGAGCCCAGCAGGCGCCATCCACAATGGAAAAAGGTGGTCAAACGCTGGTTCTCCCCCGTTGAGCAGGAATGGCTGTTCAAGGAAGACGATCCCCACACCTTTCTCCGGGTGTGGACACTGAAAGAAGCTTGGCTGAAAGCCACTGGCCGGGGCATTGCCAGAAATCTGCAGACTCTGGAAGTGCGCAGGAATTTTGAGCTCTACGGCGACCAACCGGACGATCACTGGCAGGCCTGCGCCTTTTATACCGAAGGGTTTCTGTGCACACTGGTGTACAAACAAACAGCCGGTAACCAGCATGGCGCATGGCCAGTCATCACGCTGCTGGAACCGCCCCCTGACGATTACAGCCTGAGCGCAGCAGAACCACTGGACACACACTGGGAGCCGGTATTCCAGCGCAGAATCCGCGCCAAACGCTGACAAGTGCGCAAGGAGACCCTTATATGCCAGCTTCGCACAAAGATAACCAACCCCCCAAAGCTCCGGCCACCACTGAGCGCTGCTCGTGGTGCGGTACCGATCCGCTCTATGTGCACTACCACGATACCGTCTGGGGTCGCCCCGAATACGACAGCCTGGCCCTGTTCGAAAAGCTTTGCCTGGACGGCCAGCAGGCTGGCCTGAGCTGGATAACCATTCTGCGCAAGCAGGAGAGTTATCGAGCCGCTTATGATCACTTCAGCCCGGAAAAAATCATTCAATACAGCGACACCAAAGTTGCCGAGCTTTTGACGAACCCGGGCATTGTGCGCAACAGGCTGAAAGTACAGTCGATCATCAAAAACGCCAGAGGTTTTCTGAATCTGCAGGAAAAAGGCACAGAGTTTTCACACTTTCTCTGGTCGTTTGTGGAAAACAGCCCGATTCAGAACAGCTGGCTCAGCTTTGATGAAGTGCCCGTTACAACGCCGCAATCCGAGGCCATGTCCCGAGCGCTCAAGCGCGCTGGGTTTACATTTGTCGGCCCAACCATTGTTTATGCCTTCATGCAGGCTACCGGCATGGTTAACGACCACATGGTTTATTGCCCGCAGCACACGCAGTGCCGCTCGCTCGCCCAATGATCTTAAATACCCGCCGGCACGTAAGTTCTGGGTAATCAGGTACCCCGGAGCTTCACTGTGAGAATTACCCTGGAACAACTCGCAACCCAGCCAAAGCAGGTTATTGATCTGCTTGAAATCATCTCTATTGAAGGCCGGCAATATATGGCCAGGCTGAGCTTCGGCGATGATCAGTTTCTACTGTCTGACAAAAAGGGCGTAACCCGACTTTTCCGCAGCGCCTGGCAGCTTCAGGACACTCTTGCCACCTTTTCCATCAGGGAAACCCAGGTTGTTCACCCCTCTGCCTATCACGAGATGATTGGTATGGAGCCTGCAGCCATTGAACCTTTGCGAATCCGGGTTCAGAGCCAGCAGGCTCAGGCGCAGAAAACGTGATTTCAGTAGCGAGACTTGCCATTCTCGTAGGGATGGCGGGGTTAATACCTTTCATTGCCTGTGTTGTCGCTCTTTTTGCGATGCCGCAATACAGCGTCGCTACGCTGGGCTATTTCTACCTCTACAGTGCGGGTATTCTGGCTTTCATGGCAGGTGTTTACTGGCCCATAGCGATGCAGCTGGATAATCGCTGCTACCCACTATCGCCGCTGGTAACCATGTTGCTAAGCCAAGTGTTCTTTGTCGCCGCGGGCGTCGGCCTGCTTCTGAGTACGCCGGCGCAGATAGCGCTCTACACTCTTGCGTACCTCGCCCTGTACGTTACCGATGCGCGCTGGATGCGGGTGTATTGGCCAGCCTGGTATCTTCGACTAAGGTTGGTCCTGACGCTCGTCGTAGTAACCTGCCAGCTAGCTGTCGGCGCCTGGTTCTTCCTGCTGCATTCCAGCCACGGCGTTTAAAGCCGGGAAAGACTTAAAGCCTGAAAAACTCTGTCGGCGCACGAATCTACCCGGGGCTACATCACTCAATCACTCAGGCAGCAACAATCGCGTAGCCATGATTGTGAGGCTCGACAAGAACGCCATGCAACGCAATGATCGTTTTTTCATAGTTGTCTTCATCGACCACAAACTGGATATCAACCTGGCGCATGCACTGGTGCAAGGCCAGCACGCTGATTTCCTCATCAGCCAGTACTTTGACCGACCGCGCAAGAATGCCCGGCATCTTTATATCACTGCCAATTGCTGAAACCACAGCCACTTTACGAGTACTGATCTCACCGTTGGGGAACTCATCTTTCAGCGCCTTCACCACACGCTTTACATGTTTAAGAGTGCTGTCCACGTAATGAGTAATGGTATTCGCGTTGGTATCCTTCGCCATAAACCGTACTTTGAAACGGCTCAGGATATCGAGGATGCGACGGTCCGATCCGGGCTCTCCCTGCATGTCCTGATCAAATACCTCAATGGCAAACACGCCCTTGGCACCGGCAATAATCTCAACCTGTGGCTTTTCACTCACATAATCGCCAGTGATCAGGGTGCCGGTATGTTCCGGCTCAAAGGTGTTCATTACCCGCAGCGGAATTTCCGACTGACGCAGGCCTTTGCCGGCACGAGGGTGAATCGCTTCCATACCCAGATTTGCGAGCTGGTCGGCCACGTCGTAGTTGGTACGACCCAGAGGAACCACTTTTTCCGCGCCGACAATGTTGGGGTCAGCAGAACTCAGGTGGTATTCCTTGTGAATGATCGCTTCGCGAGCGTCTGTCATGACCGCCACACGGCTGAATGTCATCTCACTGTAGCCCCGGTCGAAGGTACGCATCAGGCCTTCCTTGCACTGGGCATAGCCGGTTACGATCGGCAATTCACGGCTCAGATCAACGGAGGCAAACGTCTGCTTCAGCTTTTCGTCCAGCGGCAGCAGCTCCGTGTCGCGCCAGCCGGTAAGGTCCACAAAGCGTGCATTGATACCTTCCTGCTGGAGTTTTAGCGTGGTGTTAAAGGCGCTGTGGGCCTCACCAATGCCCGCCAGCATTTCACGAACCGTCAGCAGATGCTCTTCCAGCTGGAACTGACCGTAAGAACACAGGCGTTGCAGATCAATCAAGCAACCGCGAACACCCTCGATACGATCAGTAATGAACTGATCCGCTTGCTGTTTGAGCATGGGATCTTCAAACAGTTCGCCGTTGATGTCCGTAATAAATTTGATCAGCTGGGTGAGATCGTCGTTCCACGCCCAGTCAGATTCTGCATCGGCGAACAATGCATAAACGCCCGGCTCGCCGGTTTTCTTGTGCTCCAGCAGTTCGTTGGTTACACCGCTGTAGGCCGACACCACGAAAATACGCTGGTAGAGATCGTCTTTGCTACGATCCGCAACGATGATGTTATCGCGCACGGCTTCGTAGTTACTCATTGAAGTACCGCCGATCTTCTCGACGGTGTGCAATTGGCTTGTCATAGTTCAGTTCTACCCTGGCTATCCTGCAGATTAAATGTCCTGAATGGCGAGGCGTCTTACGACGCCTTGCTGACCCCTTCCTGCATGATTTCATCCACACTCTTTGCCAGCAGTTCCGCGCCCAGTTTCAGGTCTTCCTTGCTGGTTGTCAGCGGCATCAGGCATTTGATGACTTCATCATTCGGGCCACTGGTCTCGATAATCAGACCATGCTCGAAAGCCCGCTGGGTAATCGCGCCTGTAATGTCCGCGTTCGCCGCCTCGATGCCCCGCATCAGGCCACGTCCTTTCATTTTGAACTCACCCGGGTACTTATCGCAAATCGCCTGCAGCGCATCGCCAAGAACCTGAGTCTTTTCCTTCACCTCGTTGGCGAACTTATCGTCTTTCCAATAGGTATCAACAGCGGCCCGGGCAGTAATGAACGCCATGTTGTTGCCACGGAAGGTACCGTTGTGCTCACCCGAGGTCCAAACATCCAGCTCTGGCTTGAACAGCACCAGCGCCATGGGCAGACCATAACCACTCAGCGACTTGGACACCGTCACAATGTCAGGTTTGATACCTGCGAACTCAAAGCTGAAGAAGTCACCGGTACGACCGTTACCTGCCTGAATGTCGTCCAGAATCAGCAGAATGTCGTGTTTCTTGCACAGGGTCTCCAAGCCTTTCAGCCACTCCGCACGGGCAGCATTCAGGCCACCTTCGCCCTGAATCGCTTCCACGATCACCGCAGCAGGCAGTTCAACACCGGAAGAGCTGTCCGAAAGCAACTTGTCCATGACGGCCAGGGTGTCAACGTCTTCACCCAGATAGCCGTCGTAGAACATGAAGTCTACACCCGACAACGGAACACCCGCACCACCACGGTGATGCTTGTTACCGGTTGCAGCAACTGCACCCAGGGTCACGCCGTGGAAACCGTTAGTGAACGAGATAATGCCGCTACGGCCCTTTACTTTACGAGCCAGCTTCAGGGCTGCTTCCACGCAGTTGGTTCCGGTCGGGCCGGTAAACTGCATTTTGTAGTCCAGGCCACGGGGATCCAGGATGTACTTCTTATAGGATTCGATAAAGTCATGCTTGGCCGTAGTGAACAAGTCCAGGCCCTGGCTCACGCCGTCTGCCTCGATGTATTCAAGCAGTGCTTTTTTCAGAATGTCGTTGTTATGGCCGTAGTTCAGTGAACCGGCACCGGCCAGAAAATCCAGGTATTGCTTGCCGCTTTCAGTGTAAAGATGCGCATTTTTTGCGCGATTAAAAATCACTGGAAAGGCGCGACTGTATACACGTACTTCGGATTCAGTGGTCTTGAAAATTTCCATAGTTTTACCTCTTGGCCTGTTCGGCCTATTCAATAGGATTCTTTAAAGGATAGCTCTGAGTCTCGGGCGCATGAGCAGGCATGGCGCCGCTTAAAAAATGCTCAGGGCTTTTTATGCGCTCTGGGCTTCATATGGGCTCAGGGCTTCTTGGTAAACGGCCCTATGCGCAGCAGAAATTCAGAATCGTGCTGGCCGCCAAAGTGGGTGCCTTTCTCGAAATGCTCGTGGTGTTCAAGCTCTGCGCCCATGTCTCGCGCAAACGAGCGGAATAATGCCCATGACGCTTCGTTGTCGGCAGTGATCGTGGTTTCCATATGGGTCACGTTTTTGCACGCTTCCCGAGCCACGATGTCTTTAAGCATCCGCTTCGCCAAGCCCTGCCCACGACCTTTCTCGTGAACGGCCACTTGCCAGACAAATACGGTTTCGGGCTTTTGGGGAGGAATGTAACCGGAGATAAAGCCGACCAGATCGCCGTCTTTCTCCGCAGCAACGCCGGTGTCGGCAAAATGGCTGCACTGCAAAAGGTTGCAGTAAATCGAGTTGGCATCCAGAGGATGGCATTCCGCAACCAACTGGTGGAGCCTGAAGCCATCATCCTTAACGGGTGTGCGTAGGGTGATGGCGGTGGTATTCGATCCTTCTGATGTCATAACGTGAGTAATTCGCCTTGAAAAGTTAGTGCTAAATTATATAGACCACAAAATATATTTCAAGTCAGACCGGGGAATAGCGCCTCATGGGTCAGGGAAGTGCCATGCAAAATGCGCTGTCGATATGATGTAGCGGCATCCGAGCCCGCCGGCCAGAGCTCGTCAAAAAGGGATACCCAGGCGTCGGTATCAAAGGCCACGGGCAGCAGGGAAATATGAACGCCCCGCTGTTCAAAGCCGGCTACAGGCTGAGTGCCGGGAGGCTGCAGAGCTATGCGGGTAATCAAGCCTCGAGGGTCCTCCCGCAAGTTACCCATGCCGACGGAGCCATTATTTACCACCACACGCGCCTGGTTCTGGAACTGCGCCGACCAGAGCAAAGGCAGGCAAGTATGGGTACAGGCAATCACATCGGCACCGGTAGCACGCAGCCACTCACGCACAATCAACTCATTTCCGGCGCCAAATGATTCATGGGCCAGCCCCCAACCCGCAAGGGATTCAGGATCACCGTGCAAAACCAGAACCTTTAGTCCTCCAAACATCAAGCACCGATATTTTGGCAGAAGCGACAGTCGTTCCTGAATATCCGGATGCTGTTCAGCAACGCCCTGAAGCCTTTCCATAATGCGATTGGAGCGTTCTACGGTACCCTGATCGACATAATCCGGATAAGCGCAACCGCACCCGGCACCAGAGCTCGCCTTCGCCAATTCGTACTCAACGTTGCCAAGGCTGGCGCTGTGACCCAGCACCCGATTATTGATATCCCGAAACAGGCTGTCACTGGCGTTAAACCAGTTGAAATCGCCATTAAAAACCAGCTTTACCCGGTTGCCCCGGCGCTCTTCCGCAAACGCCATCTGCTCGATTTCGTCAAGAGCGTAAGGATTCCCGTAAAGACCGCCTACGATATAAAGCACATCCTCAGACACCTGACTGGCATCCTGACAAAGAGAGGCAGGATTATATCGGTACGCTAGCGGACAACTGCGGCCCTCAGGGTCAGTCATGCCCAGGCACCTCTCGCTCCCCGGTACGCCAGCATGATCGGGTAGTTGCTGAGCAAAACCAGAATCGCAGCCACTGCGGTCCACCAACCCGCCGTCGTGTCCAGAAAAAGAAAGGCTGCTGCGTTTACCGGCACCAGAATACCGGCCACCCA
>JAGPVT010000186.1 GCA_018066865.1 Marinobacter sp. | reverse complement strand
ACACGCTGTGAATACTTCCCTGTACGCTTGGCTACGCCATCCATGGCTTCGCACAGTTTCAGAACGACCCGCCCTCCGGCTTCGTCAGGCTCTTGTGTTGCCTGCTTTCAGTCAGTCTTAATTCTGCTGATCCAGAAACTTTTCAGCATCCAGTGCAGCCATGCAACCGAAGCCTGCGGAGGTCACGGCTTGGCGGTAAACGTGGTCGGCTACGTCGCCTGCGGCAAATACGCCCGGGATGCTGCTCTGGGTGGCCATGCCTTCCAGGCCTGAGCGGATTTTGATGTAGCCGTTTTCCATGTCTAATTGATTTTCGAACAAGCCGGTGTTGGGCTTGTGCCCGATGGCGATGAAGACGCCGGCCAGGTCGAGATCCTGTTTGGAGTCGTCTTTCATGCTTCTGATGCGCATGCCGGTTACGCCGGTGCCGTCGCCCAGGACTTCGTCGAGGGTGTGATCCCAAACGATGTTGATGTTGCCGTTTTCGGCTTTTTCGAAGAGCTTGTCCTGCAGGATTTTCTCTGCGCGGAGGCTGTCGCGGCGGTGAACCAGAGTGACTTCGGCGGCGATGTTGGAGAGGTACAGGGCTTCTTCAACGGCGGTGTTGCCGCCACCGATGACGGCGACTTTCTGTTTTTTGTAGAAGAAGCCGTCGCAAGTGGCGCAGGCGGATACGCCCTGGCCTTTGAAGCGTTCTTCGGACTCCAGGCCAAGGTACATGGCGGATGCACCGGTGGCGATGATGAGGGCGTCGCAGGTGTATTCGCCGCTGTCGCCTTTTAGGCGGAAAGGGCGGCTTTGCAGGTCGGCTTCGTTGATGGTGTCGTAGACGATGCTGGTCTCGAAACGCTCGGCGTGTTTGAGCATGCGCTGCATGAGCTCGGGGCCCTGAACGCCGTCGTTGTCTCCGGGCCAGTTGTCTACGTCGGTGGTGGTGGTGAGCTGGCCGCCGACTTCAATGCCGGTAATCAGCGTCGGGTTGAGGTTGGCCCTGGCTGCGTAGACAGCGGCGGTGTATCCGGCGGGGCCGGAGCCGAGGATGATCAGCCGGGAATGTTTGGTTTCGCTCATGGATATCTCTCACTAGATTTGGAACGTGTCAGGCTCTTTCAGAGCAGGTGTAACGAGGAAGATGAAAAGGCTATCACGAAAGCAGCAGGCTGCCATTTGTTTTGGCCAATTCCGTTGATAAAGCTTGGCTATTCATTCCAGCACGGAAACGGTGGTCAACAGTTGCCGCACGCGCTCGGTGCTTTTTCCGGACTCGCCTTGTTCAAGACGGTGTTCGGCTACGGACGGGAAGACGGCCTGGATATCGTCGGGCAGGACGTGGTGGCGACCTTCCATCAGGGCCCAGGCTTTTGAAGCCCTGAGTAATCCGAGCCCGGCTCTTGGTGATAAACCGTAGAGCAATCCCGGCATGCGGCGACTCTGTTCCAGCAGGCGCTGGATATAATCGAGAAGTGCCGGGCTTGTGGTCACGCGGGTTACTTCATCCTGGAGTTTTACCAGATCTGCTTCTGAGAGCAGAGTGCCGAGTCGTTCCGTCATTACCCGGCGGTCTTCGCCTTCCAGCAGTTCACGCTCGGCTCTGGGGTCGGGATAGCCGAGCCGTATGCGCATCAGGAAACGGTCGAGCTGGGATTCCGGTAAGGGGTAGGTGCCGCCTTGTTCAGCTGGATTCTGTGTTGCGATTACAAAGAACGGGTTTGGCAGAGGGCGGGTTTCGCCTTCAATGGACACCTGGCGCTCTTCCATGGCTTCAAGCAGCGCACTTTGTGTTCGCGGGGAGGCGCGGTTTATTTCATCCGCCAATACAACCTGAGCAAAAATAGGGCCTTGGTGGAATACCAGGCTTCCAGCCTGCTTGTCGTACATGGAGTAGCCCAGTACATCGGCAGGCAGCAGGTCATTGGTGAACTGGATACGCTGGTAACTGAGGCCCATGATTTTGGCCAGTGCGTGGGACAGCGTAGTTTTGCCCATGCCGGGGATATCTTCAATCAGCAAGTGGCCACTGGCAAGCAGGCCGCACAGGGCCAAGCGAACCTGGCGCTCTTTGCCAAGCAGAATCTGATTCAGTTCGGTAACAACGGTGTCCACCAGGTTTTTCATGCCGGGTTTAGTCCCTCACTCTTTTAAGAATGTCGCCATAGGCATCGATGCGTCGGTCTCTGAAGTACGGCCAGATGCGACGAATCGATTCACTGCGGTGGCGGTCGAGGGTAACGCTCAGGATGCATTCGGTGCTGTCGTCAGCCCGGGCCAGAAATTCACCTTGTGGGCCACAGATAAAGCTGTTACCCCAGAAGCGGATACCGTCGGAGTGCCCGGTCGGGTCCGGCTCAGTACCGACCCGGTTGGGCGCAACCACTGGCAGATTATTGGCCACAGCGTGACCGCGCTGAACGGTGACCCAGGCTTCCAGCTGTCGGGCCTGTTCTTCAGGATCATCGGTAATGTCCCAGCCGATGGCTGTGGGATAGATCAGTATCTCGGCGCCGGCCAGGGCCATCAGGCGTGCCGCTTCCGGGTACCATTGATCCCAGCATACGAGTACGCCGAGTTTACCTACCGAGGTTTCTATGGGTGAAAACCCGTTGCGGCCATCGTTGAACTGAGCATCACCGGGTGTGAAATAGAACTTCTCATAGAATCCCGGGTCGTCTGGAATGTGCATTTTACGATACAGACCGGCAATGGAGCCGTCGGTTTCGATCACCACGGCGGTGTTGTGATAAACACCGTTCATACGGCGCTCAAAAACGGAGCCAACGATAACGACTTTCAGTTCCCGGGCAAGGTCGGAAAGCCGCTCAGTGGTGGGGCCGGGGATGGGTTCAGCCAGGTCGAATACGCTGGTGTCCTCAGTCTGGCAAAAGTACTGGGTCGCATGAAGCTCCTGCAGAATGATCAGTTGAGTTCCACCTGCGGCCGCTTCGCGAACCATCATTTCGGTTGTTGCCAGGCTGGCGGCCTTATCCTCGCTGCAAGCCTGCTGAATGGCGGCGATTGCAAGTTGGTCAGAAAGCGGATGTTTGTCGGGGTTGTGGCTCATAAAGTGACTACTCCTTCCGGAATCTGCATGGTGACGCAGTGCAGGCTGCCATGCTGTTTCACCAGCGTGCGACAGTTGATGGGAATAATCTCCCGACCGGAGAAAATCTGGCTGATAATGCGGATGGCTTCGTCGTCCTGCGGTACACCATACACAGGCAGCAGGACGGCGCCATTGATAACCAGAAAGTTGGCATAGGTCGCCGGCAGACGTTCGCCTTCATCACCGAATACCGGATCGGGCCACGGCAGGGCGGTCAGCTTGTATGGCGTGCCGTCGCGCTGGCGGAATTCCTGAAGGTCTTCTTCCATGGCAGCCAGTGCACTGTAATGCTCATCGGCTACATCCGGGCAGGCAATATAGCAGATGTGATCCGGGGCGCAGAAGCGGGCCAGTGTATCTATGTGACTGTCGGTGTCGTCCCCCGCCAGATAACCGTGATTGAGCCAGAGAATCCGGTCTGCCCCCAGCATTTCAGACAGCAACTGTTCAATGGCACCGCGATCCATGGATGCATTGCGTGAAGGTGTCAGAAGACATTCGCTGGTGGCCAGCAGGGTACCTTCGCCGTCTGATTCAATGGAACCGCCTTCCAGAACAAAGTCCACAGCCCGCATCGGTGTGGCGCCGAATACCCCGGAATTGGCGAGATGGCGGTTTAGCGCATCGTCTTTTTTCCAGGGGAACTTACCGCCCCAGGCGTTGAAGCGAAAATCCAGCAGGGTGGGGCCTTCATTCGTAATCACGGTTATCGGGCCGTGATCACGAGCCCAAGTATCGTTTGCAGGCGCCGGCACAGCATGCACGCGCCCCGGCAGGCGTTGCTGGTCGGCCCAGGTGTTGAGCTCGCGTTCCAGATCCTGCAGTCGAACGGCGTGCTCGCAGCTGATAACCAGATGTTCAAAGCGGAGAACTGAACGGGCAATTTCAAGGAATACCGGTTCTACCTCATCAAGAATCCCTGCCCAGTCGGTACCCGGGTGGGGCCAGGTAAGCACAACGGCGCTTTGGGGCGCCCACTCGGCGGGCAACACGCGTAGGGATGTCACTTTACAGTCACCTTGAAATTGCAAAAGCCGCCATTCCAAACAAAAGGCGGCATGTCGTCAGGATGTGTGCCCGGAACTGGCGGGCGGGAAGAACATTGTGCCTGAAAATGTCAGCGTTGAGGCGTCAACACTGAGTGTATGACGCGGTCATTTTCGAAATAGACCACAAAGTTGCCGTAGTTCCACTGGCTGATCGGCGGTTGTCCGACAGGGCCTTCAACGGAAGCTGGCTGGCCCCAAGAGGCCCGCACCGAAGCCTGTGTTGTTCCGGTCCGGGGAACGTTTTGCTGGCCTCTGTCAGCCTGGCTACCCACGGGTACACGGAGCTCTTCGGCAAACGTGCCGGAAACCGGGGCCAGAGTCAGAAACATTGCCGTTACCAAGGTGCCGGTCAGGGCTCGCTTTATTGTCATCGATGGTTCTCCACTAATACTGGGGTCTCCGGCAAGCGCTCCGGGGACATGGATAAAACGTAATATCCGAGAATTACAGGCAAAAGTCACATATTTTCGCCAGTCTACTCTTTTTGCCGCTGGCGGATCTGCCAGCGCATCACATGTCTGGCTATTTGCTGGCGGTCGCTATCATGAATACGTATAAAACCGGTATGAACCCTTGCCCTGCCTGTTTCATCAGCTTGAATATCCAGAACCTCTACAACGGCGCGGGGCCGGGAAAGTTCGGGTGGCAGCGTCATGCGAACGGCAAGCCTGTCACCAGTCTGCCACGCTTGCGGGCTCGCGCAAAACGCCAGTCCTCCCTCGCTCAGGGTGACGTCCTGCCAGTCCTCAGGTTGCAAGGGATTTTGCTGAAAGGCCATAATGCGCGCAAGCGTATCCAGCTTGCCATTGAGGGACTTTACCAGCCCTGTTAGCAGGCGATCCTGATCCGCAAGGCTGGCAAGCTGGGATTTGATGTCCTGATCAAGGCGTCTGAATTCGGCCTCCAGGTTTTCGAGATGGTCGTCACCAAAGGCATTCTCGTCGAACCCGGCTGAAGGGGTCAGTTTATGGACTTCCAGGCCAACCCGGTCCTCGATGCGGAAAAATTCCCGACGCTCAGGCGTATGATCTGTCGATTCGGGCAGTGTGTCTCGGGTTTGCATTCAGGGCTCCGGGAATCAGAATTTGGCCAGTATCAAAAGTTTAGCAGTTTCCCGCGGTGCTGAAAGGCCGTTGGGAATTACAGACCACGACCGACCCGAAGGTAGCGACAGGCACCTCTTCATGTTCAGACCCTTATCGTTTTATATCGGCTTGCGCTACACCGCAGCCAAACGGCGTAACCACTTTATCTCATTCATCTCGCTCACATCCATGATCGGGTTGATGCTCGGTGTTGCCGTGCTGATTATCGTGCTCTCCGTGATGAATGGATTCGACCGCGAACTCAAGCAACGAATCCTCGGCATGGTTCCCCACGCCATCATTCAAGGCAGCAAGCCTTTGGATGACTGGGAGACGATAGATGCCCAGGTGCAGCAGCACCCAAGGGTGCTTGCCGCCGCACCCTTTATTCAGGGTCAGGGCATGGTCACCGGAGGTGGTGATGTGCGCGGAGTGATGCTCAATGGTATTTTGCCGGAGGAAGAGCGTACGGTTTCAATCATTGAAAACCACATGATCGAAGGCAAACTGGACGATCTGGTATCGGGTGAGTTCGGGATTATCGTAGGCCGCACTATGGCTGCCAGCCTGCGTTTGCAGTTGGGCGACAAGGTTACTGTTGTGCTTCCCGAGGCCTCGGTAACTCCCGCAGGCGTTTTGCCGCGTCTCAAGCGTTTCACGGTGAAGGGCGTTTTCAGTGTTGGCGCCGAACTGGACGGCAATTACACCCTCATTCACATGGATGATGCCGCCAAGCTGATGCGAACCGGCGGTAAAGCTCAGGGAGTGCGACTGCTGGTTGATGACCTGTTTGCTGCGCCCAAGGTGGCTGAAGAGGCGGCCAAAGGGCTTACTGGTCGTTATTATATTTCGGACTGGACCCGAACCCACGGCAACCTGTTCCAGGCCATCCGCATGGAGAAGACCATGATTGGCCTGCTGCTGATGTTCATTGTGGCGGTCGCGGCGTTCAATATTGTGTCCACGCTGGTCATGGTGGTGACGGACAAGACAGGAGATATCGCAATCCTGCGCACCATGGGGGCAACGCCGGGGCGCATTATGAGGATATTCATTGTTCAGGGTGCGGTTATCGGTGTGTTCGGCACACTTATTGGTACAACGCTCGGTGTTCTTGGGGCTCTCAATATCAGTGCATTTATTTCGTGGCTGGAAGGTGCGCTCGGGCATCAGTTCCTGAGTGCCGACGTGTACTTTATCAGCTATCTGCCCTCCCAGCTGCAATGGCAGGATGTGGCGGTGATCAGCGGCGCGGGTCTTGCCATGAGCCTGTTGGCAACCATATACCCGGCGTGGCGAGCGTCGCGGGTGGATCCTGCGGAGGCTCTGCGTTATGAATGAGGAAAATGGTGCCATGAAGGATGTCTCCCTGGTAATCGACTGCCGTCAGGTAACCCGGACCTACACTCAGGGTCCGGAAAAACTGACCATCTTTTCTGATATCTCGCTGAAGGTCACAGCAGGTGAAACTGTGGCAATTGTGGGAAGTAGTGGTGCGGGTAAAACCACCCTGCTGAACCTCCTTGGCGGGCTGGATAAGCCGTCGTCCGGCGATATCTCGATATGTGGCAAGCACATTCACCGCTTATCCGAGGCCGGGCGGGCGCGCTTTCGCAATCGTCACCTGGGTTTTGTTTACCAGTTTCATCACCTGTTGCCGGAATTCACCGCGCTTGAGAATGTCATGATGCCCTGCGCTCTTGGTGGGGTGGCCATAAGCGAAGCGCGTTCGCGGGCGCAATCCATTTTGCAAAGGGTAGGTCTCGCTGAGCGTCTGGGACACAAACCTGGAGAGCTTTCCGGCGGCGAGCGCCAGCGTGTTGCGATTGCCCGCGCGTTGGTAAATGAGCCTGACTGCGTGTTGATGGATGAGCCCACTGGCAACCTTGATGAGCACACGGGCGAAGGCGTGCGCAATCTCATTGAGTCTCTGCGTGATCAATTCGGGATTGCGTTTGTTATGGTCACCCACGATATGAAGATGGCCAGGAGTCTCGGGCGAGTGCTGAGGCTGGAGCAGGGCAGGTTGGTTCAGGAGGCCTGATCGCGGGATGCGCGCCGGTGCTCTTTTCGGGTGCGGCGGCGCAGTTGCCAGTCCGTGCGGATTTTCCGGCGCCAGATAAACTGTATGACCAGATAAGCCAGGCACGCTGAAATGGTGGCGACGATCAGGGAACCCAGGTATAGCGGAATGCCGATATCCAGCAAGCGCTCACTGAACCAGGACCATGAAAGCTGGGGGTGGAAGCTCAAAATCGGCCGATTGAGTATCCAGGCGCCTACCTTGTAATTGAAATAGAATATGGGAGGCATGGTAATCGGGTTACTGATCCACACCAGCACCACCGATAACGGCAGATTGGCGTTGAACCAGATAGCGAAGAATGCTGAGGCCAGCATCTGGAACGGCATGGGTATAAAGCAGAAAAAGACACCGATCAGAAACGCCCGGGCGACACTGTGCCGGTTGATATGCCAGAGGTTGGGTTCATGCAGGATATCGCCAAGAAAGCCAAGCGATTGCATCGCTTGTATCTTCTCCGGAGATGGCAGATATCGCTTGATGAACTTCTTTGGCATTGGAAGCTCTACCCTCAAGTAGAATGTAACTCCGGCGGCAAGGATGTCGCCGATGGATAAAATCACCGGGAGGACAAGGATTGTCCAGAAGCTCTACAGTAATGGGCGTCTTCGCTTTTTCCTGCGGCGTCATCTTACTTTATAGGTTGGCGGTGTTGCCACCTCCAGTGTGGTTGCTTGGGTTCGCATTACTAACTTTATTGTGGTTATTGCCGATACGCCAGCGAATGCCCCGGCTCTCCGGTTTATTTTTGTTGGGTCTTGCTTTGGGTGTTGCCTGGGCGGGAATGTGGGCTCATGAACGCCTTGAGCGGCAGCTTCCCCCGGGTCTTGAGGGGGTAAAGGCAAGTGTTTCAGGTTATGTTTGTGACCTTCCGGAAGCGGGCAGCTTCAAAAGCATTCGTTTCAGCTTCTGTGTAACCCGGTGGTATGGAGTTTCACTGACACCTGAGCCTGATGTTTCTCTGCCGAAAATGCTGCGTCTGGCTTGGTATGGCCAGACCGCTGGTGCGCTTCCCGATCACAGGTTGCGTCTGGAGGTGGTTCTCAAGAGGCCTCATGGGACGCTTAACCCTGCAGGTTTTCGTTACGAGGACTGGCTGTTCCGCAAAGGCTATCAGGCTACAGGCAGCGTGCGCAGCGCTGTTCCGGACCCTGCCGTATTCTGTTCACTGCAATGCCAGTACCATCGCTTTCATATTGACCTGGCGCACTGGGTCGACGAGCAGTTCGCTGACGCCAGGTACCATCCTCTGATTGCCTCGTTGCTGATTGGTAATCGGGGACATCTTTCCTCCGATCACTGGGAGGTTTTCAAGGCAACCGGGACGATTCATCTGGTGGCTATCTCGGGCCTTCACCTCGGGCTGGTCGCGTTGGGTGCGGGTTTTGTGGCCCGCCGGCTTTTGTTGGCCATCTCCGCTTACCGTATGAGTGAGCAAACCGTCCGTCTGGCGGTATTTTTTGCAGTTGTGTTTTGTTGTCTGCTCTATGCACTGGCGGCCGGTTTTACAGTGCCGACGAGAAGAGCTCTTGTAATGGTCGCGGTTGGTGGCTGGCTTCTGTTGATGGCAAGACAGGTGCCAGTGTGGCATTCGATCATTATGGCTCTTGGGCTGGTACTTCTATTTGACCCCTTTGCGCCGTTGGACCAAGGCTTCTGGCTGTCGTTTGGTGCTGTTTCTCTTCTCATTTGTGTCTTTGCCGGTCGTTTGGGTAGCACCGGCTGGCTGGCAGGCCTTGTTCTCGCGCAAGGCGCTGTGTTTGCGGGACTTTGGCCGCTTCTTGAGTTAACGGGGCAGGGGCAGCCGGTTGGGGGGTTGCTTGCCAATATCCTCGCTATTCCCTGGGTATCGCTGGTGGTGATGCCAGCGATCATTATTGGTGGGCTTACGATTGCCGTTTTTCCTGATTCATCAAGCCTGATTGTCCAAATTATTGATGCTGTGCTTGGCGTAATGTGGAGCTTTCTCGAGTGGGTTGCTGGCATCGGTTGGCCTGATCTTGAAGGAACCGTCCCGGAAATTGCCGGCTTCGGTGTGTTGGTACTGTTGATTCTCACGGTTCCGGTCAGGGCTTTTCGTGTTGCAGGGGCCATTCTCGTGCTGTTCTGGGTTGCTATGGCGAGTTTGCCACTTGGGTCTGATAACCCCCGGGTTGCGGAGCCTGAAGTGTGGATCTGGGATGTGGGGCAAGGCCTCTCGGCAATGGTACGATCAGGCGATAAGGTATTGCTTTACGACACTGGGCCTGAGGTGAAGGGTGTCTTTTCGGCTGCCGAATCAGTACTTGTTCCCAATCTCAAAGCGCTGGGTATCAGGCGAATTGATACGCTGGTCGTAAGTCACGCCGACAGCGATCACTCTGGCGGTCTTGCTCTGTTAGTGGGTGAGTTTGAAATAAACAGAATCCTGACCGGTGAGCCTGAAGCGATTCGTGAAAAGCTGGACGAGTTCCGGGCGATCGGTGTCGACAGAGAGTACGGTGAGGTCATAATTCTGGGTTGTTCCGGGGAGGACAAACTGACAAATGCGCTGACACTTTCTTTCTGGCAGGCGAGCGGTGAGTTTGCAGGCAATGACGCCTCCTGCGTTCTTGCGGTCAGGCATAATGCAGCGGGCATCGAGTGGATTTTTCCGGGCGATATAAGCGCTTCCATTGAGTCGCGTTACCTGAAAGCGAGGGCGGAAAAATTACCGGTGGAGACGCCCCGTAAGCTTGTGGTGATCGCACCTCACCACGGCAGCAAAACCTCATCTTCCGACGCCTGGGTCAGCACACTCCGCCCGGATCGGGTGATCTACACCGCCGGATACCGCCATCGATATGGCCACCCGAACCGGGATATAACGGCGCGGTATCGTGGGGCTGGCGCTGAGGCACTCAACACTGCCTGTTCCGGTGCCCTTATCATGACGGTGGCTGGTGGTGCCATCAAAACCCGGGAAGCCCGGCATGAAAGCCCCTTCTGGATCGGCGGTCCGGGCCTGGCCAGAGATCAGTGTAAAATACCGTGATATTCCGGGTGTGGCCTCGGCCGACAGCTATGCTAAAGTAGCGCGGCTTGTAAACAATCAGGGAGATCAAGCGTGTTCGAGCTGTTGAAAGCCGGTGGCATTCTGATGGTGCCAATTGTTGCCTGTTCAATTCTGGCGCTTGCGATCATTCTGGAGCGTTTCTGGACCCTGAGAGCCTCTCGGGTTGCGCCGCGTCAGACGATTAATGAGCTTTGGCGCTGGATCAAGAAAAAAGAGCTTAACGGTCGCAAACTGAAGGCGCTGCAAGGCTCCTCGCCGTTGGGCCGTGTCCTTGCAGGCGGTCTCATGAATGCCAAGCATGGCCGTGAGATTATGAAGGAGAGCATTGAACACGAAGCGAGCCAGGTCATTCACGAACTGGAGCGTTTCCTGAATCCGTTGGGCACCGTTGCCACAATCACGCCGTTGCTTGGCCTTCTGGGCACTGTGATCGGCATGATCAAAGTGTTTGCAGAGATTCAGCTCGCGGGTGTGGGTAACGCCGGGAATCTCGCGGGTGGCATCTCCGAGGCTTTGATAACCACAGCCGCCGGCTTGAGTGTCGCGATTCCAGCATTGATCTGTCACCGTTATTTTATCCGTCGGGTAGACGAGCTTGTGGTTGGTATGGAGCAAGAAGCTATCAAGTTGGTTGAAGTTGTGCACGGTGATCGCGAAATCGACGTGGAAGGAGCCTGAACGCTGTGAAGTTCTCACGCCAGAGAAGTCAGGAAGTCGGGGTGGATCTGACACCGTTGATCGATGTGGTTTTCCTGTTGCTGATTTTCTTTATGGTCTCTACGACGTTCACGCGGGAAAGTCATTTGCAGGTGGAACTACCCGAAGCCAGTGGCGAGCCTGCTTCGATGGCGGAAGTAAAACAAATCGACGTTGTGATCAACGCTGAAGGCCAGTATGTCCTTAATGACAAGGCTCTGGTAAACAATCGTCGTGAGACGCTTGAGCGCGGCGTAAATGAGCTGTCCGAGGGCGACACCGCTCTGCCGTTTATCATCACTGCAGATGCACGTACCCCCCACGAGTATGTGGTCAGAGCCATGGACGTGGCCGGTCGTCTGGGTTTCTCACGTCTGAGTATTACCACTGAGCGTGAGGCAGGTAGCCAGTGAACCCTGCCGCACCTCTACCTGACCCTAAACAGGTCAAGCCCGGTGAGAGTTGGCCGACATACAAGCGCCTGCTGACATACGTGAAACCGTTCTGGCTGGCATTTTCACTGGCTGTGGTTGGGAACGTTATCTATGCGGCGGCTTCCACCGGCATGGCAGCGGCTATGGAATATGTAATCGCCGCCATCGAAAACCCCACCGAGCAGAATCGGTTCCTATTGACGTTCCTGATCGTTGGCGTGTTTACGTTTCGCGGTGTTGGCACATTCATGAGCCAGTACTTCATCAGTTACGTCGGGCGGCAGGTTATCAACGCGCTCCGTAACGATGTGTTCAACCGCTTGATGACACTCCCATCCCGCTATTTTGATGAAAACGCGGCTGGAAGACTGGTGTCCAAGCTGACCTTCAACGTTGAGCAGGTGGCGGAAGCTGCGACCAATGCTATAACCATAACACTACGGGAAGGCCTGACCATTGTCGGCCTGCTTGGATTCATGCTTTATACCAACTGGAAGCTGACGCTGGTTTTTCTCGCGGTCGGGCCCTTGATTGCGGCCGTTGTCAGCTATGCGAGCAAACGCTTTCGCAAGATCAGCCAGCGTATTCAAGGCTCCATGGGCGATATCACCCATGTGGCTTCGGAGTCTATTACCGGATATCGGGTTGTGCGTACCTTCGGTGGTGTTGATTACGAAAAGCAGCGTTTTCAGAAAGTTAATGATATAAATCTGAAGCAAAGTCTCAAGATGGCATCCACTCAGGCAATCAGCGTTCCGGTAATTCAGACCCTGGTGGCAATTGCCATAGCCGCGCTGGTTTGGACCATGCTTTCGCCAGAGATACGAGGCGAGATGACAACAGGCCAGTTGGTGGCCTTTATTACGGCTGCCACGACCATGGCCAAGCCTATCCGCCAGGTGACGTCCGTTCATGCAAAGATCCAAAAAGGCGTAGCGGCCGCTTACGATGTGTTTGAAACCATTGATGAGGTCCCGGAACAGGATCCCGGCTCCTTTGCGCCGGAACGTGTTGAAGGGACCGTTGAGTTTGACGATGTGTCCTTCCGTTACCGTGATCAGCTTGATGACGTGCTGAAAGGTATTTCCATTAAAATACCGGCCGGGCAGAGCGTTGCGCTGGTGGGACGCTCCGGCAGCGGCAAATCAACGATGGTGAGTCTGCTTCCAAGATTTTACGAATATACCGGCGGTGATATCCGCATTGATGGTCATTCATTGAAGGATTTCTCGCTGAAAGCCCTGCGATCCCAGATTGCACTGGTTACTCAGAACGTTGTGCTATTCAACGATTCGATAGCTGCCAATATCGCCTACGGTTCGCTCCGGGATTGCAGCCGGGAGGAAATCCGTGAGGCTGCTGCAAAAGCTCATGCTCTGGAGTTTATCGATCGCATGCCGGAAGGTCTCGATACCATGATCGGAGATAACGGTGTGATGCTCTCAGGTGGGCAACGGCAACGCCTCGCCATTGCGCGTGCGTTGCTCAAAGATGCGCCTATTCTGATTCTGGATGAGGCAACCTCGGCACTGGATACCGAATCAGAACGCCACATTCAGGAAGCACTTGAAACCGTTATTCAGGGCCGGACAACGCTGGTGATTGCTCACAGGCTGTCGACCATAGAAAAAGCGGACCGGATTCTGGTTATGGAAAACGGGCGCATTATCGAATCGGGGCCCCACGAGGAGCTTCTTGCCAGCAATGGTGCCTATGCCCAGCTACATCAGATGCAGTTCAGTGAGCACTCATGACCTCCCTCATAGAGCGTCTTTGGTACGCTAAAGGCCGCCCACTTTTTGTTCTAACACCGTTTTCCTGGCTGTACAGGGCCGTTGCCGAATCGCGACGGCGCAAGGCCAACAATATCAACGCCGGAAAGCTACCTGTGCCTGTCGTCGTCGTGGGTAATATCACAGCCGGCGGCACCGGGAAATCCCCACTGACGGCATGGCTTGTTGACGAAATACGGACGGCCGGCTGGCGGCCGGTTATTCTTAGCCGTGGCTATGGCGGTAAATCATCCGGATACCCGCTTCTGGTGACAGAAGACACGCTGCCATCGCTTGCAGGGGATGAGCCGGTGATGCTCGCTCAGGCAACGGGTACACCCGTTGTGGTTGATCCAGACCGGTGCCGGGGTGCGGCGTTTGCGCTCGACAATGCTCTGGGCGACGTCCTCATCAGTGATGACGGGCTTCAGCATTACCGGTTGCCGAGGGATATCGAGTTGGCGGTGTTTGATGGCGCCCGCGGTATCGGCAACGGTGCATTGATTCCTGTGGGTCCCCTGCGTGAGCCCGTTAACAGGTTGGATACGGTTGATTTTGTGATTGTGAACGGTGCGACTACTTCCGATGAAGAGGGCCGGGTGCCACCGGAAGCGCTGTCTGGCATCAAGCACCCACACATGTATGCCATGAATCTGCAGCCGACGCGCCTGGTTAACCTCAAAACAGGCGAGACCCGTTCACCCGAAAGCCTCCAGGGCCAGAAGATTCGCTCGATAGCCGGCATAGGTAACCCGACCCGTTTTTTCGATACGCTTAAAGGGTTGGGTGCGAAACAAATCGCCGTACCGTTTCCCGACCATCATCGTTTCCGCCCTGAAGATCTT
>JAGPVT010000170.1 GCA_018066865.1 Marinobacter sp. | reverse complement strand
TTATCAAGCGTGAAGGTTTGCGGCCACAGCGTGAGCCCCCCGAGGATTTCCTGGTTGGTTTTGAACGACATGTTCAGCAACCAGTAAACCGGTGTCAGAAGCAGCAGGATAAAAAGGGTAATCCCGACATTCTTGGAACGCGTCTGTCTCATCTCACTCTCCTTATTTTTCTTTGTCGGCGTGAGTAATGGCGGTGAAGAACAACCACGAAATAAGCAATACAATCAGGAAGTAGATCAGTGAGAATGCCGCAGCACGCCCCAGGTCGAACTGCCCTATTGCCATGGTGGTCAGTGTCTGGCTCAGAAACGTGGTGGAGCTTCCCGGGCCGCCGCCGGTGAGCACAAACGGCTCGATATAGATCATGAAGCTGTCCATAAATCGCAACAGCACAGCAATAATCAGTACACTTTTCAGGCGCGGGAGCTGGATATACCGGAATACTGCCCATTTCGACGCGCGGTCGATTTCAGCCGCCTGATAAAAGGCCTCGGGAATGGCGCGCAGACCGGAATAGCAGAGCAGAGCAACCAACGGTGTCCAGTGCCAGACATCCATAAGAAGTACTGTCAGCCAGGCATCCAGGGTGTCGCCGGTGTAGTTGTAATCAATACCAAGCTGATTAATACCCCAGCCGAACAAACCGATATCACCGCGGGCAAAGATCTGCCAGATGGTGCCAACGACGTTCCAGGGAATCAGCAACGGAATGGCAATGAGGATAAGGCACAGGGAGCCCTTGACACCGGATTTTGGCATCATCAGGGCCACACCTATACCCAGTGGAATCTGAATCAGCAACACAAAACCGGAGAACACGAACTGCCGGATCAGCGAGTCCTGAAGCCGTTCATCCGCAAGAACTTCTTTGAACCATTCCGTGCCAACATAATAGGCCTGGCCTGGCCCGAAGATATCCTGAACCGAGTAGTTAACCACGGTCATCAGGGGTATTAGCGCCGAAAAGGCAACCAGCAGAAATACTGGCAGTACGAGCCACCAGGCGCGGTTATCAGGGATCTTGTCCATCACTGTTGCTCCTGAACCAGAAATTCATCCACATACAGCATCAACCACTGTTTCGGGAATGAAAGGTGTATGCGGCTGTCGATGCTGGCTTCAAACTCCTCATCCTGGCGCACCTTCAACTCCTGCTCGCCAAGCTGCACCGTTACGATTTTATAGGTGCCCAGATCTTCTATATCCAGGACGTTTGCCTCGTAGGTATCGTCAGACGATACGGGCGAGATCTCGATGAACTCCGGGCGTATGCCGATCTTCAGGTTCCCGGATGTCATGCGTTTGAGAATATCGACTTGCCAGCTCTCAAGAGGCAGCACGGTGGAGCCAAAACAGACGCCACCTGAACACCGCTCAACCTCTACAATGTTCATTCCCGGGCTTCCGATAAAGTAACCAACGAACGTATGATTGGGCGCCTCGAAGAGTTCCGTAGGCGTACCGAACTGAACCACTTGACCGTCGTACATCACGGCAATTCTGTCGGCAAATGTAGAGGCCTCAAGCTGGTCGTGGGTGACGTACACCATGGTGATATCAAACTGCTCATGGATCTGCTTGAGTTTCCGACGCAGCTTCCATTTGAGCTGGGGGTCGATAACGGTCAGCGGCTCATCGAACAGAATCGCCGAGACGTCTTCCCGCACCAGACCCCGCCCCATGGACACCTTCTGCTTTTCATCAGCAGTCAGATTCCTGGCCTTTTTGTGAAGCTTGTCTTCAATCTCAAGAACCTCTGCAATCTCCTGCACACGAACCTTGATTCTGGAGGCGGGAACCTTATTGTTCTTGAGCGGAAATGCCAGGTTTTCGTACACCGTCATCGAGTCGTAAATAACCGGGAACTGGAATACCTGTGCGATATTTCTGTCCCGCGGAGAGAGTTCGTTCACCCGCTTGCCATCAAACAACACCTCCCCTTCAGACGGTTGGATCAAACCGGAGATAATATTCAGCATGGTGCTCTTGCCACATCCCGAAGGCCCAAGCAGCGCATAGGCACCGCCTTTGTGCCAGACATGGTCGAGCTGGCGAATGGCATAGTCATCCGGCCCGCTTGGTGTGTCACTGTAACTGTGTGCCAAGGCTTTCAATTGAATTTCAGCCATCAGACAGCTCCTCCTGCAACACGGGATGGTGTGTGCACCAGTTGTTCATCGTTATCGAAGACGAACAGTTTGTTGATCGGCAGATAAACCTTGACCGGCGCACCTGTGTGGTACTGGTGAACGCCCATGAGCTGCATCACCATCTCGAAATGACTGTTCTCAACGTGCATGAAGGTTTCAGAACCACTGATCTCACTCAGCGCGACCTCCATGGACATCTCGAGATCGTCATCGTTGGCCGGAACCAGCGCAATATGGCTGGGGCGAATGCCGAACCAGTAATCACCAGGCGGCAGCTTTTCCAGTTCCTGGGTCAGTGCGTGGTGGGAATATTCATCAAAGGTAACTTCGGTGTCCGTAACACGACCGCGAATCATGTTCATCGGAGGCTCACTGAACAATTGCGCGGCCAGGGTATTAACCGGCGCCCGGTAAACGTCCATGACCGGCCCGGTCTGAACCACACTGCCTTCATGTAAAATCGTTGTTGTGCCACCCAGTGCCAGCGCTTCGTTCGCCTCTGTTGTTGCGTAAACCGCAATACACTGGCGCTCCCGAAAAAGATCTCTGAGTTCCGCCCGGAGCTCTTCCCTCAGCTTGTAATCAAGATTCACCAGAGGCTCATCAAACAGCACCAGGGTGGCATCCTTAACCAGCGCCCGAGCCATAGCGGTACGCTGCTGCTGGCCGCCGGACAACTCAAGCGGATAGCGCTTGAGCAGGGGGTCAATCTGCAGCATCGACGCCGTTTCTTTTACCCGGCGATCAATTTCAGACTCTGCCATTTTGGCCAGGCGCAGCGGTGAGGCAATATTTTCGTAGACGGTAAGCGTGGGATAGTTGATGAACTGCTGATAGATCATCGAGATGTTACGGCGCTGCACGTTTTGCCCGGTGACATCCTCGCCTTTATACAACAGACGACCTCGCGACGGTTTGTCGAGGCCGGCCATCAGACGCATCATTGAGGTTTTACCGGCCAACGTCCGACCAAGCAGGACATTGAAGGAGCCAGCCTCAAAAGTAAGATTGGCATCCCGTACGTAGTCGACTCCGTCGACCGTGCGGGAGAGGTTCTCCAGCGTTAAGGACATAAGCATTCCTTGTTGTTCTTATGGAAGCGCATCCGGATCCTGAAACGAACGTCCGGAAATTCTATTTGGAATCTTTAAACGCAAGGCCTGTACCAGTTTTCTGAAACTTATACGTAAAAACCATTACATAGTTGATTTTAAAAGGGTTTAATTTTCGCCATATTTCTCAACCGAAAATAGCAATGTTCGCTTAACAACACTTTGCTCAGGTTGAACATTGACGTGAACACTGTTTGCACAGATGATTGAACAGTTCCCGGGTCTCAACTGAACATACGGCTCCGATTATCAATACCAAAAAACCTGAAAACGAACACAGAGATGCCGCCCGATGAAGAAGAACAAACACCTGGATAACCTAAGTGACGTTGCGAAATCCTGGGAGCGCTGCATCGCGTGGGGCCTCGACCATGAATACGAACCGGCTCCACCCGCGCCCGAAGCTGTGCAACGGGAAGGCCTGGAGCGCCAATACCACGAATTGCTTTCGAGTACCGAGGCGGAGGTGCTTCCCTATTACCGGAACGTGCTCTCCAATAGCCGCTGCCTGATCCTTCTGGCGAATCAGCACGCCACAGTATTAAAAAGCTGGGGCGACACGCGCATCACGGAGCCCCGTCTCAAGCCCTGGTTTCAGGAAGGCGCAAACTGGCAGGAGCAACAGTGCGGCACCAACGCCATAGGGACCGCTATTGCCGCCGGGAAAGCAATTCAGATACAGCGAAACGAGCACTTTCTCAAACTCCACCGGAGCATCATCGGCTCCGCCGCCCCCATATTCGATGCCCGGAAGCAGCTTACCGGTGTATTGAGCGTGTTCAGCGATGCCTACCTGCCGCAGGCGCACACGCTCGGCATGGTGCGACTGCTTACCCAGTCCGTAGAAAACCGATTGCTCAACCGGGAGTTTGAGTCGGATCACTTTCAGATCACACTCAACACCACCGCAGACAACTTCGACAGCCCCTGGTCCGGCATTCTCGTCTGTGATGATTCAGGCCAGATAGTTGCCAGCAATCAGCGCGCGGATCAGTTACTGGGCACCCAAACTGCCGACACCAGGCTTGATGATCTGTTTACCACTCACCGGAACCACATCCTGAGTCATCCGGAACACACGGCAATACAGCTTACGACCAGAAGCAAGGTAAGACTGAGCGCTCGACTCAAGCGACCTTCTTCAACACGAAAGGCGCCTTTGGATAAGGATGCGGGCATTCGGGAACCTTCTGCACAAGACACGCCATCCGGCTTTAGCAGCCTGGAGTACGGTGACGCAACGGTTCGTCGCTGTGCCGAGCAGAGTCTGAAAGTTCTCAATCGGGGCGTTCCGCTTTTGATAACTGGCGAAACCGGCGTTGGCAAGGAAGTGCTGGTAAAGGTTCTGCACGAAGCGACTCAACGCAAGGATCAGCCCCTGGTTGCAGTGAATTGCGCGGCCATCCCGCCGGAGCTGGTGGAATCCGAATTGTTTGGTTACGAGGCGGGAGCTTTTACCGGCGCGCGGGCTCGAGGCTCTCTTGGTTTGATCCGCAAGGCCCACAAAGGCATATTGTTTCTCGATGAAATTGGCGAGATGCCATTATCCGGACAATCACGGCTGCTTCGTGTACTTCAGGAGCGTGTGGTCACACCCGTGGGAGCCTCAGAAAGTATTCCGGTCGATATTCTGCTGATCACCGCAACCAACCGCTCACCTTCATCGAGCATTGAATCCGGGCAATTCCGTGCAGACCTTTACTATCGGATCAACGGGCTGTGTATTGAACTGCCCGCACTTCGAAACCGCACCGACAAACGCAACCTTATTGAACACATCTACCACCAGCACCGGGACCCGGCCCAGAGCGAGACGCTTTCCCCCAAGGTATTATCAGCTCTGGAAAATCACCCCTGGCCGGGTAACATCCGCCAACTGGTAAACGTCTTGAGGGTGGCCATAGCCATTGCCGATGGCGAGGATGTGCAGATCTGGCACTTGCCAACAGACTTCCTGGCCGAGTTTGAGGCCACGGCCTCCGCCTCTGCTGACAAGCCAGCAAAGATGGCGTCTTTCGATGCAGCACAGAAAAACTCCAGCAAGCTACGCGATCAGCCCGAAAACGGCGAGCACAACAAGCTCGCCTATACGCTACGCGTTTACCACCGGTGTAAAGGCAACGTATCGAGCGCTGCAAAAGAGCTGTCTATCAGCCGAAATACTCTTTACAAACGGTTGCGGGAACTGGGGGTCCGCTAAACCGCTCTGCCCTGTTGGGCCGACCCCACAGGAGCTGCTCAGAGCTTATGAACTGCCTGAATCCAGCCATCGTACAACTGATCACGCTTTTCCTTTGTCATGACCGGTTCGAAGCTCCGGTCACATCGCCACAAACTCGCGAGCTCGTCCAGCGATCCGTATACACCGGCCTGAAGCCCCGCCAGATACGCCACACCGAGCGCTGTTGTTTCCACAATTGATGGCCTGTCAACTCGCGCGCCCAGAATATCCGCAAGGAACTGAAGCACCCAGTTATTCGCTACCATTCCGCCATCAACCCGCAAGTTGATCGGGCGACTACCGTCCTTTTCCATCGCTTTTTGCAGATCTTTGGTCTGATAGCAAACCGACTGCAGGCCGGCAGTCACAATTTCCTTGATGCCCGTGTCCCGGGTCAGGCCAAAAATTGCCCCGCGTGCATCGGGATCCCAGTAGGGTGCGCCCAGACCTGTAAAGGCTGGTACAAGATAAACGCCGTGATCTATCGGAGTGCCTTCTGCCAATGGCTCTGTATCACAAGCGTTCTGAATCAATCGGAGGCCATCGCGCAACCATTGAATCGTTGCACCGGCAATAAAGATGCTGCCCTCCATGGCGTAGGTAGGCTTGCCTTTCAGGCGGTAGGCAACGGTTGTTAACAGTCTGTGCTCGGATCTCAGAGCCTTGTCGCCGGTGTTCAGCATCAAAAAGCAGCCCGTGCCATAGGTGCTCTTTGCCATCCCGACATTGAAACAGGTCTGGCCAAACAGGGCTGCCTGCTGGTCACCCGCCATACCGAGCACGGGCACGCCGTTAAGGGCTCCACCCTCAGAGATGATTCCGAAATCGTCAGCTGAGTCCATCACCTCGGGCAGCAGGGATTCGGGAATGCCGAACAGTTCCAGCAACTCTGAATCCCACTGCTGGGTATGTATATTGAACAGCAGGGTCCGGCTCGCGTTGGTGGCGTCGGTTCGGTGCTCCCGCCCTCCGGTGAGATGCCAGAGCAGAAAGCTGTCAACCGTTCCGAATGCCAGCTCTCCGCGTTCGGCACGCTCACGGGTACCGGGCACATTCTCCAGTATCCACCGGATTTTGGTGGCCGAAAAATAAGGATCGATCAACAATCCGGTTTTGCTATGAACCCAGGGTTCATGACTGGCACTTTTGAGTGATTTGCAATAGGAGGCTGTTCGCCGATCCTGCCAGACGATCGCATTATAAACCGGCTTGCCGCTGACCCTGTCCCAGACAATGGTGGTTTCCCGCTGGTTGGCAATGCCGACAGCAATCACTTCGTCATCATCTGCGCACTCTTCCGACATCACCGCGTCGCAAGTCTGCTTCACAGACGACCAGATATCGTCAGGGTCGTGCTCCACCCAACCACTGTCTGGAAAATGCTGGGGAAACTCCTGCTGCCGCACTGCGTGTATATTGCCTTTGAGATCAAAGAGCATGGCACGGGAACTCGTTGTTCCCTGATCAATGGAAAGTAAGTACTGGCTCATTTAGCGTCTCCCCCGCTTTCTTATTTGTTCGCATTTTTGCTCTTTTGAACATGAATGCCAAGATGTTTCGAAAACAGCGCCAACCAACCAGGAGGCAACTCACTCAATAGGCTGTATAAAATGCTGAAAAAGACTAAACTTTATTTGCAGCGTGTTTACGGACACTCATTATTTCGCATAAGAACAACGACAGGTTGGAGGGCTATTGAATGGCACAGCGGCGGCGGCAGGATCTGATCATGGAGCTGATCCAGCAGAACGGTTTTGTAACGACCGAGCAGCTCGTCGACCAGTTCAGAGTAACACCCCAGACAATTCGCAGGGATCTGAATGAACTTGCAAAAGAAAAAAAGCTCCGCCGGCACCACGGCGGAGCCGGTATTGACTCAAGCACGGTAAACACGGCCTACCAGGCCAGAAAGATCATGGATCTGGAAGCCAAAGAGCGTATCGCCGAAGCCATGGTCAAGTTGATCCCGGATAACTCTTCAATGTTCATCAACATCGGCACCACCACCGAAACCATCGCTAAAGCGCTGCTCGAAAAAAACAATTTGCAGATTGTGACCAACAATCTGCATGTCGCCTCCATTCTCTCCGCAAAAGAAGACTTCCACGTGATCATCGCCGGTGGAGAAGTGCGGAGTCGTGATGGCGGCATTGTAGGCGAAGCCACACGCGATTTTATCAATCAATTCAAAATGGACTTCGGCATCATCGGCATCAGTGGTATCCATACGGACGGCTCTCTGCTTGACTTCGACTACCGCGAAGTCCGTGTGGCACAGGCGATTATTGCCAACTCCAGCCAGGTACTGCTCGCCGCTGACCATTCAAAATTCGGCCGCAATGCAATGGTAAGACTGGGCAGCATTACCCAGGCAGACCATGTGTTTACCGATCAGCAACCACCGGCCGAGATCTCTCAACTTCTGAACGAACACAGCATCAAGCTCCACCTCGTCTGACGGCCTCCCCGAAAACGCCCGGGCATTCGGTCAAATCGGCCCTGCCCGCTATTTTCGTTTATTTTCTATATTTTCCTTTACGAATATTATTGTCTTTCGCATAATGCTCTTATTGCGCGTTTGTGCGCCAAAAATCTTGCGCAGGGAAAAAGCGTCTTTTCCCATGACATCAGGAGATAACCAACAATGACCATGGACCACGAACAGTATGACGTTGTCGTCGTTGGCGGCGGTGTCAATGGAACCGGAATAGCAATGGATGCAGCCGGGCGAGGCCTCAGGGTGTTGCTCTGTGAAATGAATGACCTGGCCTCTGCTACCTCTTCAAACAGCAGTAAGCTCATTCATGGCGGGCTGCGCTACCTTGAGCATTACGAGTTCCGGCTGGTCCAGAAAGCGCTCGCTGAACGTGAATCCCTTCTCAGAAACTCACCGCACATCATGTGGCCAATGCGCTTTCGCCTTCCGCACCGGCCGCACTTGAGACCTGCCTGGATGATACGCACCGGGCTGTTTCTTTATGATCACCTGGCCAAGCGTGAAGTTCTGCCGGGCTCCCGCTCCATCCGCTTTGACGCATCAGGCCCGCTAAAACCCGATATCACCAAAGGTTTCGAGTACTCCGACGGCTGGGTGGACGACGCCAGGCTTGTAATCCTCACGGCCAAAAAAGCACAGCAGTCAGGCGCTACAATCCTGACCAGAACCAAGTGCGTCAAAGCCGAGCGCGGACCGAAGGATTGGAAAATTACCCTTCGCGACATGTCGAGCGATGGCGAGAAAACCATTTCAGCCAAGGTGATTGTTAATGCGTCAGGTCCGTGGGTGAGCAAGCTGTTTAGTGAAACACTCTCCATGCCAGCGCCCAGGTTGATTCGAATGGTCAAAGGCAGCCACATTGTCGTGCCACGGCTCAATCAGGAGGAGGAAGCCTATATTCTGCAGAATGAAGACGAACGCATTGTATTTGTGATCCCCTATGAGGATCAGTTCTCTTTGGTAGGCACCACAGACGTTGAATACGAAGGCGATCCGAGAAAAGCAAAGATATCGCCGGAAGAAACGGAATATTTGTTGAACATCGTCAATGCGCACTTCGTTCGGCAGCTGAAACCGTCTGATGTAGTGTGGTCTTACTCCGGTGTCAGGCCTCTCATGGATGGCGAAGAAGAAAACGCACAGAAGGCGTCTCGTGATTACTCGTTTGAAGTCAACCAGGAGAAAGGCAAGGCGCCTCTGATTTCAGTGTTCGGAGGCAAGATCACCACCTATCGAAAACTGGCAGAGGCCGCTACGGACAAACTGTGCCAATTCTTTCCGGAAGCCAGTGGGCACTGGACAAAAACAGCGGTTCTGCCCGGCGGCGATTTTGACAACCAGTACAACCTTGCCGCAGCGCTCAAACAAGAGTTTCCGTGGCTGCCCGAGGCCATCCTTAGCCGCTATGTGCGGACTTACGGTACGACGTCCCGCGATATTCTGCATGGCTGCACCTCGGTGGATGACCTTGGTCAGCATTTCGCAGGCACCCTGTTCGAAAAAGAGGTTCAGCACCTTGTGAAAAACGAGTGGGCCATGACTTCCGAGGACATCCTGTGGCGTCGGACCAAACAAGGGCTTCATGCATCTGCCAGCGATACCGAGTCACTCGATTTCTATCTGGCGGATAAAATCACCGCATCCATTCCCGGGCCCCTACTCCACCAAAGTGTCTGATTCCAATAGACCAGCTATCCGCTTCTGAAGTTCCGGAATCACCTGCTCTTCAAACCAGGGGTTCCGGCGCAACCAAAGGTTGTTCCGCGGGCTGGGATGGGGCATTGGCAGAACCTCTGGCCAATATCGCTGCCAGTTTCTGACATTTTCGGTGACAGATTTTTCCCGGTCCTTCAGGTGCCAGGCGTGAGCGTACTGGCCGATAACCAGCGTAAGCCCGATATAAGGTAAACGCTCGAGTAACGCGTTGCGCCAAGCGGGCGCGCATTCCGGCCGGGGCGGCAAATCACCGGACTTACCCGTACCGGGATAACAGAAACCCATGGGAAGAATGGCCAGTTTGCGGTCATCGTAAAACACCTCTCGTGTTATTCCCATCCACTGCCGGAGACGGTCGCCACTGGGGTCGTTGAACGGCAATCCCGTTTCATGTACACGCCTTCCTGGAGCCTGGCCAATCACAAGAATGCGAGACTCCGGTGATAGCTGCACAACCGGCCGCGGCCCCAGGGGCAAGGCATCCGCACAAATCGTGCAGGCGCGTACCTGGCGGACCAGTTCATCAAAAGACAGCTGCGCAAGAGTGTCCTTCATTAGCTCATCGTCATCCCGGCGATTGCATAAAAAGCGTTTCCCCGTAACCATATAGCTCAAAAAACCATGCGGCAAGCGGTCATCGTGCTTTCATACCGCGGCCTATTCAGGGATTAATCATGAACGCAAAAGCAGGCCCTCTCCCTCTTCCCGAGATTGATGTTGAAGAATTCTGCAAGGTTGTTCGCAGCCGCGGGGCGACGTGCTGAAAACGGTGTGTACAACCGCCAGTATCGGTTTGACCAACAGGATCTGATCCATTACCTGTGACAAAGCTGCGGACGATCAGCCGCCCTTACCCGGGCGGTTGATCGCCAAAGACACTGGCGCCCTCCTCGGGCGTGCTGACCACACGTCGCATCCAGCCGAATAGCTCTCTGCCATAGCCCTTGTGATACCCGGACAGATCCGGCCTCGCCGGCTCTCGCGCCGCAAATTCTACCTCATCTCCAACAATCGACAAGACGCCCTTATCAGCATCCAGGCGTATCAGATCGCCATTCTGAACTCGCGCAAGTGCGCCTCCATAAAACGCCTCCGGATAAACGTGAATCGCCGCCGGAACCTTGCCAGATGCGCCGGACATCCTGCCATCAGTAACCAGGCCGACCTTGAATCCCCGATCCTGGAGCACACCCAGATATGGGGTCAGCTTGTGAAGTTCAGGCATGCCATTCGACCTGGGGCCCTGAAAACGAACAACCACGATGCAATCCTTATCCAGGTCGCCAGCATCGAAAGCGGCTTTCAGCTCGTTCTGATCGTTGAACACCACCGCAGGCGCTTCAATTCTGTGATGCTCACGGGCAACCGCAGATACCTTGATAACGCCTCTGCCCAGATTGCCATCCAGAACCTTGAGCCCGCCATCGGGCGCGAAGGCCTCAGCCGCGGTGCTCAATACGTCCGGATACAGGCTTTTCTCTCGCGCGGGTTGCCATACCAGCTTTTCCCCCTCCAATTCGGGCATGCGGGTGTAACGCTCAAGGCCATGTCCGACAACGGTCTCCACATCATTATGCAGATAGCCTGCATCAAGCAGTTCACGAATGAGGAACGGCGTGCCACCGGCTTCGTGAAAGGCATTCACATCTTCCTCGCCATTGGGGTAAATGCGAGTCATGGAAGGAACAGCTGATGAAAGCTCAGCATAGTCATTCCAATCAATGATAATGCCTGCCGCCCGGGCGATAGCAACCCAGTGCAAGGTGTGATTGGTGGAGCCTCCGGTTACCAGAAGCGCCACTAATGCGTTAACAATGCTTTTTTCGTCAACCATGTCACCCAGACCAAGCTCGCCATTGTGAGGCCTGGATAGCCGGATAACCTGTTCAGTTGCTGCGCGAGTCAACTGATCACGTAAGGGGGTATTGGGGTGCACAAAGGCGGCGCCCGGCAAATGCAGCCCCATGACCTCCACCAACAGCTGATTGCTGTTGGCCGTACCGTAGAAGGTGCAGGTCCCCGGGCTGTGATAGGACTTGCTCTCAGCGTCCAGGAGCTCGTCTTTGCCAACCTTCCCCTCTGCATAAAGCTGACGTATGCGCTGTTTCTCCTTGTTCGGCAGACCCGATGGCATAGGGCCTGCGGGTATCAGGACGGTTGGCAAGTATCCGAAACTGAGCGCACCGATCAGCAGCCCCGGAACGATCTTGTCGCAGATGCCCAACAACAGCGTGGCATCAAACATGTTGTGGCTCAGGGCTATCGCTGTACTCATCGCAATGGTATCCCGTGAAAACAGACCGAGCTCCATTCCCGGCTGGCCTTGAGTTACACCGTCACACATGGCGGGCGTGCCACCGGCAAACTGCGCCACAGAGCCCATGCCATGAGCAGCCTCGCGGATGACATCCGGAAAGGTGGCATAGGGCTGATGCGCCGAGAGCATGTCGTTGTAGGCCGACACCATGGCCACATTGGCTTTGTTCATCAGCTTCAGGGTGTTTTTATCGCCCTGGTTGCAGGCGGCAAAGCCGTGGGCAAGATTACCGCAGGAGAGCGAACTCCTGTGCGGCGAGCGGGCTTTCAGCTCATTCATGCGGCCGAGATAATCCTGCCTGGCCGCACGACTGCGATCGATAATTCGCTGAGTAACTGCGTGGATAGTCGAATGCATAATCGAGCTCCAGTATCTGTTGAGTATTCAACAAGTAATCAATAGTCCGTAATTTTACATTCTTTTTTTCACTTATGATCGCCAAAATATTCAAATTCGCGCATTAATTTGTTATATTTACTACATTATAAATCGAATTCGAACAAAAAACACCCATATCAGGAATCAAAATATGACAATTCGTATCGCGATCAATGGTTTCGGGCGGATTGGCCGCAACACACTCCGCGCACTTTATGAAAACAACTACCGTGAGCAACTTCAGGTGGTCGCCATCAATGACCTGGGCGACGCTGAAACCAATGCTCACCTCCTCAAGTATGACAGCGTTCACGGGCGCTTTGATGCAGACGTCAGCCACGGTGCCGAATCACTCAGCGTAAACGGAGATCGAATTGCCATCAGCGCCATTCGCAACCCGGAAGATTTGCCTTGGAGCGATCTGAATATTGACGTTGTCTTTGAGTGTACCGGATTATTTACCAAGCGCGCCAAAGCAGAAGCTCACCTCAGGGCCGGAGCCCGAAAAGTCATTATCTCGGCACCAAGTCCGGATGCTGATACCATGGTTGTTTACGGCGTTAACCACAATGTGCTTACGGCAAAGCACAGGATTATTTCCAATGCGTCCTGCACAACCAACTGCCTTGCACCGGTTGCTGAAGCGCTGCATAGAGCCATCGGTATAGAAAGCGGACTGATGACAACGATACATTCTTACACCAACGATCAGAATTTAAGTGATGTATACCACTCTGATCTTTATCGCGCCCGCTCTGCAACCCAGTCGATGATCCCGACCATGACCGGTGCTGCCGCAGCCATTGGCAAGATTATTCCCGAGCTTGACGGAAAGCTTGACGGGCTGGCAGTTCGAGTCCCGACCATTAACGTATCACTGGTCGATTTCGGATTTATTGCGAGCCGGGAAACATCCGTGGAAGAAGTCAATGCAGCGGTAAAAGCCGCTGCGGAATCAAATCCTGTACTTGGCTACAACCTGGAAAAACTGGTCAGCGTAGACTTCAATCACAACGCTCTCTCCAGCATTTTTGATGCTAATCACACTCGTGTGCTGGGCCGTCATGTAAAGGTAATGTCCTGGTACGATAATGAATGGGGATTCTCGAACCGGATGCTGGACAATGCACTCGCGCTGATGAGAGCCAGCCAATAAATCCGGCTGACCCGAAACGACTCGCAAACTTGCACGAGACTAACCCGAACAACCATAGGACACGAAATATGCTCAGGCGTACCAAGATTGTCGCCACCCTAGGCCCCGCCACGGACTCACCTGAATCGTTGGCTGCCATCATAGCCGCAGGCGTTGACGTTACCCGGCTCAACTTTTCCCACGGCAGCGCCGATGAACACATTGAACGCGCGCGTCAAGTGCGCCAAACGGCAGCAGCACAAGGGCGCTTTGTTGCCCTGCTTGCCGACCTTCAGGGCCCTAAACTTCGCATCGCCCGCTTTGCCGAGAACAAGGTCATCCTGAGCGCAGGCCAAACCTTCGTTCTGGATGCTTCAATGGACAAAGAAGCAGGCACGCAGGAGCGTGTGGGCATCGACTATGAGCAGCTGATTGACGATGTAAAACCGGGTGACATTCTGGTGCTGGACGATGGCCGCATCGAAATGAAAGTACAGTCTGTTGACGATCACAGCATTACATCGCTGGTTTTGATCGGTGGGCCGCTGTCTAACAACAAAGGGCTGAACAAGCGTGGTGGTGGCCTGTCTGCCGACGCGCTTACTGAAAAAGACAAGCAGGATATTGTGACGGCCGCCCGCCTTGGAGCCGATTACGTTGCTGTTTCTTTTGTTCGCACCGCTGAGGATATGCACACGGCTCGCCGCTTGCTCAAGGAAGCCGGCTCTGATGCTGGCCTGGTTGCGAAAATCGAGCGTGCGGAGCTGGCGCACAACTTGGAAGCACTGGACGCTGTGATTGAGGCTTCCGATGCGGTGATGGTTGCTCGTGGGGACCTCGCCGTCGAGATTGGCGATGCGGAGCTTGTAGGCGTTCAGAAACACATCATTTCACGCGCCAGGGTGCTCGATCGTGCTGTGATTACAGCTACCCAGATGATGGAATCGATGATTACCAGCCCCATGCCTACACGCGCCGAAGTATCTGATGTGGCAAACGCCGTCATGGACTACACAGATGCCGTTATGTTGTCCGCCGAAACAGCAGTAGGCGACTATCCGGTTGAAGCGGTAGAGGCGATGGTGCGTATATGTTTAGGCGCGGAAAAGCATCCAACAATGCACCAGTCGCAGCACCGGATTCACGAAAGCATGGAGCAAGTCGATGAGGCTGTTGCGCTCTCTGCGATGTATGCAGCTAATCACCTGAAAGGCGTGTCGGCTATTATCTGCATGACTGAGACGGGAGCGACGCCGAGGCTTATGTCCCGCATCAAGTCCAGCCTGCCGATCTTCGCTTTTTCCCGACATCATTCCACACAACATCGGGTTGTGATGTATCGCGGTGTGCAGACGGTTCCGTTTGATTCCGCAAAGATTCCGAATGAACGAACCAATGCGCTGGCTATTTCGGAGCTTGTTAACCGGAAGGTGGTGGCCAAAGGCGATCTGGTGGTCATAACCAAGGGGGATTACATCAACGCCCAGGGCGGCACCAATACCATGAAGATCGTGCGGGTTGGCTCTGACATCAGCTAACGTCAGCGAGGCTTCCGCGGGCAATTTCGGTGATCTTCGCCCAGTCTTTATTCGCAACAACCTCTGCTGGCGTCAGCCAGCTACCCCCTACCGTTTGCACGTTGCCCGAGGCCAGGTAATCCCTGGCCATATCCCGGCGTATGCCTCCGGTCGGGCAGAAGACGGCATCTGGAAAAGGGCCTCTCAAGGCTTTCAGCGCCGCGATTCCACCCGCCACTTCTGCAGGGAAAAACTTGAACTCACGATAACCGAGGCCGTAACCCAGCATTAGCTCGGAAGCTGTCGAAACGCCCGGCAGAAGCGGCGCTTCGGAGGTTAAAGCGAAGTCGAGAAGCGCTTCGGTGACCCCCGGTGTGACGATGAACTGGGCGCCTGCATCTTCTGCCTGGCGGTACTGGGAAAGGCAAGTCACCGTTCCCGCGCCGACCCAGGCTTGCGGGAGGGCTTCGCGCACGTTTTTGATCGCTTTGAGCCCATGCTCCGTTCGCAGGGTTATTTCCATCACGCTAATCCCCCCATCGAAGAGCGCCTGGCAAAGTGGCACTGCATCGGCCGGGTGATCTATGGTGATAACAGGCATCAACAATGACGAGCTCAGAACCGATCTGATGCGTTCGCGATGAAAACCGGATACTTGGCTCATGATATTCTCCACACGGGGTTTAAAGAGGCTCAGGGACTCCAGAAAACCTGCAAGCCAGGTTTCAGGAATCCGCGCACCGGCATAACGAAAAGCTCGTCCGGCTGGCTTAAAGCAAGTTTCAATGTGGCCAGCTTATCATTGCCCTTCAGGTGCAATGCGGTAAAGCGTGCACCGTGCATCAAGGCATATGTCAGCGTGATGCGCTGTTGTTCTTGCGATGGCGGTGTCATAGCGGCAACAAGGTTCCGGCTTTGTGCGTCCATAGCGTGAGCGAGTTCCGGGGCGTCCGGGAACAGAGACGCGGTGTGGCCATCATTACCCATGCCCAGAATCAGCACGTCCAGGGGGAGTGTTAGCGTTGCAAGCTCCTTTTTGACAGCATCCAGACCTTCTTCGGGAGTACTACCTTTCTGCTTCAGGGAAAAGTAGCGGGCAGCTGCGGCATTATTCCGGAGCAGATTTTCTTTCACGAGTCTGGTGTTGCTGGCCAAATCGGTTTCACCCACCCAGCGCTCATCTGCAAGTAAAACATCTACCCTGCCCCAGTCCAGCTGCTTGAGGGATAAAGCATGGAAAAATGGCACAGGCGTAGAGCCACCTGAAACTGCAAGGCTTACGCGCTCAGCTTTCAGAAGCCTGCCTTCGAGGAAGGTCGCAACAGTACCGGCAAGGTCCAACGCCACCTGCTGAGCCGAGGCGCCAAAGTGTGCTTCTACGCCAGGCGGCAAGTCCATTTCAGGCGTCCTCATACCAGCTCCTCCCATCACGGGTGATCATGGCAATGGATGCCACCGGACCCCAAGTGCCTGCCGCATATCGCTTGGGTGGATCGCCACCGTCGGTCCAGTTTCGGATAACCTGATCAACCCAGCGCCAGGCATGCTCTACCTCGTCGCGGCGTACAAACAGGTACTGGTTACCTTTCATGACCTCCCAAAGGAGACGCTCATAAGCATCAGGAATACGCTCGGCTTCGAAGGTCTCGGAAAACGTCAATTCGAGAGGCCCCTGTCGCAGCCGCATGCCTTTGTGCAGGCCCTGGTCTTTGGTCAGTATTTTAAGCGACATGCCTTCATCCGGCTGCAATCGGATGATCAACTTGTTGTTCGCCAGGTGCCTCTGGTCAGGATCAAAAATGTAGTGGGGAGCTGGTTTGAAGTGGATGATAATCTGGGACAACTTTTCCGGAAGGCGTTTACCCGTGCGAATATAAAACGGCACGCCGGACCAGCGCCAGTTGTCGATTTCCACTTTCAGTGCAACGAAGGTTTCTGTTTCACTTCTTTTGTTAGCGCCCTCTTCTTCCAGGTATCCGGGAACCGGCTTCCCGGCGCTGGTACCTGCGGTGTACTGCCCACGAACGACGTAGCTTTCCATCATATCCGGCGTGATTGCTCGCAACGCTTTCAGCACTTTGACCTTTTCATCACGGATACTGTCGGCAGAAAGGTCTGATGGCGGGTCCATGGCAATCAGGCATAACAGCTGCAGCATGTGATTCTGAATCATGTCCCGGATCTGACCTGCCTTGTCAAAATAACCCCAACGGCCTTCAATCCCCACACTCTCGGCCACGGTTATTTCCACGTGGGATATATGATTCTGATCCCACTGGGATGCAAAGAGATTGTTGGCAAAGCGCAGTGCGATGAGATTCTGGACGGTTTCCTTACCCAGATAGTGATCGATCCGGAAAAGCTGGCTTTCCTTGTATACTTCGCCAAGTTCGTCGTTGATCACCCGCGAGGATTCAAGGTCATGGCCAATAGGCTTTTCAACAACGACCCGCGTCTTTTCGGTACAGCAACTGGCGGAACGGAGGTTGCGGGCGATAACGCCGTACATGGCCGGCGGGCTTGCCATGTAAACGATTAACTCATTGGTTCTTTCATCGCGCCAGGTGTTTAGCACCCTGAACGCTTCCTGGTCCTGGAAATCCAGAATCTGATACTCAAACCTCTGCACAAAAGCTTCGGCCACGGAACGATCAAACTCTTCGGGCTTCACGCACAGCTCCAGCCTTTCAAGTAACTGTTTGCGAAAAATCGCAGTATCGATATCCTGGCGGGCAAGCGCCAGTATCCTGCTATCATCCGCCAGCAGATCGGCTCTCTCCAACTGGTAAAAAGCGGGGAACAGTTTGCGCTGAGCGAGATCGCCCAGCGCCCCGAACAGCATAATGTCGCAACGGTTAGTGATCCTGTCGACCATCGGGTATGTCTCTCCGGAGAATCAGACCAAAGAAAAACGGACCTGTTTTCACGCTTGAATGTAGTAATTTTATCCAAATAATGACAGTACTTCCGGATAATTCCAAGGGCACTATCGGGCAATTGATACGTTTACTACCCAAAACCCTTTAAAATCCCGGTATAATCAGCCTGCTTTGAACAACTATCCTGACAAGGATACAGGGAGTAGCTTTGATGGCTGTAAACCAGACACATCGTGACGAGAACTTACTGGCAGACATCCAGTCCCGGCTGGATACTCTGAATAAATCGGAACGCAAAGTAGCTGAGGCGATCCTGCGGGACCCCAGCGCAGCAACCCGTTACAGTATTGCAGCCTTGGCCCGGGCCTCAAACGTCAGCGAGCCTACAGTTAACCGGTTTTGCCGGGGCTTCTCTGCCACAGGTTTTCCGGATTTCAAGATCCGTCTCGCACAGAGCATCGCCACAGGCACACCCTATATTGGCCAGGACATAGAGCCTGACGATACGGTTGCAGAATTTGCCGACAAAATCATGCTTAGCACCATTGCCAGCCTCGACAAGGCCCGCCAGGCACTGGACCCTCGAGCATTGGCAACCGCCATTGATTACCTGATCCAGGCCAGACAAATCAACTTCTTTGGTATGGGAGGCTCCGCTTCTGTCGCGCTTGATGCGCAACACAAGTTCTTCCGCTTTAATATTCCCGTCATGTCTTATGACGACGCCCTTATGCAGCGTATGGTAGCCGCGGGCGCCAGTGTCGGTGATGTCATCGTGTTGATTTCCTATACCGGGCGCACCAGGGAAACCGTCGACATTGCCCGGATTGCCCGGGACAACGGTGCGACCGTTATTGGCATCACAACCCCGGGGTCCCCGTTGGCAGACGTATGCACTACAACTCTTGAAGTTACCGCTCCTGAAGATATAGAGGTCTATATGCCCATGTCGTCACGGATCATCCACCTTACCGTTATCGACATTCTGGCCACCGGCGTTACGCTCAAACGCGGCAAGGACTTTCTGGGGCATCTCAAAAAAATCAAAGACAGCCTGAGGCCTACGCGCTTACCTACCAGCCCTGATTAAAGGCGATCCCGATTACGGCCATAAAAAAACCCGAACAACTCGTTGTTCGGGTTTTTTAGTTACTACACTATCTTATGGCCGCGATACCTCGGCGCTGTTCCTCAGGAACTGCTGATACGCTGCGTATTCACGCTGCCCCTCAAGTGAAGCCAGAAATTTACGCAACTGATCCAGGTCTGCGCTGTTCTCTTCTGCACCACCCTCATTGACAGCATCCAATGCGATCACCGCAACACCGCTTCGTGTCATCGCTGTGCCGTAACTTGCGCCGCTTTCTTCCGCGGGCCGGGCCAGAGAGAAAACAGCCTGCATAACCTGCGGATCCGCGCCGGATGCATTCCGGGCCTGATCATCAAACCGCTCCCAGTCACCCGCATTCAGGGCTTCCAGAGACTCACCCTCCTCAAGGCTGGCAACGATGGCTTCAGCACGATCATTCAGCATTTCCCGGGTTTTACGAGCCTCCAGGTTGCTGCGAATGCTGTCTTTCACATCCTCAAGAGCAAGCTGCTGGGCTTCACGGTACTCACGGACACGGGCGACAACAGAAACATTATCGCCAACATCGATGAGTTCGGTGTTATATCCGCCTTCAAGAACATCCTCCGAGAAAAGCTGACGAACCAGCCCGGCATGATCAAACGGTGCCCGTCCACCCTCTCTGGTAACACCAGTGGCCTCGCGAATTTCCAGGCCAAGTTCTTTTGCCGGCCCGACCAGATCATCTGCTGCATAAGCTGAATCCGCAAGCTCTGAGCGCACCTCTGCATACTTTTCCTGGGCTCGCTCGCGGGCAAGCTCCGTGCGCAGCTGTTGCTCAATATCTGCCAGTGCAGGCACATCCGAACGGCGAACGTCATCAAGGCGAATCAGGTGCACGCCAAAACTGGTCGTTACCGAATCGGAAACCTCGCCCTCTTGCAGTTCAAACAGGGCCTTTTCAAAGGCTTCGTCATAAACGCCGCGACCAGCAAAGCCCAGATCGCCGCCCTCTTTGGCAGATACCGTATCAACAGAGAACTCTTGTGCCAGGTCCTCAAAGCTCTCACCGGCTTCCAGACGCTCCTGAATGGCCGTGATGGTCTGCTCTGCATCGGCCCCATCCTCAATCAGAATATGGGACGCACGGCGCTCCTCACGGGCCAGATCACCAGCGCGCTGCTCGTAATAGGCCTCAAGCTCTTCCTGGCTGATCTCAATTTTCTCTGCCAGGGCGCCAAGCGATAAGGTTATATAAGATGCGTCAACCTGTTCAGGCTGCTTGAACGCGTTCTTGTTTTCCTGATAGAAGGCTTCAAGATCCGCGTCGGTGACCTCGATCGCATCAGACACCGCATCTGCGGGGATCTGAACAACCCGAAAGCTCCGCGTCTGGTTCTGGATTCGCAGAAGCTGTGAGGCATTCGCGTCAGCAACCAGGCCACTTTGCATGATGCCGCCACGGATCTGATTAACCACATACTGTTTGCGCATGGCTTCGCGGAACTCACCCACGCCCATACCCAGGTTGCGAACGGCAGCCACAAAGCGATCACGGTTAAATTGCCCATCAACCTGAAACTGCGGCATCCGGGTAATCAGGGCATCAATATCCGCGTCACTGAGCGCAAGGCCCTGAGCACTGGCGTCCTGAATAAGGACCTGTTCCTGAATCAGGGAATCAAGTACGTCTTTACGTATCTGATCCTCGTTCAGCATGGCCGGGTCGGGACGTTCCATACTGGATAGACGGCGCTGGCTTTCCATCTGGACAACGCGCAGGAAATCCCGCTCGGTAATGTCTTCACCGTTCACTGTTGCCACTTCCGGCTCGCCGGAGAAGCCGCCAATAATGGCATCCATTCCCCAGATGGAGAGGGACACGACCAACAGACCGATGATGATCTTGGCAATCGTTCCTTGGGAATTTTCCCGAATATCTTGAAGCATGTTTCTCCCGAACCCCTGTTCAAGGTCGTGCAGTTTTTACCATTTGGCGCCGGTATCAGAGCCTGCTGCCGGTGCACTTAACGTAAAAAGGCGCACCCTGTCGGAATGCGCCTTGAATTCTTCTTGGCGGCCCCCTTTGACAGAAGCCCCCGGAGAAAGAACCGTTACTTAACGGCGTCTTTCAGGGCCTTGCCTGCTTTGAACCCAGGCACTTTAGAGGCCGCAATCTTGATCTCGGCACCGGTCTGCGGGTTACGGCCCGTGCGCGCGGCACGATCTTTCACAGAGAAAGTACCAAAACCGATCAGAGTAACCTGATCGCCTTTTTTGAGGGCACCGGTAATAGAGTTGGTCATTGCGTCCAGAGCGCGCCCGGCGGCTGCTTTGGAAATATCTGCTGATTCTGCAATTGCATCGATTAGTTCGGACTTGTTCACACTAAACCCCTTCGCTATCAGTTTGAAGATGTTCTAGGTCGGATTGTTTTTTCTCGGACGTTCTCGACTATCGCATAAGCGGTCGGAGAATTCCATTCTTCGGTTTTCTTATTCCTTTCGGTATTCAACCGGTGTTCGGAATAGGCACATACTGCGCGGGAGCCCTTGGTATTGGCTGCTTCACGGCGAAACAGTTATACCAATGGGCTCTCCGGCATGTCAACAACTCATCCAGGGTTTAATGTGTTTTTATGCGTTCTGCACCATCACCGTCTTCGTCATGCGGCTTACCTGAGCCCGCCTCGGACGACTTGTTAACCGCGTGCGGCTCGGGCGCATAGGCCAGCGCAATATCCAACACTTCATCAATCCATTTGACCGGCAGAATCTCCAGCGAGTCCTTGATATTATCAGGTATCTCCTTGAGATCTCTCACGTTTTCATCCGGTATAATGATCGTCTTGATACCACCGCGATGAGCCGCAAGAAGCTTTTCCTTCAGCCCGCCAATGGGCAGAACCCGACCCCGAAGTGTAATTTCACCGGTCATCGCAACGTCTGCCCGAACCGGAATTTTAGTCAATGCGGAAACCAGCGCTGTGCACATACCAATACCGGCACTGGGACCATCTTTGGGGGTTGCACCTTCGGGTACGTGAACATGCAAATCGTGCTTTTCATGAAAATCGTCTGCGATTCCCAGGCCCTGCGCACGGCTTCTGACAACCGTAAGTGCAGTCTGAATAGACTCCTGCATTACGTCACCAAGAGACCCGGTTTTAACAACCCTGCCCTTACCAGGCGTGAGAGCGCACTCAATGGTCAGCAGTTCGCCGCCCACCTGAGTCCATGCAAGGCCCGTTACCTGCCCTATCTGGTTAGTCTCTTCCGCCAGCCCGTAGTTGAACTTGCGCACACCGGAATAGTGCTCAAGCATCTCAGGCTCGATAACGATGACTGCTTTGTCATTGGCTTCCACATGCTCGCGCACCACCTTTCGGCATATCTTGGCGACTTCCCGCTCCAGACCACGAACACCAGCCTCGCGAGTGTAGTAACGCACGATATCGCGCAGCGTTTCTTCGGGTAACGTCAGTTCATCCTTACGTAATCCGTTCGCCTTGATCTGTTTCGGCAACAGGTAACGCAACGCGATGTTCACTTTCTCGTCTTCGGTGTAACCCGGAATCCGTATAACCTCCATGCGATCAAGCAACGCAGACGGAATGTCCATGGAGTTGGACGTACACACGAACATCACATCGGAAAGGTCATAGTCCACCTCCAGGTAATGGTCGTTGAACGTGTGGTTCTGCTCAGGGTCGAGAACTTCCAGCAGCGCAGACGCAGGATCACCACGGTGATCCATGCCCATCTTGTCGATTTCATCGAACAGGAACAGCGGGTTTTTAACACCCACTTTGGCAAGTTTTTGAAGCAGCTTGCCGGGTAGCGCACCAATATAGGTTTTACGGTGGCCGCGAATCTCAGCCTCATCTCGCACACCACCCAAAGCCATCCGCGTGTACTTGCGGTTGGTGGCCCGAGCGATCGACTGCCCAAGCGATGTTTTACCAACACCCGGAGGCCCCACCAGGCACAGGACAGGACCCTTTACTTTTTTCACACGGCTCTGCACTGCCAGGTATTCAAGAATGCGCTTCTTGACCTCGTCAAGGCCGTAATGGTCCTGATCAAGAATCTCCCGGGCTTTTTCAATATCGTGGCGCACCCGGCTGCGCTTTTTCCAGGGCACGGCCAGCATCCAGTCGATATAACCACGAACAACTGTGGCTTCGGCGGACATGGGTGACATCATCTTGAGCTTGTTCAGCTCTAATTCTGTTTTCTTGCGAGCTTCTTCCGGCAGGCCGGCTTCCTCAAGCTTTTGCTCCAGCTCTTCAAAATCGTTATTACCCTCACCCAGGTTACCCATTTCCTTCTGGATGGCCTTCATCTGCTCATTCAGGTAATACTCGCGCTGACTGCGCTCCATCTGCTTCTTCACTCGGCCGCGAATGCGCTTCTCAACCTCAATCAGGTCGATTTCACCATCCAGCTTACCCAGAAGGAGCTCTACACGACGATTAACGTCAAGCGCTTCCAGTAACTCCTGCTTCTCCGGAATGCGCATCTCGAGATGGGCCGCCATGGTGTCTGCAAGACGCTCCAACTCTTCGATTCCGGCCAAGGCATTAGAGACTTCCGAAGGTACTTTTCTGGAGAGTTTCACAAACTTTTCAAACTCGTCCATCAGGGTTTTCAGGAGCACTTCTTCCTCGCGCTCAGGCAACCCCTCTTCGTCCATCAACGTAGCGCCACCGGAGAGGTAATCGGCTTCTGTGATATTACTGATCGCAGCCCGGGCATTGCCCTCAACCAGCACTTTTACCGTGCCGTCAGGAAGCCGCAGCATTTGCAGGACGGTTGCGAGCGTGCCTACCTCAAATACATCGGCGGGGCCAGGCTCATCAGTGGAGGCGTCCCGTTGGGCCACCAGCAGGATTTCCTTGCTTCCTTCCATTGCGGCTTCCAGAGCCTGAATGGATTTTTCGCGGCCCACAAACAGGGGGACGACCATGTGCGGAAACACCACCACATCACGGAGCGGAAGCAGTGGGTATTCTTGCACGATATCTTCGGGTATCCGGGTCATAAGGAATCCTCTGACGGTGTTTCATTCAGCATACCACCCTTCATTGGGGCGGCTGTTGAAATTGCAATATTTTTACCAAACAACACAGCACAGGGCGCTGCTGATACAAACCAACAAAAAAGGGGCGTTCCCGCCCCTTTTTTATTTATCGTTCAGCAGTGAAAGACCGATCAATCATCTGGCACAGCTTTGGCGTGATCCGTGTTTGCATATATTTTGAACGGTTCTGAATCGCCCAATATTACGCTTTCGTCAATCACGACCTTGGAAATATCATGCTCCGACGGAATCTGATACATGGTGTCGAGCAAGGTCGCTTCCATGATCGAGCGCAGACCGCGGGCACCCGTTTTACGTTCCAGAGCCTTACTGGCAACTGCACGCAACGCCTCGTCCCGGAAATCCAGCTCCACGCCTTCCATGTCAAACAGCTTCTGATACTGTTTGGTCAGAGAGTTTTTCGGTTCCGTGAGAATCTGCACAAGTGCATCTTCATCAAGCTCGTTGAGTGTCGCAACCACTGGCAGGCGGCCAACAAACTCCGGAATCAGGCCATACTTGACCAGATCTTCCGTTTCCACGTTCTTGATCACATCTCCGGTATTCTTGGAGTCGTCCCGGGTAGCTACCGCGGCCGAAAAGCCGATGCTGCTCTTTTCCGTGCGGTCGCGTATCACTTTATCCAGGCCCGCAAATGCCCCACCGCAAATAAACAGCATATTGCTGGTATCAACCTGCAAAAATTCCTGCTGCGGGTGCTTGCGCCCTCCTTGGGGAGGTACGGAGGCAACCGTGCCTTCGATCAGTTTCAGCAGAGCCTGCTGAACGCCCTCACCCGAGACATCGCGAGTGATTGACGGGTTGTCTGACTTGCGCGAAATCTTGTCGATCTCATCAATATAAACAATGCCCCGCTGGGCTTTGTCTACATCGTAATCACACTTCTGCAGCAGCTTCTGGATGATGTTCTCGACATCCTCACCCACGTAGCCTGCTTCGGTGAGCGTTGTGGCGTCCGCGATGGTAAAGGGAACGTTGAGCATCCGAGCCAGAGTCTCTGCGAGCAGTGTCTTACCGCTACCCGTCGGGCCGATCAGCAGAATATTACTTTTGCCAAGCTCGACATCACCCTTGCCTTCACCGTAGCGGAGGCGCTTATAGTGGTTATAAACCGCGACCGCAAGTACGACTTTGGCGCGATCCTGACCGATGACATACTCATCAAGCGTATTGCGGATTTCAGCCGGCGTCGGAAGGCGATCACTCGGCTCCTCCTGTGCATTTTCCTGAATCTCTTCACGGATAATATCGTTGCACAAGTCGACGCACTCGTCGCAGATGAACACCGAGGGCCCTGCAATGAGCTTACGGACTTCATGCTGGCTTTTTCCACAAAACGAGCAGTAGAGCAACTTGCCGTTATCGTCGCCTCTGCCGTTTCTTTCATCTGCCATTGAAATACCTCTGATCTCGTTTTGCCGGCGCTTCAGATAGTCAGGCGCCAGCCAGGGGTGATGCAATTACTTCCAGTATTATTTATTCGGCACGCGCTTATCAAGTATCGAGTCAATTAGCCCGTACTCTTTTGCCTGCGTCGGATCCATGAAATTGTCACGATCCGTATCTCTGGAGATGGTTTCCAGATCCTGACCGGTGTGATGGGCCAGGATCGAGTTCAGGGTGTGACGGATTTTGAGTATTTCGCGGGTATGAATCTCAATATCCGTTGCCTGGCCCTGATAACCACCCAGAGGCTGGTGAATCATCACGCGCGAGTTAGGCAAACAAGCCCGCTTGCCAGCAGCACCGCCAGCCAACAGAAACGCACCCATACTGGCTGCTTGCCCGACACACAACGTTGAAACGTCAGGCTTGATAAACTGCATGGTGTCATAAATGGACATACCCGCGGTCACAGAACCGCCAGGGCTATTAATATACAAATGGATATCTTTATCCGGATTTTCGGATTCCAGGAACAGAAGCTGCGCCACGATCAGGTTGGCCATGTGATCTTCCACTTGCCCAACCATGAAGATCACCCGCTCCTTGAGCAGACGGGAATATATGTCGAACGAGCGCTCCCCGCGGGCAGTCTGCTCGATAACCATCGGTACCAGGGCTGACCTGGTATCCATTGCGAGACCATCGATTGGTTTCTGCGTCATGATGCGCCTGAACTCCTTATGGACAAATGGGACGTGGCTACGAACCACGGCATCTTCAGTATTCTTGCATCCTGTACTTTGCCAGCCGCAAGCCAAGATGGAAACAGCCGGACATGCCGGCTGCTAACTGTGTTCGGCCAGCGAGGCCGGAAACTGACCCGACCCCGGCACTGTCACGTCGCCAATATCAGCGCTGGGGCTGCCCAGCCTGGATGGCCTCTTCGTACTTGACCTTCTTTTCTGTAACCTTCGCCTGAGAAAGCACATGGTCAACAACCTGATCTTCCAGCACGCTGGATTCGATCTGACTCTTCTGCTCCGGATTACCGCTGAAGTGCGCAATAACCTCTTCCGGCTGTTCATACGTTGACGCGATCTCCTGGATCTTTTCGTCAACCTTGGCCGGATCTACTTTCAGATCATTC